>CAZVBC010000714.1:0-2247 GCA_964625155.1 uncultured Pirellulaceae bacterium
TGATGCGGTGAATCAGCGGATTGGAAAGCAGAAGACGTCCGGCGGACGAACCACCTACGCCTATGATCAAGCCGGACGGCTCACGTCGGAGATTGATGCCGGCAATCGTCGTACGACTTTTGCGTACGACGCGGCGGATCGCCGGACATTGGTGACCGAACCGGATAGTTCTCGTGCGTCAAGCACCTTTAATGCGGCTGGCCAACTCTCAAGTCTCTTCAACTTTAAGAGCAATGGAACAGTGCAGTCGAGTGCAACCTACCAACTCGACGGAACGGGGAATCGGCTCGGAGTAACCGACGCCACGGGTCAGAAGACAACTTGGGCGTTTGATCGGACTTACCAACTGATCAACGAGAATCGTTCAGGTACGGGTGGATTCAACACGTCATTTACATTCGACGCCGTCGGAAACCGCCTCGTGAAGAACGCTTCCGGTTCCTTGACGACTTCGACATTCGATGCCGCCAATCAATTAGTGACAAGTAAAGATGTCACCGGAACTACGACGTATACGTTCGACGCTGCCGGCAACCAGCAGATCGAACAGGCACCGACAGGGACGACGACGAACACTTGGAACTACGAGAATCAAATGACGCTCGTGCAGATGCCGAGCGGCTCGCGCGTCACGATGGCGTACAATGCGAACTTCCGTCGCATTGACAAATGGAGTTAACCATGGCCCACGTAAAGTACTTCTGGGACGAGATCGAAGACAATATCATCGAGGAATATGACGGCGACACTGGAAATACGATCGTGGAGTACACAACCGAGCCGACATTGTATGGTCAAGTACTGTCGCAGGATCGTGGAGGTCAGATCCGGCACTACCATTACGATGGCCAGGGGAACACGACCGAACTGACGGACGAGAATGGCAATGTGACCGACTCGCGAAAGTACTCGGCGTTTGGCGAAGTCACGGCGAGTAGCGGGACGACGGAGTTTCCGTATCAGTGGGGAGCAACTAGCGGGTACTATTACGAGACCACTACGGCGTTTCCCCAATTGATTCGCCGGCGACCTTACGGACCTGGTTCGGGGAGGTGGTTATCATATGATCCGATTGGCCGCGAGGCTGGCGACAATCTATTTGAGTATGCCGACTCTAATCCGACGAATCTAGTTGACCCATCTGGATTAGCACCAATCCGCTGCAGATGTAGTTGCGGACATCCGCACTACGTGAAACACATTTGGGTTACTGTGAACTGTAATGGGCGTGCAAATACCTGCTGCAAAAGCAAGTGCCTAGGAACGAAAATATCTCAAAGCAGTCATGGCTGTTGGTGGAATGCCGGTGATCCATGGGAAGTAGGTCCTTACAATGTACACAAGATCGACTTCTACATTTGCCGAGCCCTTGTACAGCCCGGCCCTACTTTGACAGACAAGTGTGGGCAGGCCTGTGGTGCGAAACACTGTTCTATTGGTATGGGTCTGCCAGGCGGAGATGTCATCATGATTCGCCAAGGAGCAGGTGGCATGCAGGACTCTTGTCTTCAGCCGAAAAGTAATCATTGCAAGTTGCATTTCAACGTATCCGGAACCATGACTTTGCTCGGAAAAAAGATACCGTGTTCCAATGCAAAAGACGCCGAAATAGCGCTTTGTATTGTCTGGGCTCGAAAGGAGCGGTACAAATTTGGGCTTCTTTATCCATTTCAACACAATTGTCAACGTGATACTCACCGCATAATTACCGGGTGCTGTCTTAACGACGCGGGTTGTTTCCTACCAGCCGCATCATGTGATTTAACCGAATGGCTGGGAGGGGAGCAATGAACGTAAGTACAAGGATTTGGTTGACCCTTTCGGTAATATCCGGGTTGAGCATTGTAGCCACTGTTGTGTTCGTATTGGTTCATTTGCACGATATTGCGACAGACATTGTAGGCACAAATTGTGTTGCTGATGCGATTGTAATCTATACTCGCAGCAATGATGGGCGATTGCCTGAAGACTGGCGTGATATCGACAGCTCACTCACGGTGATTGCGATTAGTCACGGCACAACGATGTCAGACATTAGAAGACGTGTCGATGTCGACTGGAAGACGCTTCGATTCGCGCGCGACCGCGACAGTGCATCTGATCACACTGTCGTTATCGCCAGTCGTTCGGGTATCAAGGTTTTTGCTACTGAACTCCAGATAAAAACGAAAGTTAAGGATGGGGAGCAAAAGCTGTTACCGGCCGAATTGTGATCGCATTTTTGGCCGAATTGTGACGGTAGAGATT
>CAZVBC010000715.1:0-2246 GCA_964625155.1 uncultured Pirellulaceae bacterium
GATTGGAGCATGCTGGGGATTTGCCTGAAACTTCCTTGATGAGGCTCGATCCGACTTTCTTAGCTGGATCGGGACCAACGCTGAATCCAAACGATGCTCAACTGAACGCGAGTGAAGAAAAGTATGAGCCAATTTTCCCAGGCAATCAGGATGTATTACACGCACAATACCTGCATCGACCTGATGGTTCTGACATTGACTTGTATCGCTTTGAAGTTGACCTAGGAAATCAGGATCGCGCAGGCCTTTTCACATTGGAGTCCTACGCACAACGTTTACCCAACTCCAGCGAGTTGGACACGAATCTTCATCTCTACAAGCAGACTCAAGCGACAGCGCGAACGAATTTTGGCTCGGGTAACCAATTGTCTGTTGAGTTTACTGCAGTTCGTCCGGGAACTGCGGGCAACGAACTTCAAATCTATTTGACTCAATCTGTTCGTGGGGGCGCAGGACTGCCAAGCATTACGGTTTTCCCGAATGCCATCGGTGTCGATTTGAATTCGACACCTGGTTTTGAGAGCACAGTCGACGAAGTCATTCAGGCATTGAAGAGTTCGTCGGGCGCCAGCAAGCTTGTCGCGGTCAAGTTGGTACAAGGGAATGGCGCTTCAAAAATCGGTGCCAACGTGCTTACACAAAACCCGATTGTGCTAAATGGCGGAAAAATGGAGCTGATCTCGCGCAACGACAACTACTTTAGCCGAGATTCTCTAATACAGCTTTCACTTACCAGTGGCGTGTACTTTGTTGGCATCAGCGCAAGCGGAAATGATGAATACAATGCTGCCTTTGCCGCAACCGGATTCGGAGGTAAATCTCAGGGCCGATATGAATTAAGGATGACTTTCAGAGGTCAAGTTGATGCTAATGATAGAATCCAGGATGTTTCCTTAAATGCACAAACTGATCCTTCCGTGGGACTTGATGGCGATGGTGATGGCATTGCAGGGGGCATCTATAACTTCTGGTTCCAAACACGCCCTCTGAATAGAACATTGAGCTTTAATGCTGGAGGCTCGGCATCGATCGAGGGTCGCGTAATCACCATCGTCGGGGCCAACGGTATTTCCCGAGAGTTCGAATTTACCAGCGATGCAACCGTGAGCCCTGGTCGCATTCCTGTGAATTACACGGTCGGTAATACGCAGGGAGAAATGGCAAGTGCATTAGCGAACGCAATTGCTTCACAGTCCGTGTTGGGCGTCACCGCATTAGCGAACGGAATTCGCATCGCGTTACAGGGCGAAAGATCAATCTCGGTCGATCCGACTTTACGTCTGGTAGATATCGGCGGTAAGACCATCTTTGTTGATAAGTCAGCGGGACCCAATGCGGACGGCAGCCTGCAACGTCCATTTAACAACATTGCCGGGTTGGGAGTTCCTAACGCCTTCGCCGCCGCTCAGCCTGGTGATATTGTGCGGATCTTGGGCAATGGCGGCAATGATGGTCGGCTCGAGACAGTTGGGGACAACTTTGCGTACGAGATTGGAACCGGGCTTTTACCTGGATCAATCTTGTCCGATGGTTTGACCATGGACGTTCCCAAGGGTGTTACCACAATGATTGATGCAGGCGCAGTACTGAAACTGCGCGGAGCAAGAATTGGAGTTGGCAGCTCAAATGCAAACGTAGATCGTTCAGGAGGTGTATTGCAGGTTTTGGGCGCGCCGATCCTGCTCGACAGCTCGGCCAATGCCCTGCGCCAACTGTCCGGAGCTGCGGCTCCTGGCAGCGTATTCTTTACTTCCTGGCTGGACGAATCTCTTGGTTTGGACAACTACGTGCCTCGCACTACGCCAAATGTAGGAGATTGGGGAGGCATCTCATTTCGCCGCGATGTGGATGCAGCTTCTGGCAGGCGTGATTTGGAAGACGAAGGGATATTTCTGCAATACATTAACCACGCCGATATGCGTTTTGGCGGAGGGAGCGTGGTCATCGACTCGGTTCAGCAGGTGATCAATTCGATTCAGATGTTTGATACACGCCCCACCATCACCTACAACCGTATCACACGCGGCGCAGACGCTGCTATGAGCGCGCTGCCAAACAGCTTTGAAGAGACAAACTTCCACGAACCAAGATTTCAGGTGAGTGGCGCCTTTACCAGCGATTATGATCGTGTGGGACCGGAGATCCACCACAATACCCTGCTCAACAACTCGCTGAACGCTCTATTCGTGCGCGTTGACACGCCTGCCGATGGCGCGGCCCGGTCTATGACCGTCGCAGGACGTTTC
>CAZVBC010000716.1:0-2227 GCA_964625155.1 uncultured Pirellulaceae bacterium
GCTCTTCGATTTCTTCGATCAATACACCTGGCACTTAGACGATCGCCCGCTACGCAACGACCAGGAAATCAATCCCGATGTGCTGGGATACATCTTCGAGAAGTACATCAATCAGAAGCAGATGGGGGCATACTACACGAAGGAAGATATCACGGAGTATATCTCCAAGAACACCATCATCCCTTACTTGTTCGAAGAGGCTGCGAGGCGCAATACTGAACCATTCCGACCAGAACGCGAAGTCTGGCAATTGCTTCGTGACGATCCTGATCGTTACATCTACGACGCAGTCGGTCACGGAGTTTTTGTCAACCTTCAAACCGGTGAAGAACTGGAGTCACCTGTTGTCCTTCCCGAAAAAATCGCCGAGGGCCTAACCGATGTTGCTAAACGCACTGAGTGGAACTCTGCAGCGCCGAAGGAATTGGCACTACCAACTGAGACTTGGCGCGAGCACATCGCTCGTCGGCAACGGTGTATCGACCTTTGCAGGAAACTCGCCGAAGGCGAAGTGACTTCAATCAATGACATGATCACAGACAACCTGGACATTCGCCAGTTTGCACAGGATGTGATCGACAACTGTGAAAGCCCGGACCTGCTACGCGCCATCTATTACACGATTGCAGGGAGGCCGGCCCAAGTTGGCAGCAATCACAAACCGCAACTCCCGCTGAGTGTTCTTGATCCAACATGTGGTAGTGGTGCGTTTCTTTTTGCTGCATTAAACATCATGCAGCCGCTCTACGAAGCTTGTCTTTCAAAGATGGAGCAATTCATCATCGAGGTCGACCGGGCACAGCCTGTAACCGTCGACGACGAGGTAGCAGCGTTAATCGAACTGGGCGAGAGTACTACGCTCGAATTCAAGTCAACTGCCAGATTCTGCATCAAGCTTTCCCAGACGATTGATCAAGTACATAAAGATAAGCAAGATGAAAAGTGGAAGGTTGCAGACAAAGATCGCCAGCATGACATTCTAAAGGCCGTATCTGCTCTTCTGAATACCAACGGCGGTGATTTGGTTATCGGAGTCGATGACAACGGTGTGGGGTTCGGCATCCATCACGACTACAAGTTTCTAGGCGCTCAAGCTAAGCAAAATCGCGATGGCTACGAACTTTGGCTGAACGATTTGTTTATCAAGCAGTTCGGCAAGGTTGCTGCAGGCTGCATTGACCCTGTGTTTGCTAAACGAGATGGAGTAGATGTAGTTTGGCTCAAGATTACACCATCGCCGGACCCAGTGTTTGTCAACACAGACGAGTTCTATCGTCGCATCGGCAACTCATCGCAGCCTCTTAACAAAATTGAGTTTGCTAAGTATCGCGACCAACGATTCAAAGGAGAACCTCCCACCAGGAAAGAGCCAAAGCTGAAGATAGGGGGCATCAAAGGGGCGGAAGGGAAAAAACTCAAGGAGTTTCGGGATATCCTGTCGGAGGTGGCTAAGCATCCCAATCGGACCTACTTCGTCCTAAAGTCGATCATCATCAACAACCTCTTCGGTGTTGACATCATGCCGGAGGCAGTTGAGATATGCAAATTGCGGTTGTTCCTGAAACTGATGTCGACCGTTGAACCGCACTACGCGAAAGACAACCTTGGCGTCGAGGCCCTTCCCGATATCGATTTCAACATTCGGCCAGGCAATACGCTCGTAGGCTATACGACGCTAGACCAAATAAAATCATCTTACCAAAGCCGGTATGGGCTTCTAGATAACAGCGAACTAAAGAGTATTGAGAAACAGGTGAAGATTGTTTCGCTCAATTTTGAAATGTTTCGACGTCAACAAACTGAACTCGACGGACAAGTGAAGGAGTCTGATAAGAAGGCGCTTCGCAAGGAGCTTCGTACTCTAACGGAAGAGCTAGACGAATTTCTTGCCGGGGACTATGGAGTGGAACCTAAGAAAACTAGTTCTTTTCGCGAATGGAAGAGTTCTCATCAACCGTTCCATTGGTTCGCCGAGTTCTATGGGATTTGCGCCAGCGGTGGATTCTCTGTTGTGATTGGCAATCCGCCATACATTGAGTGTAGTAAAGTCCGCGCGACCTATGAACTGAAAGGTTTTTCAACGATCGCATGTGGCAACTTGTACGCGCTTGCAACAGAGCGTTCGTACGCCCTATTGGCGGATCAGGGACGGTTCGGGTTTATCGTTCAAGCGCCGATCGTGTCAACTTCAAGAATGCAATCAGTGCGAGAGCTCATGAACAGGCGA
>CAZVBC010000717.1:0-2211 GCA_964625155.1 uncultured Pirellulaceae bacterium
ACCAATCCCACCGGCTTGTCCGGTGGATGGTTAGGCTTCAAGCTACTTCACCCGAGCCAAAATCATCGCACTGCGCTTCGCACGCGCATCGCCGCACAAATCCCACCGGCTTGTCCGGTGGATGGTTAGGCTTCAAGCTACTTCACCCAATCCAAAATCATCGCACTGCGCTGCGCCTAGCTCCCGCATCGCCGCTCGAATCCCACCGGCTTGCACGGTGGATGGTTAGGTTTCAAGCTAACAGCAAATACCGCCTGTTTTCTTACCTGTCGGATTTTCCATGATGGATGCCATCAGGCGCTCAATCTTCCTAATTCGCTTTGTCGGTGGCTCGTATGGGGTTGCATGATATCACCGACGCGATCGCTTCCATAAACGTCGAATCCGTTGCAGGTGGCCAGTTAGACTCGATATCCCAAGGCGCTGTCAGGTCTGCCAATGATAGGCTATGACAATTGTTGGCAGCCACAAATCGTCTCGTCCTTCGAATGACCAAGTGGACGCGGATGAGTATCACGAGATTCTGGCCGAGGCGATCGATCGTCGCAGTGGATGGCGGACGATACTCGACCGATGCTCAGTCAAGGTCACGTGAGGACAAGCCACTTCACAATAGGGCTCGTAAACTCCACTTACGCGGGGAAGGTGGAAACGCCACTGGTTCACTCGGCAAGCGGCTTGACCATGTACAGCGAGCCACCGCCGTTCGCGTCGGCGGCGTAAACAGCCTGTTTGAAGCCAAACTTGCAGTAAACCTCCCTGGCAATGTTGTTATTCTGCTGGACTTCGAGCGTCAGTTTGCAACAGCCAATCCGCCTGCCTTCTTCCTCGATGGCCTTCATCAACTCGGTTCCGATTCCATTTCCTCTCCTGGATGGCACGACGTAGTAATCGCTGATATTGATCAGTGGCTTGGCCGCGAATGTCGAGAACCCTCGAAAGCAAGTTGCGATGCCGCAGGGAATGTCGTTGATGAGCGCTAGGTACACGATAGTCGTTTCATGGTTTTGTAAGCCTGCAATTAGATTCGCTTTTGCGAATTCCGAGAGTGGTTGGCCATCACCCATTGGGTCAGCGGAATATTCGTTCATCATCTGCAAGATGGCCGATTGATGCTCGTGATTGGCCAGGTCTGCTTGGACGATCCGTACTGCGGTCACGCCCAATCTTCTCGATGCCTCGCTATTGCTAAACGAATCGTCGATTCCAAATGGCGGAGCATATTGAACTCGACCTCGAACGTTGGCCAAGGCGCCGGGAACCAACTCCAATGCCATCCAGGAATCGCTTCCGGAAAATGGTGATACGAGTGCCTCGGCTAACTTTGTGGAAAATCCGAATCGGGGATAGAAATGCGGATGCCCTAGAACGACGACAATCCTGTGACCTAGCTCGCGGCAGGTTGCCAGCCCGGCTTCGACCAGCTTCGAACCGATGCCTTGCCTCTGGAAAGCTGGTAGCACTGCCATGGGTGCAAGCGACAAAGCGGCTACGCTTCCGTGGTCGGTCAGGATCGGCAAGTCGCTGAATAGAATATGGCCCACGACGACGCCGTCGACTTCCGCAACTAGAGACAATCGCATGTAGCCGCCAACGCGCAAAGTATCCACGAGTCGTGCTTCGTCCTCCTGGCCAAACGCCAATCTATTGACTAGCCGAATTGATTCTTGGTCTTCGATGGTTTCGTGGCGGATCATCGTTTCATTTTACAAGGGCTGGATATTGCTCTCTCAGCTTCGCCAGCCCAACCAACGAGAGGCTAATGTCTTTCATAGCAATACAAGCATCATCGGGATTGCGGCTCTTCCTTACGTGTCGGTGGTTTACGTGCTGGTCCAGATGAAACATACAATTGAGGATGGCGTTCGACAAGTTTCTTGATCTCGCTTTCCGACACGGAGGTTCCAGTCAGATTCAACTGCTGCAGGTTTGGCAAGCGATCGAAAACCGGAAGGCTGCTGTCAGTAACTGCCGTGTTTGCAAGGTTCAGTATCTTCAGCTTTCCGAGTTTACCCAACTCTTTCACACCAACGTCGGTAACTTTGGACGACGATAGTCCGAAGTAAACTAAGTTTTGAAGTAGCTCAGACCAAAGGTGCCACCCACCTAAATGCCGAGTAGCTCAGACCAAAGGTGCCACCCACCTAAATGCCGCATAAAGAACCCAAAAGTGCCCCACCTATACATTGCACCATCCACCTAAATGCTGCA
>CAZVBC010000718.1:0-2208 GCA_964625155.1 uncultured Pirellulaceae bacterium
GGCCGCAGTTCATTGCCAATGATTTCAAGTCGTTCATTCGCCTCCAAGGTCTGACACATGTGCGGACGTCGCCGTACGACCCCCAAAGCAATGGAAAGCTCGAACGCTGGCATGGATCGGTAAAAAAGGAGTGTATTCGTCCGGCTTGTCCGGAGACCATCGAAGAGGCGCGTCAAAAGGTAACTGCCTACGTTTACCACTACAACTCGGTTTCTGACTACGCATATGTTCTATGTGCCTTAAAAATCGAGGTATTGTTGGTTGGGATTTGGTACTGCGGCCTTTTTACGATTCTTGGCTCGTTGCAGCACGACTCTCGCAGCTTCGGTTTCCAAGTCGTTCTTGCTAATCACCCACGGACCGTCCGGCAGCGGATGACGGCCAGGGATCTCAGCGGCTTCGACTGCCAAGCGCAATGTCCGCGTGCTGATACCCAAATAATCGGCTGCCTCGGTTAGCGTCATCCAGCCATTCTTCGTTTGTTCTTCCGCGTTATGGACTGGAATTCCATGATAGTTGCGAAGAGATACGACACGTTCACGCGTGAATCGATTCGCTCGACCCGTACGATAGTTGTTTCGATTCAACACGCCCGCAATTTGTTCATCGTTCGCGACTAACACGAGGACGCGCACCGCTTCGATGATGTCCGCATCCGTTCGTGTGGCACTCCCTCGCTTTCTTCGCGGTACAACTAGGTCAGTATGCACACCGCCGTGCCAATGGATGGTCAGTCGAATTTCCCCTTGCTGTTCCTCGAGATCAACTAGTATTTCTTTGATCAACAATCGCAGAATGCGTTTCTTGAGACGCTCATCGCAATGGCCACTTTCCCACACCGTCTCCAGATCGCTGGCTAAACCATTGAGTGTGTTCCAATCATTCTCGCTGACAGGTGACTGAGCTACGTGATGTTCAGCAATGCGACGCTCTAAGTCAGCCACTGATTGAAGAGCTCTATTCCACCTTCGCTCGAGTTCATCTGCTACCAAACGGTTCTCTGGATCCGCGGCGTCGTACTGTCGTTGCGCCCGAGAAGCTTGGTACTTGGCCGCCTCTAAATCAGTTCGAAACGCTTGCAATACTGCATCAGCTTCTTCAGTCATCTTTTCCATGGCAAGTTTCGAAGCCGCCAAAGCGGCTGGCTGAATCAACTTCAGAATCTCGCGCGAAACAACCGCGTCGACAGGCGTTGCGCCGAAGGCAATACACTTAGGTTCTCCAACATCAAGTTGACCTCGAATGCAACAATAACGAGCGAAGCGTTTGGGCTTTACTCCACTATAAGCAACCACTAATTTACGTCCACAACGCCGGCAGCGAAATAAGCCGGACAGTAACGCTGGACCTCGACGAGCAGCACCCGTTGATTCCATGGCGCGGAGGTTTTCTCGCATCATTTTCCGAATCTGTTCATGCTGCTCAAGGCTGATATAGGCCTCGTGGTGATTGGGAATGAATGCCAGCCATTCCGATCTCTTGCGGCGCCGCGAGACTTTCTTCGATTCGCCCTGAACGTAACGGCTACCATGCTCCGTTTTTCCAAACGCGTAGACTCCGGCGTACGCTGGGTTCTCAAGAACTTGATGAATCCTGCCAAAACGCGGAGTCACCCATCGCAGCTCTCCTTTGGTAGTCTTGGTAGGTATTTGGAGTTCTTCTTCCAAAAACCACAGTAATGTCTGTCGAGCGCTGCCGAGTTCGAAGAACTTACTAAAGACCAGTCGAATTCGTTCTTGAACTTGTCTGTCAGGATCCATCTCATAACGCTGATCATCTGTTTTGATATATCCTGCCGGAACGACTGCCAACAGCTCTCCCCGTCGTGCCTTGGCATACCTTGCTTCGAGAGATCGCTGGCGCAGAATGTCGAGTTCATATTCGTTCAAACTTCCTTTTAATCCAAGCAACAAGCGATCATTGCTGACCCTTGGAGAATAGACCTGCTCGTTGTCGATCAAGATCGTGTCTACAACACGACACACCTCAATCAACTGTTGCCAATCCCGGCTGTTGCGCGCGAAACGAGACAGCTCTCGTGCTGCCACCGCGCCGACTTCTCCCATGCAGACGGCAGCGACTAATTTTTCAAATCCACTTCGTGCAACAGTCCCGGAAGCGGTCTGGCCCAGATCTTCATCAATGATCTCGATGTTAGTCCAACCGAGTTGTGCAAGCTTTTCGCGCATGCCGTACTGCAGTCTCTGG
>CAZVBC010000719.1:0-2203 GCA_964625155.1 uncultured Pirellulaceae bacterium
CACCTAAGTAAGAAAGAAACTATGCGATTCGGCTCGAAAAATCACCCAAGATTGTTGGGAAAGTTGTCTCTGCTGAAGTTGAAACGCAATCACCAATTACGGGTGTTGAAACTACTGCGTGCGTTACAAAAGATGTGTGTATGTTCACTGTTCGCGTTAGTAAAGACGCAAAATCAGGGCGTTCGCGTGGATGTATCGCACTGAAAGTTGATGGATTCTCCGAGCCTCAAGAAAAAATTTCGTGGAGCTTAGTCGTTCACGGTGCGCTAACGATCGCGCCCCAGACGATTTGGTTGACGCAGGCTGAGGATGGAAATTTGCACTCGCAGATCGTTGTTCGGGCCTACAATTCAGAGGATTTGGATTCGTTAAAGATGATCTGGGTGGGCACAACGGAAATACCGTGCAAATGGACAGGATACGAGCGCGGAGTCAATGTCCGCATTTGTGACGTTGCTATCTCGGAAAAGGAGGCGAACGACATAAAATTTCTACACGTCGAAGTGGGCAACGGCTCCCATCATACTCGAATTCCCGTAGATTCTAATTTACCCAAGCAATGAGTTTACGTTATGCCGATATGTAGACGATTCAGATCTTTAGGATATACATTGACGGAGATTATCGTAGTCTGTGTGGTGATTACTGTGGTTGTCTCATTGACATTAGTGGGGCTGAGTGCTGCCAGAGAAAGCAGTCGAAGAATTGCTTGCCAAAATAATATCCACCAAATAGGCATTGCAATCGCGAACTTCGTAGGACGAAAGAATCACTATCCACCGTTGTTTGGACCGTTACTTCCTAATCGAGCAAAGAATCCACCTAGGACTTATACCAATCCTTTTGTAGCAATCTTCGCCGATTTGGAAGTGCAGTATAAACTGAGACCGAATGGTGAGGTTGTTGTACACGAGGAAGAAGGTGCGGATCCTGTGACCAATTTCCCTCCCGCAATTTTTAGATGTCCTTCGGCAGATGATTATTTGGCGTATCGCTTCAATCTTGGAGCCAGCCAATTCACTGAG
Source organism: uncultured Pirellulaceae bacterium (assembly GCA_964625155.1). Classification (GTDB taxonomy): domain Bacteria; phylum Planctomycetota; class Planctomycetia; order Pirellulales; family Pirellulaceae; genus Aureliella. Next base: position 1,026 of record CAZVBC010000719.1, read on the forward strand.
GATGCCGACGGAATGCTGCGAATTTTCAAAGGAATTAGTCCGTCCGAAGTCAGAGATGGATTGTCAAATACGTGTATATTATCTGAGAGGATTGCCGGAATTGGGAAAACCTCGTTGGCAGGAATTGCAACTGCACACGCGGCAACTCGACTGGATTTCTCAAGTGCTTGTTTCGATGCAGCAAGACGCGGGCACTTTGTGCCCGAAACAGGGAAACACTGGTGGAGTTACCATACCCAAGACATTTCATACGACCATACTCGCTCACCCAATTCGCGGATCACAGATTGTTATGGTGTGGCGAACGACTCTAGTGGCATTGTTTTTCTTCAGTCTATTTTTGCCCGAAGCAACCATTCAGGCGGCGTTTTCACGCTGAAGGGTGATTCGTCCGTAAGTTGGATCGGCTCTAATATAGACGCGGAAATATGGAAAGCCATGGCTACACCATCAGGCGGCGAGCAGGTTGTGAATTGAATTGATATTCTTCTTCATTCAAATTCTTCGAAAATGTACTTGGGTCTCGAGGTTGGGAGAATAAGTCAATGATCGCAAAAGGAAACCGTAATTGAGTATGAATGAAATTCAATTTAGGAGAATTCAATGCGCCGATTTAAAATTGGAGCCGTTGGATTGGCGTTAATCTTCATCGACCTTTCCTCGGGCGAAGGCTATCCATCCAATCACAACCAGCGCGAGGGTTACCAACAACCAGCCATGCCAAGCGCGCTGTAGTAACGGGATCGTGACGCCTGCCAACTGCACATGAGTTCGATCATTGGCCACGATAACTGGAATTCCGAAAATCTCAATCGAGGTATCGTGTACGTGGCGATCAAGATTTGCGACTCTGTACGCTTTGGGTAAGGCCGCGCGGGATTGTTGGGATCGCCGCCGGTTTGAAACGGATCGTACTGCGCACCAATCATGTTTCCAGCGAAGTAACCGGGGCTGAGGCCGATGCTGCTGGCAACTGGCACACTAGCATAAGCGGGCATGCCGCGATCGCGCGGCCCTAACTGCCGTGCGACGATCGAACCCAGCGATGGGGATTTTCCGGCCGTGTTAGCGCCGCTAACTCCCATGTCCTTTGTGGTTAACATGCAGCCAGTCCTGCGCAAACCGAAGGCTTCGATCGAGTTGTCGCACCTCAAATTGTCGGCATTACTGCCATCGTT
>CAZVBC010000720.1:0-2201 GCA_964625155.1 uncultured Pirellulaceae bacterium
TGCCCGCGTTGCGGCAAACAGCGTCGATCACATGCTGGGTCGATGGATTCATTATGGCTCATCCGAAAAGTTCTGCAACACAACAGCGGAAGAAAATCCCTCGCATTAGGCTTGGGCGTTTGGCCATGCTTTGGAGTTTTCTGCGAGTGAGGTTCGTAAGTTCGTCTTTGGTTTTTGCCTGATGTCGCACCAGTTCTTGGTGTTTCAAGTGGTTCCAAACTTTCTCGTCGGGGTTCCAGTCTGGCGAGTATTTTGGGAGATGAAAAACGTGCAATCGCTTCTCGCCAGCAATGTAGGATTGCGTTTTTCCGGATGTGTGAGGTGGAGCTTGATCCATGACGACTACAAGATGGCGGCTGCGATGATGCACAAGCAGCTGATTGAGAAACGCAATGACCTCGGGTGATGCAATTCGCTTGTTGTGCAATCGAAATAGCAAGTGTCCTCGCTGGCTGATAGCTGACATCGCAGCTACGCCACCACGTTTGCCGGTTACTTTGGCCTTTGGCGTCTGGCCGCAAGGCGACCATGTTTTCCCCAGGAAAGCAGTAAGTGACACGTTTGCTTCGTCCTGAAAGTAAAGAATTGCCTTGTATTTCCTTACGGTTTCACGAATCTTGGGAACGACGTTCTTGAGCCATTCCTGTCGCGACTGCTCATCAAGCTCATAGTATTCACGTTCCGGCTTTTGGTATGTTAGTCCTGCTTCCCGAAGCCTTCGCCAGATGGTGTCCTTGGAAACATCAACTTCAAACCGTTGATTGATCACACAGTGAAGTCGGCCTACCGTCCACAAATCCGATTCGTATCCAAAGCTCGACGCAGGCTGCAAGACGATATTGCAGAGTTCCTCTTCCGTCAACTCTTCCAATTTCCTCGGGCGACCACTAGTAAGTCGCCTTTCAAGACCTTCGTTCCCTTCCTCTTGAAATCTAGATACCCAACGACCAACAGTTGAACGATTCGTGCCAAAAGCGTCCGCCACATCAGACATCGAACGTCCACGGAGCACCGCGTTTACTGCACGCAGCCGCACTTCGTAGGTAGAATTGGTTCGCTCATCCATGATGAGCATGTTATTTTCATTTCAGTCACCTGCGTCAACATCAATTGTTGCATTACTTTTGCGACGAGCCATAACGCTCTTGAGTCGGCAAGCTAATTCGCAACGCCGGTTATTGAATCTCAAGCTTCCTTCAACCGACATCGACAGCCAGCAACGCCGCACCCACCAACGCACCTTGCTCCGCAACCTCTTCCATGAACCGTTGGAACAACGAGAGTTGCTGGCGACCTTTGCTGTAACAAATCTCTCAGATGATGGTTCCAATGGTTCTTTGAGATGGGCCGTTGGACAATCCAACTTAAACACTGGAGCAGACATTGTTCAGTTTCAATCAGGGTTAACAGGCACAATTCAATTGACCCAAGGACAGATCGAATTCACTGATGCATCTACCACCGCTGTCATGGGGCCTGGTTCCGACATAATTACAGTCAGTGGAAAAAACGCTTCGCGTATTTTTCAGGTCAGCCAGAATGCCGTAGCGAGTATTTCCGGACTTACCCTTTCAAATGGCAGGGTCACCTCAATCGGTGGTGCGGCAATAAATAATCAGCGAGGGGTGCTAAGTTTGACTGATGCGGTTGTATCGCACAATACGGCGATTTTAGGTTCGACCTTCGGTGAAGGTGGCGCGGGGATACGAAGCGATTCCGGAATTACGAACATCACAAGAACCAAAGTATCGAATAATTCGCTCTTTGTTAATACGGGGTTTGAAGTCGGAGGCGGCGGAGTGCTCAATACCTATGCAGCGACAGGCGCGTTATCGGCCACTGTCCTAAACATAGTCGACAGTGAAATTTTTTCGAATTCGTCAAATCGAGATTATGGCGGAGTGTTCAATCAAGGTGGCCAAATGACCATGATGGGGTCGACGGTTGCAGAAAACTCGTCGGTCGGAGATGGTGGAGGTGGACGTAATGGTTACAGTGGAGTATCCACGATTACAAATAGCACGTTTTCCGGAAATACTGCCCAGGTTGGAGCAGGTGGCTTTGATGTGACAAGCGGATCGGCCAATATTTCGAATAGCACTATTGCCTTTAACCGCTCGGGCTCAGCAAGCGGTGGAGGTCTTCGAAGTGGAGGCTCGATTTTGCTTTCGAATTCAATCGTGGCTTCAAACTCTCAAGGC
>CAZVBC010000721.1:0-2191 GCA_964625155.1 uncultured Pirellulaceae bacterium
GTCGGCCATTGAACTTGCCCGTCGCGCAGTAGAAAAGCCTGCTAGAAACCCAATTCGCGACCGCATTAATCAGCTGCGACATCTTGCTAGCCAAGCCCACGATTACCTACACGATAAAGTGCGTCAACTGGCAACGTCTTGGATGAACTCAGCAGTGCGACCTGCGCACCACACTCCTTAGTTTTTGCATCGAACCCCATCGCCTTCCTTGACTGTGAAAATGAACCTGTTACGAACCAATTTGCTGATTTGTCATTGTGTACTTTTTCAAACAGGGGTGAAATAGATGGCAGACATTGAAAGAATATCCTTGGCTCAAAAACTGAACTTGCTGCCTAAAGGGTATGCCCCTGACGATCCAGAGATTCAAGAAGAAAACCTCGACGATGGACACTATCGAGCCTTTGCAGTTTGTCGGCAAAGTAATCTGCGAGCTGAGATGCTCGACTTGTTCTTCAAGAATGGCCAGCACGAGAGCTTTTCGTATTCTCACCTATATCGCGTGAAGTTCGACGGCGAAAAGGGCATATTGTTGCAGTTCTCTGACCACCTGGTGAAAATCGAGGGGCGAGCGTTGCGTGAAGGTTATCGCCGCATTCTGCACCGCAGAGTGCTCCAAGTCGCCGAAGCAGATTCGCCAACTGCTCACCTGGTTGCCGAAAAGGAGACGGTCGTCCTAAAGATCAGCGTCGAGAAGTTCCACCCAGAGTTGGTCGACTTTTGAGCTGGACCAGTTCTTAAACGCTCCCAAGACAATTCCAATAGCGCGACCATGTCCCACCATACGCTACAATAGACTCTCGATTTCAAATTATCACGGGAGGTACCATGGCACCACGACGCTACACTATTACGCCCGCCGATGTGAGCTATGCACATGCGTATCTTACAATCCAGCTACAAACATATGCTCTTAAGTTGAGGCAATATGTTTATGCCGACGCCGCTCGGGAATTCGAGATTCCACGCGGCCTTACCAGAGAAGCGAGAGCTGATCGACTCAATCGTTGGTGCGAGCAGTTCCTCAGTTCCAGTGATTGGACTCGCCTAAAATCTGCCATTCGCAAGCGACGGCAGAGGCGGAAAGGCGAGACGAAGGTTGTCACCATTTCGCAAAAAGCTCACAAAATCCTACGCCAACTTTCCAAGCGTGACCATGCCACGCATTCGGCAACTCTCGAACATTATCTTGGATTGGCGTTGCGTAGTAAGCCGAGAGTACGTCCATAGTTGAACTTTTGCCGAACTACAACCTTGATCAGTGAAAATGAATTAACTATCTGTCCATCTGACGTGTTGTGATAAATAAAAGAGGTTATTTATCACGATCGATACCGAGCTGATTTTCGTATTTTGCCTCCAAGGAAGGAAATATTGATTGCCTTCTTTGGCGGCAAGCAATCGAATCCAAGCTCAGCACCATTCGTTACTTTATGCAAAAAAGTAGTTGACCCCAGACGCGATTCGTGGCAAGGTCTGGAGTGTACCCACATCAAACGGAGTCACTTATGGGGCAAGTCAAAGTTCGAGAGCTTGAAGAATGGATTGTCGGCGTGCATCGCGATTTGGCCATGCAAGCTGGACAATCTTTGGAGCAGCATTTGCGAGACGTGCTCAAGGCGTCCGCTTTGGAATCGCAACGGCGGTTCGCCCAGGAAGCCGCCGAGCAATTGGAAGCCGCTCGTAAGAAATACGGCGTCCTACCATCATCGCTCGATGTAATCCGCGAGCAACGCGAGCAGTTGTGATGATCGTTATCGACGCCAGTGTAGCCACGAAGTGGTTTCTGATCGAGGAGGATTCTCAGGACGCCCTCAAGATCCTGCATTCGGAATTGAAACTCATTGGCCCAACGCTCGCCAAATACGAAGTCGCCGGAGCCATCACTCGTCGAGCCAAGGACAAGCTGATTACCGCCAACGACGCGACTGTGTACATGGACCGCTGGCTTCGTGCTGTTGCCACGAACGTCGTGCGACTGGAGGAAGACAACCGCGACATCACACTCGGTCAGGAACTGGCCGTCAAGTTGGCGCATGGGCTGCCCGATTGTGTCTACCTAGCCATGGCCAAGCGGCTCGAAATTCCGTTGGTAACCGCAGACGACACCTTCGCCAAGAAAGCCCGCAAGCTTCACGACGGAGTCTTGAGCATTTCACAAACTCTAGCCACGGCGGCGTGACCTATGACC
>CAZVBC010000722.1:0-2176 GCA_964625155.1 uncultured Pirellulaceae bacterium
GACACACAACATCCGCCGGAAGGCTTTAGCCTTCGGTTTCCGATATGCGATCAACTTGGCTCGTGCACCTGGTTAGTGAGTAGTTACGTTTATTATCCCAAAGTTTATTGGACGGAGAGCAACTTCAAGTGGCTGGGGGTCGTACGCACTTCAAGCGACTATTGTATATTTACCGACATACTGTGCTTCGCAAACTTGGTTGGAGACAATTATGTGCCGTTCGATAAGACACCGGATTGATTTGGTCACTTTGCTGGGTGTTGTACTTTGCGCAAACTTGGCCATTGCACAGGGCATTAATCAAGAGGTTAGTAGCCCCGATTTGCGTTGGTGGAAAGGAAACCTACATACGCACTCGCTCTGGAGCGACGGTGATGATTTTCCAGAAATGATCACGCTGTGGTACGCTCAGCGAGACTACAACTTTTTGGCTTTGACCGACCATAACACTTTGAGTCAAGGCATGAAATGGATGCGCATGAAAGACATCGAAGCGCGCGGTGGCAAGACGATCTTCGAAAAGTACTTGAAGCAATTCGGTACTGATTGGGTACAAACTCGCGGCGAGCCTTCGTCAGATGACTATGCGGTACGCCTGAAGCCGATCGACGAATATCGGAGTTTGGTTGAACAAGCTGGAAAATTCATTCTCGTCCAATCGGAAGAAATCAGTGATCGCGCACAAGGCAAACCTGTGCATATCAATGCCGCAAATTTGCTTGATGCCCTGCAACCAGTCGGTGGTGCGACAGTTCTGGAAGCCATGCAGAACAATTTGCGAGCGATTCTCGAGCAAGAATCACGGACTGGCAGGCAAATATTGCCACACTTGAATCATCCCAATTTCGGCTATGCCATCACCGCCGAAGAGCTCGCCCAGGTTGTCAGCGAACGATTCTTCGAGGTCTACAACGGCCATCCAGGCGTCAATCACTTGGGAGACAAAGACCACATTGGAGTCGAACGGATTTGGGATGTGGCCAATACGATTCGACTAGTCACTCTTAATGCCGCGCCGCTATTGGGACTAGGGACTGACGACAGCCACGAATATCACGGCTTGCCCGGCTCCCGTCCCGGACGAGGTTGGGTCATGGTACGCAGCCGCTTCCTTACTCCCGAACACCTGATACTTGCGATGAAGAATAGCGATTTCTACGCTTCCAGCGGAGTGACTCTCGACGATGTCCGTTACGATACCACAGCCCGACGGCTCGCAATAAAAATCAAACCCGATCCTGGTGCGTCATACAAAACGGAGTTTATCGCATCGCTCAGAGTGCGTGGCGAAAACGCGGATTCCCTTCCCTCGACCGAGAATATTGGCAAAGTCGTCGCCACCTCCGAATCATTGGAACCTGCTTACTCACTGACCGGAAATGAAATCTATGTTCGCGCGGTTGTCACCAGCAGCTTAGCTCCCGCCGATCCAGTTTTCGATAATCAAAAGCAACAAGCTTGGACACAGCCAGTTGGTTGGTCGGTTAAGCAGTAACATATCCCTGGCTGGTTTTGCAAAGATGACTTTAACCAATCCTGCAATTGAAAGTGTACGTCCCTAGAATCAGGAGAGCGATTGTGGATAACTCGCCAGCCGACGCTGCGCTGCTCGAGCGCAGTTGGTATGTCGTTGGTCGTTGCCAAGAATACGAAGGCGAAGCTCGATCAAACTTGCTGCGTGTTGTAGCCGTAGGCGGATTCTACGCCGTTCAGCTTTTAAGCTTTGGCTTGCTGGCGAATTCGCCAACTCCTGCAGATATCTCTTTTCAGCGATCCATTACATGGATTTGTGCAGGTTGGTTGTTCGTGGCACTAGCCATCCTCATTGCTCAGCAGCGTCGCTTCTTTCCCCCGATGCTGAAATACATTTCCGTATCTGCAGACTTGTTGTTATTGACTGCCGCTTGTTCGCTAGGGAGCGGGCCGACCAGTCCACTGGTGTTCGTTTACTTCCTCATCGTATCCATGGCCGCGCTTCGATTTAGTTTGACGCTAGTTCGCGCGACCACGCTTGGCGCGATGGCTTGTTATATATTCCTGCTTGGGCAAGCCGACGCGAATTGGTTTGACTCTTCCCACACCACCCCAGTCGTCAATCAACTCGTCATACTTCTCAGCTTGGGCCTATGCGGCATCATCCTCGGCCAAATGATCCGCCGAGTCCGCTGGATGGCCA
>CAZVBC010000723.1:0-2167 GCA_964625155.1 uncultured Pirellulaceae bacterium
AATTGAACGGCAAAACTGGCGACGAAGACGATGACGACGAATCGTCGGGACGCCTCGGCGGAGGCTTTCGTCCGCAGCCTCCGCGAGTGATATCGATCGGAGAAAAACTTCGGAGATTGTTCAATTACGACTTTCCCAGAGTTCATGACGTGAGCACTCAACCAGTCTGGGTGGCTGGAGAGTTGCTGGAATTTGGAGGTAATTTCAACAAATACGTGGTTGCCCGTGGCTTGCAGAAACAAGAGGGTTTACTGTTTCGCCACGTGTTAAGGTTGATACTGTTACTCGATGAGATGGCGAGTATCCCGCCGCTGGAAACCGAACCTGAACAATGGGAAGATCCGCTCGATGAACTCATTGACCGATTGAGCGCAAGCTGCCGAGCGGTTGATCCCGACAGCACGGATGAAGCGCTCGAACACAATCGCGGTGGAGATGAACTTGTCAAGCAATTGCCTAAACTGAGGCGAGACTAGATGAGCAATCGCAGAGTATTCATCCATTGGCCGCAGATCGTTAACGCAGTTTTGTTTTGCGCCGCCATATTCGCGATTTTCCTGCCGATCCGCGAATACTTCAATCTGCGTGCACTCGACGCCGAACTGAAATTACTCAACGATGAAGTTGCCTTCTATGGCATTGTCGATTTTTCAAAGGCCTACATCAAAGCCCAAAAATCGGAACATGCTAACGAATTCTTGTGGAGCGTTTATGTTCCAGCAAACTGTTCGTTGATAGAACATTGTGAAGCTCAGGAATCTGGTAAACAGTTCACATTTCCGCCATTGTCTTTCGCCAGCCTGGTGCAGCAAGGTAGTTCGCTTCCGCAAAGAAAGACAGCTCGTATACGAGTCGATCCGTACGAAACAGAATGGAGCGCTAACTTAGAACTACCTGGCGGTTTTAGGCATCAGCGTGGAATTTATTCTGTCCACAATGGTTCTAGGTTAACACCTGAGGATCTGGAAATGCTGGAAGCCTATCAGAATGGGACTCAGAGTACGATTGAACTGTCGGCTGGCGAAACGGTACCGCTGTTTTCCTGGAAACTCCCGCGTATCAAGTCTAGCGATCCTTCGAATCAGCAATCGGCAGAGAAATTGCTCCAAGTTGATTTAACATTACATGCAAATAACTAGCCGCGTGTGGCAGGAGGTCTTCAAACGTGAGCCTACGATTCGCAATGATTGTCTTTACTGCGCTGACGATCTGGATGGGCTTGAGTGCCAAACGAGTCGAAAAGGAAAGACGCATCACGGAGCTGAGATCCAAGCTTGGCGATTTCTCGGCTCGCGATGAAAACAAATTCGAGGTCCGCCGTTCTTATTCGAGTTTATGGGACGTGTACCTTCCATACAGCGGTGCCTTCGATCTGTGCTTGGCGACCCAGGGTGCGGCCAAACCGGGTACACCTCCCGCTGAGAAGCGTGTTCGAATCAGCTCTGGGTACGTGCAGATCAATGCATTGGTAGGGGGACTATTGAACGACAACGGAAGTCCGGAGTTCGTGCTGAAAGTCTCGGTAAACGGTGTCGAGCAAATCACTCTTGGACTAGGCAATGGTTCGCAGATTACAAATGCTCGCTTGCCCAATCGACCAACAAATTCAATAACTCAATCCACGGACCAACCTCTCGAACTGATTCGCATGTTGCCAATTGTTGGAACTGGCGTCAGCCCTGGACAAACGGGTAACAGCAACTTGGGCCAAAGCACGCCGGTAAATGAATTAGTGCTGTGGATTGAGAAACGATGAACCAAATGGTCCGGGGCTGATGAACAGCGCCACGCATAGCAATCTGGGTTTTACTCGCAAACGATTGGAATTTGGAATTCAGTTCTTGAGCAACTTTGCAAGTGGTCTATCAATGTCTTCTGGAAAGTCGAAGCCGACAAAGTAATCGATTACGACCCCTTGGCTATCCACACAAAATGTCGTTGGGTATGCGGAAACGCGATATTTTTGAGCAGTGGCGGCCCCTTGGACCACGATGGGGTGCTCAAAATGATTCTCAATTGCAAAGCGACGCACGTGCTCCAGTTCTTCGTCGTAACTATTTACGGCGACGACAGCAATGCGATCGCCCAAAGTCTTGTGGGCTTGGGTTAGGGCCGGTGCTTCTTTGCCCCAAGGAGCGCAGGCGACGCCCCGAAAACTGACGAGGGC
>CAZVBC010000724.1:0-2166 GCA_964625155.1 uncultured Pirellulaceae bacterium
TCCACCCCAAACCCCGGGATTTACTTGGCATGGCTCAGGATCAAAGAAACGTGGCAATCGAGGGATGACCAAGCGGTTGGATTCGCGAAGTCCATTTACGACGGATGCGGTGAATGACTGGCCAAAGAAACACTTTGACCAAAGATCGCAGCACATGGTATAATTCTTACTATGCAAGTCAACATCGATCAAAACACACAAGCAATTGTTAAAAAGCTCATTGAGGAGGGGACCTTCACGTCCATTGACAGCGCCGTCAATGCCATGGTCCAAAGTGCTTTTATCAGCCACCAATTTTCCTCAAGGAGTGAAGGACGCTTGCCAGACCCAATTCTCGCCGTGGACGAATACGATGTTTTCTGTGACTTGCCGCGCGGCGAAGAAGAAGCAATCTTGGAATTGCCAGTTGATTCGTCAAAACGAAATCCAGAGTTTCTGGGCGTCGAGTAATGTACGATCTCCCGGCACAGGATGCTGAATTGACTCAGGGCGATATCCTGGATTCCTGCCCAATCATGCATTGGAAAGACACTGGCCAATCCAACCGATGGCAACCAACTCAAACCACAGAGCGAGTGGTTATCCTCACCCAGGCATGTGATCTTGCTAATTCCAAGGCGACGCGCGTTCAAGTTGCTGTAGTACACGACGTTCGCCGAATAGTTCAGTCTGGAATTGTCAGCGCAGGGACGATTAAGGACCAGGTTCGCACGCATCGTGTGTTTGGTTGGTACTTTCTTCCGGAACATCCGGAACTTCTTTCGGAATCCATTGTCGATTTGCGTGATGTGCATACAGTCCCACGCTCGCTTCTGGCTGAACTCTGTCAAAAAGGGATGCGAGTGGCTCGTATCTTGTCACCGTATAGGGAACATATGGCTCAGCACTTCGCAGTTACGTTTTCACGCGTTGCCTTGCCTCAGCCGTACGAGACAAAGTAACGCCTTTGCGTCTCACCTACTAAACCCTGCTAGAGCGGAAAAACTGAAATTTCTTGGAAGATCGTCTTGATGGCTTTGCCATTTTCCCCGCACTTTGCGAGTTGTTCAGTAGACAGAGTTAAACTACGTGGGCCTTTGCGCTCGCGAAGTCTTCAAGTCATGCACTAACCAGTACGCCGCAGAAAATTCCTGCCAATTCTTGCCAACTTTTTTGCGCTATTGCCTGGCCAGCGCAACTACTACAGCAAAGGGCGATTTCTGAATCAGATGGCGGCTTGGAATTACGAAAGGCGACCCAATGAATTCAATGGCATCGCGAGTTTCGTTTAGCGGCGCGGATTTTGTAGTCGCGCTGGAACAAATTGCGATAGCTGGCTGGCAACCACCGGCTGATGGCGATACCAGCGCAACACGGGCTGTGTGGGAAAAGCTATCTCAGCACTACGACCGCTGGCGAGAAGCTCGAACTCTGGTGTCCGATTTTCACTCGACCATCGTCGAAGCACTGTCGTACCAACAAGTTCGGGTGGAATTGCTTGGTCTGATTTTTAGCAATCACGGAGTGGAGGAGGATTTCAAATTCGCTCTTGATCGGCTCATGGAGGCGGCTTTTTCGCAGCACAGGCTCGCAACCAACTCTTCCGATCTATCGTCAGCCATTCAGTAAGCGACGATCCGTTCGCACTTTGTCAGTTTGAAAACTAAGTTAACAGGAACCCCCCATGGAAAACTCACTGATTGGCTGGACGCACCACACGCACAATTTTTGGTGGGGGTGCAATAAAGTAAGCGCCGAATGCAAGTTCTGCTATATCGACGTAATCATGCGGCGGGCGGGTAAGCAGCCGTTTAACGGTCCGATGCGTACCAAGAATTGGACGGGTCCCTTCAAATGGAATCGCAGAGCCATAAAGCAGCGATGCCGATTCCGAGTATTTACTTGCTCGATGTCTGACTTCTTTCACGATGGGGCCGATGCTTGGCGAGACGAAGCTTGGACGGTAATCCGCAAGTGTCAGAATCTTGATTGGTTGATTTTGACGAAGCGCCCGGAGCTTATCGCGGATCGCCTTCCAGGGGATTGGGGTACTGGCTATCCCAATGTGTGGCTTGGAGTGACCTGCGGAATCGAATCATCGCTTGAGCGGCTTGAAGTCCTTCAGGATATTCCCGCTCGAATACGATGGGTCTCAGCCGAGCCGCTGCTTGGGCCAATCGACTTTCG
>CAZVBC010000725.1:0-2160 GCA_964625155.1 uncultured Pirellulaceae bacterium
CTGCCACGACCATCGTACCGTGTCGTAGTTTCGCCGAGAGTCAACGAATTGACTGGACTGAGCATGTCAGCCACATGGCTATCGACGGTCGATACCGTAGCTGTATGCACCACGCGACCGTTCGAATCCGCATTGCGGATATTGCCATGCCCGAGCGGATTCTTGCTGGCCACCGATTTATCGCAACACGAATCGTAAATCGTCGTCCACACATTACCGCCAAAATCGGTGTGAGTCGCCTGTCGACCTTTGAGGTCATAGGTGAACGATTCCGTAGCCGCCACGCTGGTCCCGGGCGCTTCGGTGTGCGTAGCCACTTTGCCACGGCCATTGTAAGTCCACGTCTCGCGAGCCGAGTTGTAACCATTGGTATCTGACGAATCAAAGTACCGTGGCGAACGGACTTCCAGCACGTTGCTTGCCAAGTCATACAGCGTCTCGGTACGAGCTTCAACGGACATACCATACGCCGCTCGCTGATTCGTTCGCCGTCCACGTGAATCGTATCCTTCACTTTCTCCGCTCACACGTCTTGCTGGCAGCGTTTTCTAACGCAAGCAAATCGATACTTTTTTCAGAAGCAAGCTATATGAAGTTTCTAGAGAACATTCCCAGAACACATCCACTGAGTTTACAAGGCAAACCAAAATTGCGTGAACGGTCTTGTCGCATTTACCTTCGAAGTGAACATTAAACTTTTTCTCACCAATATTTGCGAATAACAATCCCATCTGCGCGAACAGAATTGAGCAGATAGATTCGGGAATTGGACCTAAAAGCTCTTCACTATACTTTCCCGCTGAAACAAACGTCCAACACCTTGCACGGCAATCATCAAATATTTCAACATATGTTTGTTTTTGAGATTCACAATTTTGAATCAAGTGAAACAACAGTCGCTCGCAAAGCAGAAACTCCTGTTGTTGTCCATCCGCCGGACTTTCTCGCAATCGTACTAATAGTGCTGTCGTCATTTATCTTAGTTGGTCCTAATTTCGTAACTGTTTAGTAACCAGGTGCATCGGAGTTGCAAGTTGGTCATTTTTCTGGAAAAACATCGACTGAGTTTGGCTCGTGCACCTAGTTATTGAACAGTTACGTCCTAATCTCTGAATCGAGGCTTATTCTGCCTAATCCACTCATCAATTTCTTCCTTCGTTGGCTTCCTTCCTCCGCCCGTCTGCGGAGGCTTGCCAGGCTTTGGCATATTCGGACCTGGCCGCGGCCCTATTCCGGGAGGTCGAGGTGTTATAGGAGTTACGCCGGGTTGTAGTGGCCAAGTATGAGGCGGTCCAGATGGGGGCGGCGTCGGCTTGATGGGTTTTATCTTCCTCCAGATATAATGAATAAACTTGCCACACGCCGTTACTACAACTACTGCGATTCTAACCCATGCTTCACCCATTGGATCCAGGTAAGTTGTTACATGCCCACCAAGAAACTCGCTCAAGTTAAATGGACTGCCATCGTAGCTCTTAGGATCTCGCGATAAAAATCTGCCAAGCGCCGGATCAAATAGCCTCGCCCTGAAATGGAACAAGAAAGTTACAGCGTCCCATTCACGCCCTGTGTAGGTAAGTCGATTTGAAATTGCGGTACTTCCGATTGGAGTGCCAGAGGAGTTGGAAATGGTTGGAGCACCATAAGCAGTGTAAGCATAGCGTTCGACAATGCCGGCGGAGGAGTTGGTGATAGCGTATATGGAGTATTGTTGGTTGCGGTGGTAGTAGTGGCTGGTGGAGCCAGACGTGGTGAAGCGAAGGACGGGTTCGTCGATGTAGCTGGCGTAGACGTAGCGATAGGTCGACAAACTAGGTGCTGCACCGGAGGCGTACCCGATGGCGAGTTGGCAACCAACGATAATCGCGACGGGTGAGCCTGCCAGCCAAGTCGTAAACATACGTGCAAGTGTCACCTTTCTGGTCTTGCTTGCGCAGGACACGGCCAGCATTATCGAGTGAGAACGTGATTTTGCCGTATCCAGTCTGACCAATCGTTGATCCGGCAACGTGATCGGGGTAGGTTTCAGTTAGTTTGTCACTTGTTACCATCTGGTATGGAGAGAACTTTTAGTCCAGATGGCCGGAAACCCAAGATAAACCAAGTGCGGCTGAGTGGATTTGAACCACCAAGGGATTGCTCCCACTAGGCCCTCAACCT
>CAZVBC010000726.1:0-2155 GCA_964625155.1 uncultured Pirellulaceae bacterium
TACAACGTCGATCTGAACGCTTCGCCATGAACCGTTCATTCAACAACTGTTCTAGCCTGGATTCCCATGGAGGGCCTTTGAGCTAACACATCATTCTCCGGAAACCGCATTTTTGCTGGATTTCTCTTAGCTCGGTCTGCTACAATCTCTTAACCCATTTCGCTATTGCCACGGTCACTCTTTGCCGAAGTGGTCGTGCGGACCCCTGTTTTTCAAGGGTTTTTGTGCTCACTCGCCATGGATGGTACAACCTGACAACGTGGAAGTCTGTTTATGAGTGCAGCCAGTTCGCTAACACCTCTCACTCAGCGTTTTCTCGTACCCGTCAACGCCACCCATCGCGCCTACGAGGCTTTGCGAGCCTATTGGGTCGATGGACTCACGGCGAGGGAGGCCGCCGCACGCTTTGGCTATACGTACGCCAGCTTTCGCGTACTCGTTTATCGTTTCCGCCAGAATCCCAACCGCGATTTCTTCCTGCCGCCGACGCGAGGGTCACACGCCACGCCCAAGAAAGACGCGGTCCGTGAGACCATCATTCGCTTACGCAAACAAAATCTCTCCATCTATGACATTAGTCGCGCTCTGGCTCACGACGGTTTGATCTACAGTCCCGTGTCGGTCGCTCAGGTTCTCAACGAGGAGGGCTTCTCACGTCTGCCGCGTAGGCGCGACGACGAGCGGCCGACCGAGGTTCGTCCCACCGTTGCTGACGTCGCCGATGTCCGCGCTCTCGATCTCACGCCACGCTCCTTCCGCACGCAGTTCGGCGGCCTGTTCTTGTTCCTGCCGTTCTTGGCCCAGATGCCGTTCGAACGCCTGTTGCGACGCGCAGGGCTGCCCGGCTCGGAGATGATCCCGGTTGGCTGCGCTTGGCGTGCCCTCCTTGGCCTGAAACTGTTCGGCTCGGCCCGACATAGTCATGTCATGAGTTCCGTGCTCGACGAAGGGCTGGCCCTGTTCGCCGGTCTCAATACCGTCCCCAAACGTTCGTTCCTCACCGAGTATAGTTGCCGGATCGACCCACACTGCTATCCCAAGCTGACGCGACTCTGGTTCGACGCCGCGACGGCGCTCGGGCTGAAGCACGGTTCGTCCTTCGATCTCGACTTTCACACCATTCCTTATCATGGCGACGATGCTCTCGTTGAGAAACACTACATCTCCAAAAGAAGCCGAAAACAAAAGGGAATCCTCGCTTTTTTGGCCCAGGATGCCGGCACGCGCGTCTTCTGCTATGCCGACAGTCAAGTGCGTGCGGAGCGACACAACGACGCCGTCTTGGATTTCGTCGCCTTTTGGAAAAAACGCACCGGACACTTTCCCGAAGAAGTCATCTTCGATTCCAAGCTGACGACCTATGCCAAGCTGAACCAACTCAACCGCGATGGCATCCACTTTATCACCTTGCGACGCCGTTCGCCGAGCTTGCTCCGCGAAGTAGTCAACGCGGAAGCGTCGGCCTGGCAGCGCATCGAACTCGACGGCGTGTCGCGGCAGTACAAGCATCCCAAGATTATCGATCAACGCATCACGTTGCCCGACTACGACGCCCCCATTCGCCAACTGCTCATCACCGAACTGGGCCACGAGGAACCGACCATCCTTTTGACCAATCAACTCCGCCGCGCGCCGGCCCAACTCATTGGCCGCTACGCCCAACGTATGCTAATCGAGAACAACATCGCCGACGGCATCGACTTTTTCCACATGGATGCGTTGTCCAGCGCCGTGGCGATGAAAGTCAACTGCGATCTGCAACTGACATTGATGGCCAGCAGTTTGTATCGTTTATTGGCATGTCGTCTGGGCAACGGCTACGAGAAAGTGAAGTCGCGTCATCTGTTTACCGACTTCGTCGACGCAGCGGCCCAAATCCAGATCGGCGCCGAGGAGATCGAGGTCCGATTCCACAAACGCGCCCACAATCCATATCTGCTTGCTGCAGGCTTCGCCAAAACGCACGAGGTTATCCCCTGGCTGGGCAAGAAACGCCTGCGACTCCGCTTCGGCTAAGGCACCGTGGGGTTAAGTACTATGCTAACATTCTGCCCCACCGCGACGAAATGTTAACACGAGAGGGGCCCGTGGGAATCCAGGCTAGTCCATCCAATGTACGGTTCGCCAACGCAGGGGATGCGATTCCTCCTTGTGG
>CAZVBC010000727.1:0-2154 GCA_964625155.1 uncultured Pirellulaceae bacterium
TGAAGTCGAGGACTAACCACTCCATGCACGGGTTCGTAACCTCGAAACTACTCCCAGCAAATGCTAAAATTGAGGTTCATCACGGTGTTTATGGGTGCCCTGCGAAATTGCATGGTCTCGGTACGATTTTGAGCAGGAGCTAATTAAGTGAACACTGGCTGGGCCAAGAAGTTTTCCAACGCTGGCACCAATGGGTAGAAGAGAGCGAATTGGCTCCGATGAAGAAGTAAATCCAAGATGCTAAAACGCCTCTTGCCAATCATTCTCAACCACTTCAGTACTTCGTCACCAACGCGACTAGCGAGGCTTCAAAAGTGGCATCCAGGCAATAAAATCAGCCGCCAAAGGCTTCCGAAAGTTCGAGAACTTCCGCATTCGAATCCGCTTCTCCTACAAAAAACTCAACATGCAACCCGAACTCAGGACCCACTAAAATCCGTGAAGAACCAATAATGATTTGCGTCGATCACGAACTTACGCTCACAGCCTTTGTTTTCCTCACCCCTTCAGTAACCTGTACCTATATTAGCACACTATGAAAGTCCTTATCACTTGTCCGCCGATGCTTCGAGCCATTGATCGATTTCGACCGCTATTTGCGAAGTTCGGAATAGAGATCACTACACCAGATGTGGTACAGATTCTTTCCGAAGAAGAACTGATTCAGCTTGTACCGCAGTTTGATGGTTGGATTATAGGTGACGATCCTGCCACTTCCCGGGTTTTCGAAGCGGCGAAAACTGGGCGTCTCAAGGCCGCAGTTAAATGGGGTGTTGGGGTCGACAATGTGGACTTTGCTGCCTGTAAACGCCTCGGAATACCGATTAGTAACACGCCAGGAATGTTCGGGCGTGAAGTCGCCGATATTGCTATGGCTTTCGTTGTTGCGCTCGCCCGTCAAACACATGCCATTGATCGAGAAGTAAAGCTCGGGATGTGGCCTAAGCCGGCAGGTATATCACTTGCCGGTCGAACGGTTGGGTTGGTAGGATTCGGTGACATCGGTCGACAGACCGCGAAAAGGCTTCTCGCGGCCGACATGAAGGTTATTGTCTACGATCCTTTTTTTTCAACTGTTACGGGCTTGGAAGCAGTCGAGTCCGCAGCTTGGCCAGATCGAATAGGTGAGGCTGATTTCTTGGTACTGACGTGTGCCCTAACAAAGGACAATCGTCATATGATTGGGAAAGAAACGCTTGAGGCTTGCAAACCAGGCCTAAGACTCGTAAACGTTGCCCGTGGGCCGCTTGTTGACGAAAACGCCTTAGCAGACGCAATGTTGACCGAACAGGTCCACAGCGTCGCCCTCGAAGTCTTTGAAATCGAACCCCTGCCTCAAGATTCGCAACTCCGACGATTCGGTGACCGCTGCCTATTCGGGTCTCACAACTCATCCAACACGATAGACGCCGTGACGCGTACTTCGTTAAAAGCTATAAATCTTATGGCTGAATTTCTAAATAGTCATACGCAAAGTTGATTTATCAGGATTGAATCGAGCATTAAACATATTTGCGTGCAGGCGCCATGTTTTTCATTGGTTTTCTGCTCCAGCCTTCAACCAAAGATCGTCTCCCCCGAATCGTGCAGGCTTCCTGTTCCACTTGTGGAAAACTGAAAAACAATCGCACCCCGTTTCGACTGTTTTTTCACGAGGCATTAAAGAATCAATAATGTTAAAAACGATAGGGTTTCACGTTGCGAGTTCGCTGTCACACCTCCCCGCTTGAACAGATCGTGTCAAAATGTCTCTTGCCAGAATTGCGTTTTGTTAGCTATCTAATAATTTGCATGTATGTTTAATCGCACGAATCTGATCGGATGGACTAATATCGCGTTTAGAATAATTCTAGGTCTAGGCCTATTAATTGTCGTAAACTACCGATATGGACCGCACAGCGCTAAACCATGGTTGCTCTACGTCACATTGATCGCCTCGATACAAGCAAGCGATGGATTGATCTCGCAATTTTTCCTCCGTGAAATACTGCATTCCGCAGCCATCAACTCTCGGGAAAGACTAAACGAGTGCTTTAGAAGCCAACGCCATTTCTATGTCTTTCTAGCAACGACACTTGCCATCATCACTTTTCTCACCGCGACCGACACGCTGGGCCCCATCCTAGCAATTCTTGTGTTTGTGTTCTGCATATT
>CAZVBC010000728.1:0-2151 GCA_964625155.1 uncultured Pirellulaceae bacterium
ACCTACGTTTCCAGTTGTCGCGAGGCCGCCGCAGAAATCATCGAACATCAATGCTTGCGCTTTGAGATTCGCCACGTTGATGTTAAGCGTATCTCCGTTGGCAACGGGATAAACACCTGAGCCAATGAACTTGACGTGCAGCTTGTCGCCGATTGAAGTCAAACCACCATTTGGTCTCGACTGAAAGTACCATTTTGTGGTGTCGGCCCCGCTTCCGCCTGTAATCGTAGAGTCTACCCATACTCCGCTTGCTCTTCGCACAATCGTATTGCCTGCGCTCGCGCCGGTCGCTTCCACTCGCAGAAATCCGCCGTCCGTTCCAACTTCATCCGAGAGCACGGTGGAAAGTTGTGTGCTCGTCGTCGCTGCAAAAAATCCGAGATGATCGGTTGCGTTCGGAACTGCATTCGTTGCTTCGGTAAGAGCCGTCGCGTTTAGCGTAGTGCTTGCTTGCAGGATTTCAGAAGCATCAACGCCAAGTGTGACATCAGTGCCGGCCGGCGATGCCTCCCATGCGATATTCGCCGCGTTCTGAAGGCGCAAGTAGCCCGTATCCGCAACGTCGCCGTCTTGCGAAAGGCTTGTGGTGATCGTTGGGGACGTTCCGAGCACGAGCGCGCCAGTTCCGGTTTCATCAGACACGACTCCGGCGAGTTGCGATGAAGTTGTGGCGGCGAAAAACCCTAAATGATCCGTGGCGTTTGGAACTGCGTTTGTGGCTTCAGTGATTGTGGGCGCGTTGAACGAGCTGCTCGCCTGAATAATCTCGCTCGCATCCACCTTTAACGTTACGTCTGTGCCTGCTGGTGACGCTTCCCACGCGATGCCTTCAGCATTGTCAAGGCGGATCGCTTCCGCGTCCGCCGGATCACTGGCTTGTACCGTGAGCGGATGCGAAAACGCGATCACGCTGCCGTCATAGGCTTGCGTGGCATCTCCACCTGCGTTATTGAACGTTAGCGTTGTTCCCTGCGTGCCATCGAAGGCCGCGCCGCTGGCAACGTCGCCAACGGAAGTAATGTCACCTGAGCCGCCCGCGCCGTTCGATGCTGCGGTGATTCTACCGTCCGCATCAACCGTGATGTCGGCAGAGGTGTAGCTGCCCGGTGTTACCGTGGTCGATGAAAGCTGAGTCGCTCCAATTGAAGAATCTTTGACGTGCGCGCTATCCGACGTGATCGCAATGGTCTGGCCGGAAAGCTTAGGATTGAGATTGAGCGTTACCGCACCTGTAGTTCCGCCCCCAGATAAGCCATCGCCGGCAGTTACGTCCGTGATGTCGCCCGAGGCCCCTGCCGCTGCATAAAGGCTTCTCGTTGTTCCGTTGTCATCAGTGACATAAGCCGTGTCACCTCGCGCCCAGAAGCGCACAAAGCCATTGGAGGGAGTGCCACCGGTAACTGATGCAGATTTGTTTTGGATGTCAAAATATCTCTCCGATGAAGAGCCGGAGAACTTGACTGGCGTACCGAACGCGACAACTTGCGTCGAGTCGATATTTTCAATTGAAAGCGTGTTTGATGCGCTCAAAGAGCCGCCAATGCCGATCCATTTTTGCGAAACTACTCCATCAGTTGGGTCGGCGTCGTAGTAAACCTTTAGGTCTGGGTTTTCGTCATCACCGACGTTCTCAAATAAACGAACGTCGCCCTCGGCTGAAGGTTGAATGCCGACCCTACCGGATTCGGCATCAATCCGTATTCCTTTTGAACTTCCGGTGCTCCTGAACACCAAAGAATCGGAACTTATTAAATGCACCTCGGTGTTGGATGTGACTCTGGCATCCCCGCCCGATAGAGAGTCCACGTCCGATAGATTATAGTTCAGCCATTTGAAGGTTGCCCCGCCAATCGTTTTTGCATTGTCCAGCGGGTCAAAATTGATGTTGTTCACGAAAGTGGCATAGCCATATCCTGAAACCCCGAATGTTGTATCCGCGTCACCGCTGTGCGCCATGTTGTTGTTTACAAAAATACCGCTTTTCAGCGAGTCCACAAGCACGGCAACGTTCACTTTTTTGGTGAGCGTATAGCTATCTCCCGTGGTTTGCCCTGTAATTGCGGATGCGAGCGTGATAGTTCCGGTCGATGCAACGTAGTCGGTGATTTTTATTTTACCGCTCGACCTTGTGGTGTTGTTGACTTCCGAACC
>CAZVBC010000729.1:0-2148 GCA_964625155.1 uncultured Pirellulaceae bacterium
TGGCGCGCCAGCCACCGCCGGAAGTGAGTTTTTTCATGATGGGGGTATTTTACCTTGGCGGGGCGGGAGTTGCCGAGGTGAGGAGAAGTACGGAGGTAAATCCGATGAAATCTAATGGACCACTCATAAAATTGGGAATTGACGACTGCTAAGGTGCCTTGGCGAGGAGAACCCTCAGGTCGCCTTCTATGGCCCCTAATAGATTCGACTGCACGAGCGAAAACTTTGTCGGCTCGATAGTTTCCGGCGTCTGTCCTCCACCATATTTCGCAAAAGTCGTTCCAAACTTCCGCCGCTTTGACCTCACTTTACCGGCATCGCCATGGTCAACGTCATGTCGGAGTTCAGTCCGTAACGTATTAACATCGGCAAAGGATGTCGGCCAGCTTCCGTCCAATCGAGAACCCACCGACTCGCGAAATAAGAAGTACAAGTCGTCGATCAGGGACTTATAATTCTCAAGGTTCTTCGCAGGCTTCCGGATACGGACCAAGCCTTGAGAAGTCTTGTTGGTGGCCTTGAAGAGATCTTCTCCGGAAGTCGCCGCATATTTCTTATTGTTTTGGTCAATCAAATTTGCAATTGAGTCACCAAGCGAATTAATCCGTCCAGTTATGCCGGATTCCGCAATAATCGAAGGGTCGAAAACATCAGCCAATGAGGGCGAGATTCGAAACAGCTTTCGCAACAGGATTTCGTGGCGTATCCTCGCGCCGCTCTTTACATTTGCGTTGACGGAGTGCTGAAAGGTTAGATAGTCACTGTCGGTCGCGTTTTGGCCCATTTCGATTTGATCGGCAAGTTCGGCACTGAAAGTCTCAAAGAACTCTCGCATCTCTTTCTCGTATCCCTTTGAGCGCCCTGTTGCGATGAGTTTGCAAGTCAAGGTGATTAGGGATTGCACGACAGTTCTGGAGCGAATGCCTGCACCATGATTCTTGAATGCTCCGTGTAAAAAGTCGAGCGCAGTCCGAATTCTTTTGCCGACAGCGGAAGTTGAGGGGAAGTTAGCTTGAGATTCGAAAACTTCCTTTAGGTCGTCAAAACGAAGTCCCGTGTCAAGACCTTCAATTTCAACCGCCGCCACCTTCGCAGCGACATCAAGGTGAGAATACCGAGTGTCCGGCAGCGCTATAGTTTCCTTGAAAAATAAATGCTTGGAAACAGTGCGACAGAACTCTCTGAGCTTGCTATGAAGAGCATTCAGTTTTTCGCTACTGGTCAACGGAAGTCCCGCCTGCAAGCGCTGGAAAAACTCCTTTAGGTCTTTATCCGATGCGTCTTCAATGACGTCGTACTCGATTTCAAAATCGTCAAAGGCATCTGCGACCTTTTGTGGGAGATCGCCGTATGTTGGACCGCCGAAATTGTCTGCCGACGCGGCATTGAGCGACAATTCATTCGAGCAGAACTCAAAAATTGCAGAAAGTCGCTGTTGGCCGTCGACGACCTCATATTCGTCGTCAGAAGTCTTTACGAAATAGAACTTCGGGAGCTTCCATCCGCGAAGGATCGAGTCGATTAACTGTTGCTTCTTCGCCGTGTCCCAGACCTTCTCCCTCTGCCAATCGGGAATTTCGTAACGATCTCTCCGGCGATAGACTTTATCCACCGCTCGCTTCTCTGCGGTCATTTTCATTGGCCATGGTTCCTAATCGAATACCGATCTTTAGCACTTACGTCGGATTCATTGTTGCATTCAGCAAGAAGAGAGGAACAGGGGGCAAGACAGGTTCGGCAAAAATGGTTCGATTTTTATGAATTGACACTCGGATAGCTTAAGAGATGATCTCTTCCTAACGCGGCAGCGGCGACCAGAACCCAGCCCACGGCGCAGCCCTGGGTCAACGGAAATGGCAAATCCAAAGCCCCAGCAGGAGCGAAAGAAACTGCCTTGACCGCACCGCCTGGCGATTTGTCGCTCGACCAAAGCGCGACCAATCCACGTCATCACCGCGCACGAATGCAGACGTTCTATCGCCCCTCCTGGGGCTCTCCGTCCGCCCGTTGCGCCAGCACCCACAGCTACGCCGTGGGCTAAAATCTAACGCCGCTTCCGCGGCTGAAGATTGGGGACTTTACGGCAATAGCTGGCTGACCTTGACCGTGCCAAATGCCTTCGCGCCAAGGGCAACCTCAACAACGTCC
>CAZVBC010000730.1:0-2147 GCA_964625155.1 uncultured Pirellulaceae bacterium
AATTCCGAGGTGAAATTCACATCCTGCGCGAACAGGATCGGTGTTGCCCCGCCAGGTACACCCGTCACTACTAAGGTCGGTGCCGAGTTGGTAAAGGTATATCGAGGATTATCCAACAATTTGATAGAGGAACCCGATGTGATTACCGTCTGTAGCCCAAGTCCAGCAGCCTCAATAGCGGCTTTCATGGAGGATAACACTTCCGCCCGCGTACTGGTGTTACTCAATAAGATAGGTACGCGTCCTGCCGTAAAACCGTTGTTGTTGGAGACGTTGTCGAACTCAAATGTTACCGCGCGAGTTCCGTTACTGATTGTAAAGAACTGACCATCTCCCACATTTCCTCGTGTTTGTCGCACAGCCGAATTGTTGCGTGTAACGGTTGAATCTGGTAAAGCTCCAAGGTCAATCCGGCCGCCGCCAAGATTCGATGCCACGATTCCCAGCCCTGAGAAATTTATCACGTTGATGATCGATTGAGTAATATTCGCAACAGAGCTGGCTGGGTTAAATCGAACCAGCGCATTATTAGGCTGGCTCGGCCCACTGAAGTTGCTATCAAACTCGATGGTCAACGATTGGCCGTTGTTGGTTAAGACCAAAGTCGTATCGTCGACCAGATCTTGGCCGCCACGAGCTGGCACTTCGAGGACCAAAGATCCAATAATTGTCAACGTCGTGTTCGTAGCCACACCCGGATTGCCAAACAGCCCGACACTTGGCGCAGTTGCGACATTAATCGCATGTTGATCGGTTCCACCAATCGCAATGTTGCCGTCATTAATATGGACTGGTTGCAGGCTGACACCAGCGGCCGCGATCACTTGCTGCACGCGGACCGCGAGCTGTTCGTGAGTTTCATTGAGACTGAAAGGAATGGTGATATTGCCGATTCCCACGGTCGAGTCGAGAGAAAACTCAAACGTCTTGGCCGTTCCACCAAAAGTGATCGTGAATCGCTCACCGTCGGCGATCGTTCGCGAAACTCCGATGCTGGTGAACTGCGAATTAAGAAGATTGATCGAACCTGAAGGTGATAACCCCAGGTGGACAACATCGTTACCAACAATTCGGGGTTGCAACTTCAAACCGCTGGCGACAATTGCTTGTGCCAACAAGTTTGCCACGTCATTGGCACTGCTAGCCTGAGACGAATCGACGCGGAAATTAGTTGCTCCGAAGTTGCCATCAGTATCAAACTCGAACACCACTGTCACTCGACCGTCGCTGATCGAAACTCGTTGGCCATCGGTCACGCCTCCCGGTCGCGCACCTAATGACGGGACCTGTAGGCCGACCGTTTGTATTGGTTGAGTAAGTGCCGAGAACGAAGTATTGACCCGAGTATTGGCTGATGCACCCAGGTAGACCACACCTCCTGGCAACACCAGAGGATTAATGGCCAAGTTCGTGGTACGGATCGCTTGTGCAATTGAATTGGCAATTTCCTCTCGCGTCGAGATGTTATTGAATACGACAGGAATATTGCCAGCTAAGAAGTTGCCGTTACTATCTAATTCAAACGTGATGTTCAAATTGCCTTGAGAAATCGTGAATCGATCGCCGTCGATTACTCCACCTGCCTGACCACCAGCCAAAGGCACTCTCAACGTCAAGCCTTGTGGGATCTGCATGCGGAAACCACTGTCAAATTCAAAATTGACATTTCCGCCGAGGCTGTCCCGAATCACCATCCGATCGCCGTCTTCGATCGTATCTCCCGAAGGCGCAATGACGACGAAGCGGTTCTTATTGTTCAATAGAATCTCGTAGACGCGGTCATTTCTCCAAACGCCTGCAAGAGGAGTTAAAATAACTTCGTTGCGAGTTGTGTCGTAGGCGAAACGATAGTCAATTCCTTCAACCAACAAACGACCATTCTCAAATAAGACGACCGAAGTCCCATTTGCGCGAACACCGCTGACCTCCGCAGTAACCACCGAATTATCGTCAATTCCAATACCGCTGAAAGGATTGGTCGGGTCGTTGCCGTCAACAAGTTGGATACGAAATTCTGAAAAGACGCCCGACGACAGTTTCACAACCGAGACTCCCCCGTCCTGATCCACATTCAGTGAATCGTTATCGACTGGAGTAATGAGTACGGCCGCTGGACCAATAAAATCGCTACGGTCCAACGCACCGCG
>CAZVBC010000731.1:0-2145 GCA_964625155.1 uncultured Pirellulaceae bacterium
GGCGGCCTTAACAACATCGACTCGAACTACATCGGCATTCGCGCCACCGGTGATGATGCTGTTGAAGGAGCCCTTGGTTGGTGGAAAGGTGAAGGAAACACCTATGACTCGACAGGCTCGTACACTGGGACCGTGAGCGGTGGCGTAACGTATGTCGCTGGTCAAGTAGGTACAGCATTCCAATTCGATGGAACAGGAGCAGTTTCCGTTGCGGATTCGCCCAATCTGCGACCTCAACAACTCACAATTTCTGCGTGGATCAAACCCGATTTCTCCACCATGGGTGCTTACGGTGGAATCGTGATGAAGACGACCAATGCAGGTTGGCTCGATGGTTTTGGGCTTGGAAGAAATGGAAGTACGAACGGCGTTCGTTTCTTTGTAACCAATTATGGCAGCTATTGTTTGAATGCTTCTGTAACAGATGGTGTTTGGAGCCACGTTGTCGGGACCTACGATGGCGCAAACCTAAGGCTCTATGTAAACGGAACGTTGACAGGAACGTTTGCGTACAGTGGCCCAATCAATCACTCGACGGGAGTTCTAAGAATTGGTGATGGATACGGGTCGCAAACTTGGAAAGGTGCCATCGACGAAGCCACTGTTCTGGGACGCGTCATGTCCGCCACCGAGATCACCGCTGAATACAACGCGGGTCTGGCTGGAAAATCGGCTGTAAAGATTGGGCTCGTTAGCAACTGGCAAGCGGAGGGGGACGCGACCGATTCACGAGGTTTGAACAGCGGAACTCTAGTTAATGGTGCCACCACATCCACGTCCGGAAAAATCGGTAGCGCGTTCTTGTTGGATGGAACAAACGACTACGTAAACTTGGGTCCGATGAATGGAATAACCTTGAATGACTTTACTGTCAGCGCCTGGGCCTACATCGACTCAAGTACCAATACTGGGACTCGTCGTATCTTAAGCTGGGATGATGCAAGTACAACCGGTGCAGACGGGCGTGAAGGCATCTGGTTCAAATCGAATAACGGCTCTAACGCGAGCGAATTTCACGTTACCGTAAATGGCACGGGTGGAGGGGTGACGTCAACAGCCGCGATGGCAACCGGTTGGCACCATTTTGTAGGCACTCGCAGTGGCGCAATTCTTACCTTTTATATCGACGGAGTAAATGTTGGGACAAGCGGCAGTGGTCCGACAGGTGCCTTCCGACCAGAAGCCAATTTAGTCCTTGGTCAAGTTAGCCCTGAGTACAACGGCGAGTTCTTCAATGGCAAAATCGATGAAGCCATGTTGTTGACCGAAGCGATCACGGCTTCTGAAGTCGCCAACCTTTACGCCAGCCAATCCCGCGACACGAATACATTTGTCGCTACGCCGACTGCATCTTACAAAGCCGAGGGAGATGCCAACGATTATCAAAATGCAAACGAAGGGACACTTACCAATGGAGCCACGTTTGCCGCTGGTGTCACAGGACAAGGGTTTCTGTTCGATGGAGTCAACGATTTTGTCTTGTTGCCCAACGAATCAACATTTGATTTCTCGAATACGACTTTCTCCGTTGAAGCGTGGTTCAAAACGTCTGCTTCGGGCCAACGCCAGATGATCGTTAGCAAAGGCAGTTCTAGCGGTTCGCAGTGGAACGTTGAAGTTTTCTCCGACAATCGTGTGTGGGCGATCATCAAAGAACCCAATGGCTCCGATCTACTCGCCGTCCGCTCGAACAATACCTTCAACGACGGCAAGTGGCACCACGTCGTAGCCGTTTACGATTCCAGATCAGCGTCTGAGAATGTTACGCTCTACGTCGATGGTTTACTCGATACGACGATCGTCAACGATACTCGTGGTGTCAATGACTACTACGCGGCAGGATCGGAGCCAGTGCGAATTGGAGCGCGAGGCGATGGTAATTATTTCAATGGTTCCATCGATGAAGTTGCTATCTATGGCCGAACTATCACGGCGGCTGAAGTTACTACGATGTACAACGCGGTCGCTCAAAGCAACGTTGGCAACCAATATGGCGTGGGGTTATTCACCTCGGCTGGGACCGAAATCGGCGGCAGTTCAGCATCCGAACGGAATATTATCAGCGGCAACGGAAATGCAGGAGTTTTCGTCAGCGGTAATGGTACTCCAAAAGATGCCGTCAGTTGGTGGAAAGCCGATGGCAAT
>CAZVBC010000732.1:0-2145 GCA_964625155.1 uncultured Pirellulaceae bacterium
ATCATGTAAACATGCTTACATGTTGGCAGGCAATCAAGTCAGCAGGTAGGCATTGAAGCAAACCAGAAAGTGGTCCAGAAAGCAGTTTTACCGTAAAACTGGCCTAAGCCTCGCTTAGGGAAGACGTCTGAATGGTTCATTGGTTTTTGGTTACATCAGCGTAATGTGTTAGCCAGGCAACTGACTGAGTAATTTCATGCGATGTTTTGATCGGGTTTCATGCAACGAGCGGCTCACATGCCACGCGAAAAGATCACGCAGTTGGCAGATCAACGTGAGTGACTTCTGTTACAAAAAGACGGAGACAAGAGGCAAACCATGGCTGGTTCAGTCTGGAAACGAACTTGCATCTGCTACCGCTCTGGACGCTGGCTTTGGGTCACGGCGTTTAGCTTAGCATTGCCCGAGCTTTTAATCGGCAAGTAGAGCAACCTTTTGAGCGTTCTTGAAAGCCAGAGCTTCCTCGTAGTACCTGTAGGCTCGCTCTCGGGTCTTGTTCGGGCAGGGCGAGCCTTGAACCAGGGCAGCTTCTTCCAGAAACGCGGCAAAGGCTGCCCCGTGGAACAGGTCGTCAAGGATTTCATCGAGGTCAAACATTGTTGTAGGCTCAATAGGTTGGAGGACCGAAAAGCCGTGTGGCGAATTCGTCGATGGTGTCCCAGCCGATGCCGTGGCGAGCATCAAAGTTTTCGCGAATCGTGTCAAGCACATCCGTCGCCTGTTCGGAAGTCAAGTCGGGCCGTAATTCCAGCACGTCCGTTTCGCACCAGACAAAAGCTTCTCCGAGGCTTGTCAGTACCGTAGGCTTGAACGGCCAGACCTGGCAATCGTGGATCGCCAGCCATTTGACCGATCCGACCAGGGAATTTCCCAGACCAAGCTGAAGGCAACTTTCGACCATCGCCTTGAAGTCCGCCGTCGATAGTTCTGCGACACCGGCCAATGTGACTTGAACCGTGAGATGTAAGAGCGGTTGGCTCATGATGGTTCTCCTTGCTTTTTGCCAGAGTTGCCCAGCCACTTTCGCAATTTAAGCAGGGAATGGAAGAGGTGACTGCGACGCTCATCGTCCTCGCACTGTTCGAAGTGGGATTGTTCGTCGTTCCAGAGGTATTCGATTATCTGGTGGATGTGTATCGCCATAGCCGGGTTGACTGGCGAACCGGGTGTGCGTTTGGCGTAGAGCGTCCGATTGAGTGCATCTGCGATGTGAACAGCGATGAAGCGAGTGTCATCTCCGTGTGCATGGATCAAGGATTTGCCGGTAGCGTGACATAGCACCTCCCAGCCCTCGCCTTCGAAATCGTGTCGAAAGCTGCCGTAGGTGAATGGTCCGGGGTACATACCAAGAAACGCGGCTTCTTCGAGGTCACTCAGCGATGCATCGGTATTGTCACCATTGCTTCCCTGGACATTTGCAAGTGCCGCACATACGACCTTGGTAATCAGTTCGGAAGTAATGCGTTCGTTCCAGAAGTGGGTGGCGATGATGAACTGCTGAGTGCTTTCGCAAATGAGATCAAAGGTTTCGTCTACACCACAGCTTCCTGGTTGGTAAGCAAATGGCCCTGGGAATCGCTTCAAGAACTCGCCGGTATCGTCGTTGGTCGTACTCATAAGTGAATCCTTTCGAGAGAGTGCCGGTCCCGGATAAGTCCAGGACCGGCGGTTGATGTTAAGCTGCAACGTCGACGTTGGCGTCGGATTCGATTTGAGCGTCAGGCACTTCGTCGGTGCTTTGGCCAACTGGCGTCTCGTTCAAGTAGGCCCAGGTGCCTTGGAGGGCTTCGATGACGAACGGGATGTCCTCGTGATTGAGAAACAAGCTCTTGCGTTCCCACTTGCCGTTCTGTTTGTAAGACCGTTGGAGGTTTACGCTGCGATACGTGCGGCCATCGCGGGTGTTTTCGAAGACGGCTGCACTAACTCCGCCGGGGAGTTGTTTGCGATAGACGGGTTTCTTCGCTGGCTTGGAGGTGTCGGTGTTAGACATGATGGTAGTTCCTTTCTTTGTTGAGTAATCCGGCTACGAACCGCCGTAGCCTGATGGCGAGCCTTAAAACCCGTCACAGTCGGGAGCGAAGCGTGAATGCAAGATCAAAATTGGAGGGGCCGCGCAGCGGAGGAACCGATTTTGTTCTTGCA
>CAZVBC010000733.1:0-837 GCA_964625155.1 uncultured Pirellulaceae bacterium
ATTTCTTGTTGGACGCGAAGTTCCTCGGCAAATTTTGCGCGATCCCATTGATTGCTCACCACCGCCTTCAACGGCTCGTCGAGCCCCATGGGATGTCCGATCCATTCGATTTTTCCATCTTTGCCTACGATAAACGACGTTGGGATACCGTTTTGTCGCGCCGCTTCCATATAGTCGCGACCGGTAGATCCATCCGGGTCTGTGGTTAAGCAATACACTTTGCACAGATCTGCAAAAGTTTGGGCCTTGGATTCAGGTTTGTCGCTGGCTTCGTCAGTTTCACCCTGGGACGCAGGAGTTTTTCGCGTGAGAAATTCTTGGATCGTTTCCAAATCCTCGTCGCTGACGGAGATGATTTGAACACCCTTGCCGGCATACTGCTGTTGCATAGACGCCAGGTGCGGCATGCTGGCAACACATGGGCCGCACCAAGTTGCCCAGAACTCGACCACATATACTTTGCCTTCAGCGAACTTTTTAATGTGCTGGTACTTGCCTTCGCCGTCAAATATCCAATGTTTGATATCTAATTCCGGAGCCGGTGAACCGATCGTGAGAAGGTCCGATTCGCCCAACTTCAGTTCATCGCTTGCGCTCGCAGCCCGCGTTGAGAACATGGGGCTGACGAATCCAACGGCAGCAGCCAACAGAATCAGGCCTCTAAGAAATGCTTTGCTCTGTCGATAAGTCACAGGTCGCTCCTGATTGTTAAGGAAACGGTGATTGCCAATTAGTATGGTGCGTGCGATGTCATGGTCGAATGAGGAGCCAAATTCCGGCGTCTTTTTGTAAAAGTTACCAACTTTTTCGCTTGTTGGCTACCAAGAAAATTGTCTT
>CAZVBC010000733.1:847-2144 GCA_964625155.1 uncultured Pirellulaceae bacterium
TGAACCGCCATCCATATTTGTTGCCGCTAGACCTTGCAACGTTACGGTCACTCAGGAAAATACTAGCCGCAACAAGTCAATTTTTGTCGGAAAGTAGCACTTCGATGTATTGCCCAACCACGTTTGAAACCACTCGATCAACGATCGCCGGGATTCCAATCGCTGATCTGGTCGAGCAGTTTGGAACTCCAGTTTATATTTACGATTTGAGTGTGATCGAACAACGTGTAGCCGATCTACGGTCGTTCGATACGATTCGATATGCGCAGAAAGCGCTCTCCAATATTGCAATTCTTGATCGATTACGCAAATTGGATGTGGTTGTCGATGCAGTTAGTGCCGGTGAGATTACTCGTGCGCTAAAGGCGGGATTCCGCTCGCAATCGTCTCCGCAGGGGATCGTCTATACAGCCGATATTTTGGATCAAGCGGCGCTCGAATTAATACTCAAGCACAACATTACCGTCAACGTTGGCTCACCGGATATGATCGATCAACTTGGTTCGGTCGCGCCGGGTCGCAACATTACTCTGCGAATCAATCCTGGGTTTGGACATGGGCATAGCCAAAAAACGAATACCGGAGGTCCGCAGTCTAAGCACGGT
Organism: uncultured Pirellulaceae bacterium; assembly: GCA_964625155.1. Taxonomy (GTDB): domain Bacteria; phylum Planctomycetota; class Planctomycetia; order Pirellulales; family Pirellulaceae; genus Aureliella. The sequence goes on from CAZVBC010000733.1 coordinate 1,453, forward strand.
ATTTGGCACGATCAAGTCAATGACTGCCTCGTGCGCGCCGACCGTTACGGCCTCGTAGTTACCGGTATCCACATGCATATCGGCAGTGGCACCGATTTAGAGCACTTGGCGCAAGTCTGCGGGGCATTGGAAAAGGTCTGTTTGTCGGTGGGCAGAACTGTGACTTCGATCAGCGCCGGTGGCGGATTGCCGGTGCCCTATCGTGCCACTCAGACGTACGTCGATATCGAAAAGTATTTTGAGCTTTGGAATGCGGTGCGTTGTCGGCTGCAGGAAAATTTCGGCCACCAGATTGAGTTGGAAATCGAACCGGGAAGATATCTGGTAGCAGAAAGCGGATTTCTTGTGGCAGAGATTCGCGCTATCAAGCAGATGGGTGAAAATATTTTCTACCTTTTGGATGCTGGCTTCAACGATTTGGCTCGTCCGATCTTGTATGGAGCCTACCATCCGATTTCGATTTGTCGCCGCGAGGGTATCGCGTCCCACAATCTGCAAGAGGTAATCGTCGGTGGTCCATTGTGTGAATCCGGGGATATTTTTACGCAAGAGGACGGGGGGTATGTTGCCAAGCGCCTATTGCCGGCCGCTTCAGTTGGAGACCATCTGATCCTGGAAGTCGCAGGAGCCTACGGGTATGTGATGTCGAGCAACTACAATAGCAAATGCCGTGCACCGGAGGTCTTGATCGA
>CAZVBC010000734.1:0-2138 GCA_964625155.1 uncultured Pirellulaceae bacterium
CTTTTTTCTGCCGATTTCTGCCACGAATTGCCTTCTCTGCCACGCCCTGCCTTAAGGTGCCGTTCTCTGCCGCAGAAGTGCTGCTGTATCGCTGCTGGCGATGTGCTTCGGTAGCACGTTCGAGGTCAGAGGGGGTAGTAGTAGGTTTTGACGGTAGCTCATTATGACTAGAAGGCCCTGGAAGTTTCGCCACCGCTTCCGCCATTTCGTTCAGGTCCGTATGCGTATAGACGTTCATAGTCAAACGGATATCCGAATGCCTGGCCAATGACTGTGCAACCTTGGGAGCTACACCGGCCTTGGAAAGGTTGGTAATGAACGTATGTCGATTCGCATGGAAGTCAGCAAAGAGACCAGCTTCGTTGCAGTAGGATAGAAAATCAGAGGTCTGCCGATTGGCTCGCTCATTTTCGGAGTCTGCCTCGCAAATCCAAAGTGCTTTTGCTTTCTCCAGGTCTTTTTTCATCATCTTGGAAGTCTTGCGCTCAAAACCACAAGCTTCCTTAGTGATAGGGAATAGGAACTTGTCGTGCTTGGGAACGCGATTTGTTAGCCATTGGCGAAGCCTTGCCACAACTTCGGGATGAAGCACCTGGACGTCCTTGCGCCTCCGCTTACTACTAATTGCATGGACAGTGACCGTTGGCGGCTCGGCTTCTAATTGAAAGGACGTCAATGTTAGGCTGCCGATCTCGGAACGACGATAACCGGTCCATGCTGACAAGATGTACATCATGGCGCGGTCAACACCTGAGATCGATTCGATCGGCTTACCGGTCTCTGCTGCGGTTATCAGCCTTTGAAATTCGTCTGCGGAAAGCGGTCGCCGGTCATGGCGGCGGTCGGTCTCGACGTTTAGCTTTGGAATCTCCGATATTGGATTCTTTCTGAGCAACATCTTTCTTTGAAGCCAACGACAGAATTGGTGCATCGACTGGCGATAATGGTTGCTGGTTTGCTTACTCATTCCTGCCTGCCGCCGCCTAGCCAAATAATCCTCGATTGGCTGTGCGGCAATCTGATCGATCGTTTCAAAGTTACAGCCTTCCGTAATCTTTTCGATTCGGATTTGCATGTTTTGAACCTGAACCTCGGAAACATCGCGCTGTAGTAAATGCTTGCGGTACAAGTCCAATTGATACAAGAGCGACTTCTTCGTTGGTTCGTTTGTCGATTCTTTGATACCCGCTCGAACCATGCGGGCATCCTCCTCTAGTTTGAGGGCGAGTTTTTCCGTGGCGCTCTTGTCGGTAAAGCCTTTGCGTTGGACTCGCTTGCCGGTTTCATCGACGTAGTTGAAAAACCAGGCGGAGCGGCGGTTCTTCTTGTCAACAGATTTCTTGTATACGCTGGCCATGATTGCTTTCTGGTGAACAAATGTAACGGTGAAAAAAAAGGAGTTCGGACGTCTCGTGACTGGTAATGGAATCATTCACGTGAGCTTGGAATCGGGCAACCTTCGGCGATCCATTGACGCACTTGAGTAAGGGACCAACGAGTACTGCCGCCGAGGGAGATTGGCTGAGGAATGCGGCCTATGCTTTTTAGGCGGTAGAACGATCGCTCGGAGATGTTCAACAGCTTGGCAAACTCCGGTGCGGTGATTAGTTCTGGCATGATGCGATTGGCATCTCGGTCATCGTTGGGATCAGGAACATTTGCGGCATCGATTGAGTTGGCTGTGACGCCGTTGCCACGGGATCGATTGAGCGACATCAAATTGCGTTGATTGGTGATTGATGCGTCGAACATGGTTACTCGTCCTCTTCGCCTTCTTGGCTGTGGAAGTAAATCCATTCGTGAGCGAGTTCCATGACTTTGGCGGCCAATAGAAGGTCGTCGCGTCCGAAGCGGGCGGACTCTTGCCAGAGATCGCCGTTCTTGAAAAGGCGAACGAGCGTGACGTTGTGTCGCGGACCGTACTTGGTGTCCTGCCGCCAGACCGAGGCTTTTACGAAGCCCATGCGTATGGTGTGAACGGGTGATTTTGACATGACTGGACTCACTGGTTGTGTTGATGTTGTTTTCGTTGGCACTTGATTCAGCGGAAGTTGTGGCTATCAACTCTTCGACGGTTCAAACAATTGGACCTACGATTGGGTGCAACATTTCCGCAGGAGCTTAGTGGGAAAAAAGGG
>CAZVBC010000735.1:0-2131 GCA_964625155.1 uncultured Pirellulaceae bacterium
CCAGGCATCGTGCATGCAGCGAATGCGTTAGCACGACATATCGGTGGCGGCATGGACCATCTGCAAGCCACGAAAACCGATGGCCAAATTGTGACCATGAAAGGGATTGGGGTACTGGATACTGTCAAGTCTCTTCAGGCAGCGTTGTATGCGGATCAGTCCATTGCCATCCTTTGTCGTTATAACCATCAAGTGGCTCGATACGCCCAGGTACTTGCAAACGATGGACACCCTGTTTTTGCACACCGTCAAGACTCCACCGACCACCTGAAAAGCTTGCTGACATATCTCAATTCACCACACAACCCAATCCTCAAGACCGATTGTGCTCATTTACTGAGCGATGTCGCTGGCTTGATGCCACATCCCCTGATCCAGCATATTTGTACATCGAGTATCGAACGTTGTGAAATATTTTGCCGAGACTGGCTGGCTGGTCTCAGCCTGAGCCCAACCCCACGCACGATCTTAAACTCACTACCAATTCCGCCCGTGCTGATGGCTGAAGCCGGACGACTGCGCGAAGAGTTTTCGAACTACACACTGGCCGACGCCGTGACCGAAATAGCACTTTGCGAGTCGCTGCCATCGACAGATGGCATTTCAGTCATGACCATTCACCAAGCGAAAGGACTTGAATGGCCTGCGGTCATCGTTCCGGACTGCAATGTGGGCGTTTTTCCAGCCACCACCGCTAACATGCTGGAGGATCGCCGCTTGTTTTATGTCGCCATAACGCGGGCAAGCGAAGAATGTGTAGTGCTCACGCGACTTGGCTTACCACCCAGTCCATTTATTGAAGAGGCACAAATCTAAATGGAACTGCCAGAACTGACCGACAGTGAAAAGCAAACGCTGCAAGCCAATCTCGGGTTTTGGCGAATTACCAGCGGCCATATGGAACAAATCCTCGAACAATCAGCCAACCTGCTTGGGTGCCCGTCCGACGACGTTGCCGAAGCCTTTGGTAAGTATCCTGATCTTGACCACGTGATGAAATTTCTTCGCGGTTTTGGCCATCGAAAGCGACGGAATAACAAGTGACACAACTTCAGTGCTTCCATCGTGTTACGCCTGCATCGAGTTGTGATCCGCGTGTGTCGTGGGATGCGAACGCCAACGCTGGTGAAACGTGTTGCAAAGAATTGGCGGATCGTCGATGGCACAACGATGACGAACCAATGCCATTGTGCGGGCGACCTGCGACGAAAGCAATTGTAGCTGACGATGGCGAGCGGCTTCCATTTTGTGCTGATCACTGGAGGGAGAGTTGATTATGAGCGAACCAAAAGACATTAAGTCCGACTCGGGTGAATTGCGTTATCCTCTGCCTCGTGAAAAAATCGCTTCTACCCGTGGATGTATCACATTCACAAAGCAGAGTCCATCGGGGATGCAATCAAGAACTTGTCTCTGTTGATGGAAACTAGCACATAGATTCACATGAACGCTACACGTAACGTTACTTCAAGGGACGCGGTAAGGAGTTTGCTATGAAACTGGTTGATTCAATGCGGCATATTTCTAGGTCAGCAGATGACGCAGTGCGCAAGAAACATTCGTTGCCACATGAGTTGCGAATAGTCACATGCAGCAATGGGTTTTTGGTGGAGATTCCTGGCCAGTCATTGGTCAACACCAAGAGGGTGTGTACAACTGTCGATGACTTGCTGGACACGATTAGTCGCGAGTTCTCGAAAGCAGAGCTTTGAGCGATTCGAGTTCGGTTTGAAGTTGATTGCGAGTGTCCTGCTGATCTACCACTGGAGTTTCCTGTAGTTGACGAACGAAAAAGGTCAGCCGGGTGCAGCAAAGGGAGGTTTAGCTATGGGTAGTGGTGGTGATCGAAAACATGAAGAAGCGACTGACGCGCAAGAGTTGTTTGCCTACAGGTATTGGTACACATGGGAGACGGCTAAAAAGTGGCCAGCGTCTTCGGTCGTGTTGTGCAGGTATCGTGTAAACTCTGCCCAAGGTCCGATGTATGGGTATTCGGTAATCGACGATTTTCGCCCAGAGGCGAGGCAGAGTGAAGGCCAAGAGTATTTATTGATCGAACGTCGCGGATAGTTACAACGAAAGAATCCATGTAAGTCCTGGGATTGGGGTGGGAGCCATTCGAATAAAATCT
>CAZVBC010000736.1:0-2131 GCA_964625155.1 uncultured Pirellulaceae bacterium
TTTCTCCTTTGAATCAATTGAAACTGGCGAATTTAGCCAACTTTTTATCAGCCCACCCCTCGGCCCCCTCCGGCGTGACCGAGGACCTGTATCCGCCGAACGCTTACGCCAAATCTCTACCGTCACAATTCGGCCAAAAATGCGATCACAATTCGGCCGGTAACAATTCAGTCATTATTCGCTTCCACAATCCCGTCAACCTTCGGTTACGAACCGGATTCATCGAACGGCTGGCTTCGGACTTCGATATTGAACAGGACGACAAGGCACAAAACGACACCCGAGATTGCGCATGACCAACAACGACGACGACGTGAGCAACATGACCGGCATCACGACAAAATTCGGCTGCGATACCAAATCCGGTTCCGCGTAGTTCCATAACAGTCCCGTAACCAAGGAGCCCCCGATTGCAACTGGAAATCGAAACCTAAGTTCTCCCAATCCAAGGATTGCCCAAACAGCCATCCATGAGACGGCAATTTCGACAGTTAATACTGACACCGTCGTCACTGGTCCATGCCAACTCTCCCCCAAAGTCCTCGTGGCACGGCCAAGGTCCAGCAATATGCCTATCGTGGTCGTCAAAAGAAGAACGGATAAAACACTAAATTGAATTCCTGCGTTGCGGTGTAATTGACAGTCGAGCGGTTGACGCATTTTTCGAACGAGTACTCGGCCCAGAATGAAGTTGGCTTGCACGCCGATGACTATAATTCCTACTGGAACTATGAAGTTCAAGAACGTGTCCCAGAAGTCGGGGTCGTATTCAATCGCAGTATAAAAGACCACACACCATACAACGCTGGCTAGCCCTCGCGCGACTGCATCATACCAACGACGGCAAGTTAATCCCGCCCAAATACTCAGCAGCGACACATGTGACCCCAAGGCGATTAAGCTTCCGTACATGATCCAAGGCACATTTCGTCCGAATGAGTTGCGCAAAACACATGACGCCAGAAACAATACAAGATGAAATGTCGGGAGTAATACAATACACAAGCGATGGCTACAGGCTTTCATCATCGGCACTCGGCTTGCTGCGTATAGCGACTCCGTACGACCGGTGGTCCAAAGCAGGTAGGCTACTGCTTGCTCGGTCAGATATCGATGGTTGGCGGATCAAACGGAAACATTGGGTCAACCTTGAATGAGCACTTGGCGAGCATTTCGCGTACATATTGGCCAGCACTATCCTTGCATTGCATATGATGTTCTACCGATTTTGTTGCCGCGGCGACGATGCACGCATCTCTATCTGCAGCATTGTCGCATGCTTTTGAATAACATACTGCCCGAATTTCATGGCACGCGCTTCGTTTGCAAAAGGTTGACCACCATTCAAGCGATCCCTTCCCACATGCGGACCCACAACAATGATCAAACCAATGGAGCGCTTCGTGTTTTAGGACCATAAAAAACTTATCTTTGCTTCCTTTGAGCTGTTCATAGCAAATGGTGATTTCTTTTTTGTCACAATCATAATGGCCACCCTCATCGGGTACTTTGAGGCCGCCTTGGCTGCAATCGACACAAAACACAGTCGGCACCTTCTTGCAAGTCCGCTTGCCTCGTGCTTTAAGTGTGTCCAACAAATTGCTTAGGAGGACACTACCCTTAACCCAATCTTCACAGTTTTGCTTGTCAGTATTTTTCCGCTGTACCTGGGAGGCAACCATCCCACGCTGTTCGATCCCGATTACCGTTATCGAATTATAAGATTCGAGCAAGTGCAGTTTGCTGACACCAAGTGTCCGACCCGTTTGCGGCGCGTAGGTCTTTCCGAGTATGCTCACGTGCGCAAGTTGATGGTCATAGATACAACAATGACCTGTTCCGGTTGAGGCACGTGTTGATGTGTCGCGCCATTGATATGGAAACTCCGTCGTCCCCGTACTCTCCGTCACCTCCCCAAACGCCGAGTACTTCCGCGTATCGGTAACGTTGCCATTCTCGTCCGTCAGTTCGGTGGTGTTTCCCTGCCCATCGTAGTGGTAATGACGGACTTGACCGCCGCGATCCTGCGAGATGACCGAGCCATACAATGTCGGCTCGGTAGTGTAATCGACGAGCACGTTACCACTTTCGTCCATCTCGCGGATGACGTTGTCCTCGATCGGATCCCAAA
>CAZVBC010000737.1:0-2129 GCA_964625155.1 uncultured Pirellulaceae bacterium
CGGTCGCAATCAATGAGCCGCAGATATCGGAGATTAGCCGTTTGCCGCTGCAGAAACTCAAATCCGCTAACTACAGTCGCGACGACGTAGTATTGCGTGTCAATTCCGTGTCAGCCGAACAGGTTGCCACCTTTTTGGTGAAGTGCATCGAAGTCACTTCCGGTTATCAGCCCACATCGGTTCATCTGCGCAAAATGCCCAGCAATTCGCAGGCAGATGAACGCTGGTCATCTGAATTGGTCTTGACACGAATACTATACACGGCGACAAATCAGACCCCTGGGAAGTAGAATAGATTGGGTGCTAGCATTGTGAGGATGGATTCTCGTGCAGGCCAGTGGAAATCGCGTATCCGAGTACCACGAAGAGAATCGATGCCGAAAGCAGATTCGGTGTTTAGGCCAAGCAGCAGCACTTTGGTTGGTACTGGTTTCCAATTGCGTTTCGCTAGGGTGTGCAAAATGGAGTCGCGAAGTTCCTCGCAAGTACACGACCGTCGCTCCCGACCCGAACGCTGACGCGGAAAAAGCCAAAAAGCTCAACGGGGAGGGCTTGAAGAAGTTGAAAGCTGGGGAATTGGATGATGCCGAGTCCCTGTTTCGTGAAGCACTGGCGGCTGACGTTAATTATGGTCCGGCACATAACAACCTCGGACAAATCTATCTTTCGCGGCATCAACTCTATTTGGCTGCATGGGAATTCGAATTCGCGGCCAATCTCATGCCCGAACGGCCGGAATGTCGAGTGAACTTGGGCTTGGTCTACGAAACGGCAGATCGGCTGAAATTGGCGCGCGATTACTACGAGAGTGCACTGGAGATATCGCCGAACGATTCAGTTGCTCTCGGAAATCTAGCTCGGGTGTCTGTCAAAATGGACGAAGAACCCGGGCGAGTGCATTATTTGCTGAGCGAATTAGTCATGCGCGATAATCGGCCCAAGTGGCTGAATTGGGCCAAGGAATTAATGGCAACTCGCTATCGGGACGCAGCCTTGCCACTGGATGGATACCAGTCGCAGTCGGGAGCCGGTACGCCATCGACCGGTGCCGAAGTCAATCGCAGCTTACCCGATGATCCTCAGCAATATATGCTTCCCGTACCAGAACCCGTATCTCCTTCGGACGTTAAGCCTATTGGATCCGGCGAGACAACTTTGCAAGTTGCGCCTTCATTGCAACTGGGGAACTCGTCGCCCACGTACGCTCCAACATTGTTGTTCCCACCTCAACCAATCGGTAACGATCCGTTACTTTCACTCCCCAGAGTACCTCAGCTCGATGCAGTTCAACCGGCTGGCTTTACCGGTCGCGTAACACCCATCCCATAATCGCTCCCAGGGTTAGCACACCATGATTCGATACGGAAAATGGCGACTGCGATCGACCACCACGACATTCACTTTCGCAGTGCTGCTGGTCGCAACATGGTCGCCTGATCACGCGGGGGCGCAAGCACAAGGGTTGCCATCTCCCCAGCCGGTTCCAGTTGCTCCGCAAGCGGGAGCAAACGAGTCAGTAGTCAAGTTAGATGCGTCTGGAGAAATGGACCTCAAGTCGTTGGTCGAATACGTCGCCGTGCGAGTAGGTGTACGGTTTATGTATGACCAAGCATTGGTTCAGAAGAAGGTGAACATCATCGCTCCTGATCCAATTCCCGTCAGTTCTCTAATGAACGTTCTACAGAGTGTGTTGCGTACGGAAGGTTTGGTCATTGCGGAAGCGGGTGTCCAGGGGTGGATGCGAATTGTACCTCTGGAGCGAATACCCGAGGTCGCTCGACCAACTAGTGACACAACGAGCTTGAATGAACTCGGTGCCGCCGAGCCGCTGACGCGCGTCTTTACGATCAAGGCTGCCGTGCCAAGCAAGCTGGCTGAATTGCTCAGGCCCACCATGTCCAAGAGCGGATCGAGTCTAGTGCCAGTCGACAACCAGCGAATACTAATCGTGACTGATATCGCCGACAACGTTCGGCGGGTAGCGCAACTTATAGAGTTGCTTGACACGGGCAAGCCGTTGGTCGAAGTCAAGTTCGTGCCGGCCAAGTTCGTCAAAGCTGAGGAGCTGGCCGAGCAGATCGGTTCGCTGTTGACCGCGAGGGCTAAAGCCATCGGACGCAAGGAGGAAG
>CAZVBC010000738.1:0-2124 GCA_964625155.1 uncultured Pirellulaceae bacterium
TCATCGCCAAGGGCCTCTGCTAGTCAATACTCGCGGAAAACCTTGGACGAAAAACGCGATCAATAGCCGATTCCAAAGGCTGAAGAAGAAGTTGGGACGGCCAATGTGTGCCTATGCCATACGACACAGCTTCGCGACCGAAGGGCTTAAGGCTGGATTCGACAGTATTACGCTCGCCCAGCTCATGGGGCATGCGGATACCACGATGATCTCGAGGACGTACTCGCACTTGGCTCGAAATCCCGACTACCTCCGCGAACAGGCGCTTAAGCTCAAAGGTTGATGTGCCGAAGCCGGTTGGACCGAGATTCTGGTTTCTGAGTTTGTTTGCAACGTTCGAGGTACTCGTTGATTTGATCAAGAGTAACTCGGACGCAGCGTCCAATGCGATAGGAACGAAGTTCGCCACGCTGGATCAGTGCATAAACCATGGACACGGATACGTGTAGGTGCTTAGCAACCTCTTTGACATCCAACATCTTGAATCTCTTCACCAATGGGTTGATTTGAATTTGGCAATAGCCCATGTTCACGGTATCTTCGCAGTTCATCAGCGGAGATTTCCCACTCAAGCTTATCACCCCTTCCTAGTGGACGTTTGCGGGCAACAAGCCTTCCTGACCGGCACCAGCCACAAATTGTGGCTGGCTTCCGGCCAATCAGTCGGGCAAGTTCTTTGGGTGAATACCACTGCTGGCTCGGTCGTTCGGCACGCAGCCGTTCAAGAATCTGGTGCTGCAGCTCCAGGATCTGACGCAACAACATGCCGTGTTGTTCGAGTTGGGTGATACTCATCGTCAATGCTCCAATTACGGTTCGTAGTCAGGCTCTACTTCCTTAGTTGCTGACTTGTTATCTCGCCGGGCGGCGGGTTGTTTCTCTGGCATTTCGTCGAGTGGTTTTCCATGAACTCCGAACTCTTGGGAGATCTGCATTTGAGTGGGATTTCCAATAGTTCCAGTCGTTTCAACCGGTGAGATGGAATCCGGAAATGCTTTCAATGCCTGGGCCATTTCACTCGCTCCTTGGCGGCCCATTGCCTTCAATGTCGGTTTCAGATCCGTTTCCCACGCCTCCTGGATCTTCGCTCGCAGGCTCGTGTCTTTTTTCTGCTCGTCCTGCTGTTTGTTTCCGCTTTGCAGCTTGTTTTCCGCTTGTTGCTTATTGACAGCCATTACAGTCCTCCTCGCTTGCGTCCAAAGTAACGGTTATAGGTTTCCAATGCTCGATCCTGTTCTTTCTGGGCGTTGTGCATGCGTTTAGCGCGAACGTAATCGCGCCTGGACAAGTAGATCCAATCGAGCATGCACGCTAGCCCACCAAGGAGAATGAACAGGCCGAGACTTTGGTTGATTTGGTAAATTCCAATTCCAAACATCATGACTACTCCTGGTTCAACGACACTCTTGGCAATACCCTCACTGATCGGCAGTAAATCGCATACTAGAGGCCACCCGCTGTAGTGCGAGTGTAGGGTCTCCCCTTGCAAGCTAGGAGGCGAGTGTGTCCGATGCCACATGGCAAGCAACACAAAGGCAGCCATCATGATGGTCAGAGGTAACGATTCCTCGAGTGGCACAGTCACAACGGACCAGAAGCTTAGTACCAACAGGCCACTCATCCTCCAGAAGTCAAAAAAATCTCGCCCAAAACTATGCCTGGTAAATGCGTAGATCATCGCAGCCCAGGCGTGAATCACGTACCTTGCCAGGCACATCAGCGAATCAAACGATTCATCGGAGGGAGGCTTTGGCGGTCGTGTCGAATCCAGATCATTTCTTGCGTTTAGGTCTAACATGTCAAACCCCTTGCTCGAAAACTACTTTTAGAAACGTATCGTTGGAACCTCGCCACACGCGACCGCTACTGAAAACGATCGCTTCTGTCTTCATGAACGGCGGTCCCGCTCGTAGCAAGGAAGTAAACACATGCGGCAGGACAGCGTATTCAAATGCCTCACTGTTCGATGTCGTAAAGCCAGGCTCTTCCGGAAAGAGTTCGAGCATTCGGTAAGGTGCATGATTGACTGAGCTCGACTGCAACCACATGCGCCTGCGACCGATAAGGTCCGCCGCCCACTGATTAGTCATTGGGCAACTGTTCGCGTGAAAAATCTTGGTGCCA
>CAZVBC010000739.1:0-2116 GCA_964625155.1 uncultured Pirellulaceae bacterium
TCGATTATTGCTGCGGCTGACGCTCGGGTCCGTAGCATAGCCACTCAATTTGATTTGATCTTGAATATTTTCAACGGGAATGAGTGCGTCAGCAATTTCGTCGCCGAAAAATGTACGAATTCGTTCATGCCAGTGCTCGGTAGGGTTTAAATCGAACAGAGTCCGCTGGCCGCTAACCAACATCATATGGACATGCGGGTAAGCGAGTGCGATGCGTGTGAAGGCTTCCGATACGTGGCTGGTTTCCGTAGATGCGGACCTCAAAAACTTGCGACGCACTGGAGTGTTAAAGAACAGGTTGCGCACTTCAATTACGGTTCCAACCGGGGCACCAGCCGGACGCACTGGCTGGACTTCCCCTCCGTTCACGATTAATTCCGCTCCTCCTTGCTGATCCGCAGTGCGGCTGCGCAGCAGTAATTGACTGACTTCAGCAATCGAGGCCAGTGCTTCTCCCCGAAACCCCAGTGTGTGCACATCAAACAGATCGTCCGCCGACGCTAATTTGCTGGTCGCGTGGCTAGCGATCGCTAGCGGCAATTCAGACTCAGCGATACCACATCCATTGTCGCTGATACGAATCAGTTCCAAGCCGCCACTTTCGATTGCAAGTTCGATGCGTGAAGCTCCTGCATCGATGCTGTTTTCCAGCAATTCCTTTACCACACTGGCGGGCCGTTCAATGACTTCACCAGCCGCTATCTTGTTAACGAGGCTGGGGGGCAATTGCCTAATCGTTGGCATGACGTTCCACTTCCTCTTTGGATTTCTCGCCCAGATCGTCCGCTCGATATTTGTCGAGTTTGCGGTAGAGCGTTCTGGCGCCGATTTCCAGAATTCTCGCAGCTTCTTCCCGATTTCCGGCGGTCATCTTGAGCGTCTCTTCGATCGCCCACCGCTCGATAAAATCCATGGGTTGACCAATCAATGCGCTCGGTCCTTGCGTCAACGCAATGTCGGGTCTGCCAACAGACGGCTCGCTGTGCGGAGCATGACTTTTGGCGACCTCATCGCCAACCTCGGTCAATTCTGGTGGCAGGTCGTCGATATCTAACAAGCCATCGGTGTCTAGGACGACCATGGTCTCCACGAAATTTCGCAACTGACGAATATTGCCAGGCCAATCGTAGGCAAAAAACCTGCGCGTTACCAGCGGCGCAAAATTGGCTTGCGGCTTTGCATGTCGGCGGGTGAAGATCTTCCGAAAATGATCCATCAGAGGCACAATATCATCACGCCGCTCGCGCAGTGGTGGCAGATGAATCGTGACCACCTTTAACCGATAGAACAGGTCGTTGCGAAATTGTCCTTGCTCAACCAATTGCTCCAGCGGACGATTGGTGGCGCTGATCAAACGTACGTTCACTTTGATGGCTTTGTTGTCGCCCACCCGCGTGATTTTGCTTTCTTCCAGGACGCGCAGCAACTTTATTTGCGTGCTCATGGGCATATCGCCAACTTCGTCGAGGAACAATGTGCCGCCGTTGGCATATTCGAAGGCACCGATTCGATCGCTGAACGCGTCAGTAAACGCGCCTTTGACGTGGCCGAACAGCTCGCTTTCTACCAAGTTTTCCGAAACCGCGCGAGCGTTTAAGGCTTTGATTCGTTTCGCCTTGCGGGGACTGTTCTGATGGATGGCTTGAGCGATCATTTCTTTGCCAGTACCACTTTCGCCAGTGATCAAGACCGTCGCATCCGTAGGAGCAATCCGTTTGATTCGTTCAATCACATCGCGCATGCGATCGCTAGAAAATATGATTCCTTCGAAGCCGAATTTTTCATCCAGTCGTTGCCGAAGTTCGGCGTTGGTTTGTTTGAGCTGGACCGCTTCGACCGCCTTGGCAGTTACAGCTCTAAGCCGACCTGGTGTTATTGGTTTCTCTAGGAAATTGAACGCCCCTTCTTGCATCGCTTCGACTGCTTTGGGGACCGTGGCGTGTCCAGTAACCAACACTACCTCGCAGTCGGGGAGGGATTGTCGGGCCTTTTGCAGAATCTGCATACCATCGACGTCATTCATCACTAGATCCGCGATGATGACGTTAAAAGTATCCTGCTCGATGGCGGCGATTCCTTCTGGGCCGCCGGTCCCCACCCTACAGCGGTACCCAAG
>CAZVBC010000740.1:0-2113 GCA_964625155.1 uncultured Pirellulaceae bacterium
ATGATGTCCATGTTGCCACCGTGCGGGCCGGCGGGGAACGTCGTCGGCACTCCCAGCATGTGATTGACAACCCATAAGGGTTCGATAGCATAACGGGCTGCGAAAGAGTCGTTTCCCAATTGTTTTTCCAACGGTCATAGGTGCCGATTTGGAACGAGCTTTGGAGGGAATAGTATGCCGACCACCACGAAGGATTCTTCTCTGCGGGCCGAAGTCAGCCGGGATGCGAATACAAAGTCCTCCACCAAAGTTGTGGATGACATCTTTGCTCAAATGGGCGGCGCGGTAAGAACTCGGACGCGGGCCAAGCCGACACGCTCTCGCCCGCAGCCGCTCGTCGATGTCAATGACGAGGGCACAGGAGACGAACTGTCCTGGATGGTGCGCGGTGGTAAATTCTTCTTTTTCTGCATTAGCCTGTTCGGCGTGTTCATCTTTCTTTGGACAGGCTTCAATTCCTGGATAACAAGCGGCACGGCTTCCAATTCTGTGGCTGTAACGCCCGCCTCGGGGCACAGCAATAGAAGGTCGGTTCGCATCGATGAAGTCAAGCTTGGATATCGAATGGCGGGGACCAACCCGCTCAGGGATCACGTAGACGCGATTGATCCCGATCCCGAAACGTGGCGGCAAATCAGTCTCCACATGCATAAGGAGTCCGGCAATTCCTTATGGATTGAACTCCTCCGGCCTCTGGAATGGATCGAGGAAACGGAAGCCCAAGCAGGAAAGACCATCTTCCTGGACCTTCCCGAAATGGGTGCCGTGGGCGAGGCCGATGTCACAATGATCGGGCCCTGCCCTCCGATCAAGCCGGGGAAGGGAAACGTCGTTACTGGCACATTCAAGCATGAAGCCGATGAGCGAAGCGGATTGGTGCGCCTACGCGTCGAAGGGCAAGAAGAATCGACCGGAGTCACCGCGAATCACCCGTACTGGTCAGAGGATCGGCAAGAATATGTCCCAGTCGGCGAATTGCGCGAGGGCGAACTCGTAAACACCGATTCCGGCGCTCGGCGGGTGGAATCGATCACGCCAGACCCAGACTTTCGTGGATTCTTATACAACCTGGAAACTACGGAGCATGTCTATCGAGTTGGATCGCTAGGGACCTTGGTTCACAATAGCTGCGTGATTCACGGAACCCCCCAATTTACAAGCGCCTCCCACGCGGCCGAAATGCAGAAAATGGCGAAAAAGATGGCAAGTTCGGGGGCTTATACGGACGTATTTATGCATTCCAGATGGTCAACGATTCTGAAGGGCAAGGGAGTTTCCGTAGCTCCCAATAATCTACCCGATATCGCAGGGATACGGCTCGACGGAAAGATCGATCTCATCGAAATTGCTTCGTCGCAGAGAGATTTCCTTAGAGGAAATCTACTTGGACGAAACCAACACATATGGCACCAGCTACCGCCGAATTTACGTGGCGACATCATCGTTATCGATCATCTTGGGAACTGGTCGCACGTCTTTCCGTAAGTAAAACTCTCGCTATATGCCATTCGCTCCTGAGTTACCGCCTCGATGCTTGCAAAACTTTCGTGTTCGTTCCGTTGCCCCGAGCGAAGCTGGCCTTCCGGACGGAGTTAGCTTCAACTCATACCTTATTGAATGCACGTGTAGTCACGATATCTGGCGAATTCACGGTTATTTGATCGCTGGAACACTTGCATTCGATGATCCGTTGTTCTTGGAATGTCGACAATGTAATAGAATCATAAAGTTGATTGACACGGAACACGATGGTTACGATGCCGAAGTTGGACAATTGGGAATACCCTCTCTTGAAAAAATGAGAATCATCTGGAAATGCGAAACTTGCCAATCGGAGTATGGGAGAGTCATTGCATCATTTGGCTACCAATACGATTTGGGTGACGGTGCCGTTACAGGTACGCAAAACCTATTTGACACTTTCAGGATTAGCCATATCTGTCTGGATACGAATGAGATCATCGAAGTTGCTACTTTTGAGTGCGCGTAAGAAATGGCGGTTGTGCTAGCAAAATGGACACACAGCAGGAGTCATTACGCCGGCTTCTCCAGATACCGCTTCTCAATCTTCGCCGCCATCGTCCCCAGGCCGTAGTACCCCATGCTGGTGCGG
>CAZVBC010000741.1:0-2111 GCA_964625155.1 uncultured Pirellulaceae bacterium
GTCCGTCGCTACTGCGAGCAACGCTTGGTGAGACATGTTCGGGGGATTGACGCGTCCGTTCATGGCACGCGCTGGAAAACCAAGTCGACTATGCAAGGACTCCACAATCACCCACAGCCGGACTTTGAGAAAAGCGTTTGGGAGTGTATCGACGGCCGGATGAGAAGCTCGCGCTGCGTTGATCACATTCTCAATCGACTGTCTTGGGTCGTCGAGGCTAAACGCTTGCAGCTCTGCCATGTGCGTATAGAACTCGACGACGTAAGGGAGACTCTCCGTATTTTCTTGTTGGAAGCCTGATGGGCGTCGTTCTTGACGATCGTTGTCCGTTTCGTGAATGTACCACCATCCATCTAGATCACGATCGATTCGTTTGAGCACTCTTCGGTAGTTTTCTTCATCCTTGAGTGTTTTCCGGCAAACTGCAATCCACAGATGCGCCCATGCTCGCTTCAACGGCATCTGGAGCAGAGAAGCCTCGTTTTCCGCTTTCGCGAGCAACAACTGCTCGGCGGAACGAGACTGTTTAGCGGACATGTCAAGTTCACTGGCCACCATGGGGTCAACGGCTGCTCTTGCCAAGCCAATTAGTCCGGCAATTCGAAGGCTTGGTTGTTTCATTGAAAGAATCCATCCGATGGTTTCTTTCTTGCCTTGCTGATCTTCGATCAGTCGCGGTACGAAATTCGAGAAGGCAAGACATCCTTGAGGGTTATTGGCTCCGACCTGCAAGGCTAGTTTGCCAATCGGTATTGGTACGAGATTGCGTGACTGAACCATCAACGGAAAAAGCAATCGTCCACGCAAGCCAACGTCATTGATTTTCAAGGACGAAAAAAGAACTCGACGAAAATCGCCTCGATTGAAGTCCGATTGTGCAACTGCAATAGTAGCCAACCGCTCCTGCACTTCGTCGCCAGAACAATCAAGGAGTTGAGCTTCGGCTTGCAGCATGGCATACCAAAACGCTGAGTCGTCTTTTTCGCGAGCCGCCGAATTGGCAATGTAGGAATAGCCAATCGCTTTGGCCTCGAAGTCGTGCTCAGTCATCCTGATCGATTCGACGAAACGGCGAAGGTCATTGGGAGCTGCGGTTGCCGATCTCAATTTGCCTTCGTAGAGACTCGTCCACATACGTTCGTCCGATGAATTCGCCTTGGCTACCGTTTGCTGAATATCCTTGAGCGGTTCAATGCCAGACGTACGACTAAGCGATCCAATCTCCGCGAGTAGCTTCATCCTGCTGTATAGATTGGAAACATCGGTGGCAATAGTTTTCGCTTCGAGAGCCCTCTTGGCCATTTCGGCCTGGGGCAATCGCAACTGCATTCGTTGCAGAGTTGCGATTGCCGATTGTGCCGCACGCTCTGGATTGGTCATGCGCTTGGAGTTTTCCCAAGCGATCTGCTCCGCTTGGTTGGTGGCAGCTTCCCGTCCGCAATGGCGGTTGTAGTCCGCCAAAGCTAGGTACACTTCGGAGAATCCATCGTCAGAAGGTGATAGCTCTTTGACCTGAGCCTTAACCATTTGCATCCATACGTCTGGCCCCCATTCATAAATGGAATTCCAAAACGGCTCAACCACCGTTGAATCAGCCCAAGAGTTCTTACTCTCATTCTGTAATCGATTGAGAAACTCTAGAGGCTCTTCTTTGGATTGGGATTCTTCTAGCTCTCTCCGAAGTTTAATGCTCGGCAAGCGAGCTTGGATGGATGACACTTTTCCGCGGATCTGTTTTTCCAGTTGAAGTATGGATGCTGGCATTGAAACACGCCTGGCGAGCTCGAACTGTTGTTCGAGTTGCTGCCATTGTTCGGGAAGATATTTTTCAACTTCGTGCGATAGGCGTTTGATTTGATCTATTTGGGCTCTAGCTTCAAGGACCGACTTTTGTTCCGAAGCAACTTCCCGCTCATGTCGGGAAGGACTACGAACTTCTGGTACCTCTTTTCTTGTCATATCCTTGGATACTTGTGCTTGCTGTGCGAGATCGTTGTCAACAGGAGCCGAATCGACCGTCGAACCACTTCCGTTGTTGGGCCGTTTGTTAGGTGTCCTTGAATTGGACGGTTGAGGTACGAAAAACACCAGGATTCCTGGGATTCCTACAA
>CAZVBC010000742.1:0-2109 GCA_964625155.1 uncultured Pirellulaceae bacterium
TTTTCTTGCGGCCGCCAGGGCACGTCATGGTTCCGTTCGAAGCAACCTATCAAGCCGCATTCGAAGGTGTTCCCGAACGCTGGCGCCGTGAATTAGAATTCTGAATTAGTCCAGAGGATAAAGCTGGTCCGGCAAGTTACCTCTTCAAACAAAGTCCAAGCCAGCGGGTTGATCATTCCATGAATCAGGACGGATGCTCCATCCCCGCCTAATCCATCTCGACATCAATTCCGTTCGCCCGCTGACGGAGAAATGTTTGTAGATCTGTTTGGTGTACTGATTGACGGTAAAAGGCGAGATGTTCAACCGGTAGGCGATTTGTTTGTCGCCGTCACCTTCCAAAATACAACGCAGGACCTGCCTGACTCGCGGTGCGAGTAACTTCGGCTGGGGGTCATCATAGCCCGATAGCTCGCGCCCGATTTGTTTGGCCACTTCGGCATGCAGCAGTTTCACAATTTCGACTTCAAGCTCTCCGAATTGTTTGCAGCCAATGCCTCGTGTTAACACCATCGAGTCCAATTCTTTGCGGCTGTCTCCTAGCCAAAAATACGATTGCATCACCGCCGACGTGCCTACCGTGTCGGCAATAACAGTCTTATCGAACGTCGAGGGCCAATCCGAATCGGGAATGATCATCCGACGGTCAATAACCAAGCCCGCTTCGTTAATTGAACGCACACGTCGCATGGCAAATTCCGTCATTTCAGACTTTAGACTGTTGCCATACTCTTGGACAATCGCGAGCCATCCTTTTACGTTGAAGCCGTTCTCAAAGCCCCAAGCTCCTCCGCATCGCATAGAAGGCTCGTCGGCACTTCCGCCAATGGCTGCGTGCATAATGAGATCAGCATCTACTAACCGCGAAAGACCGAACCAAAAATGCGATCGCCACTGAGACAGATCATCTCCCAGTTCTCGGCACTCACCCAGCAACAAATACATCTCGCGAACCTGTTCGGCAGTTATTCTTTTCGACTTCATAGCAGGAGTCAGGTCAGTAAAGATCAAAGTGATGATGAATGTATGAGCACGTAACCGTTCACGAGCTGGGATGAGTCGATTGTTCCATGCGCGGGTAAAGTGAGTTCACCATACTCAAGCCTTGATCGCAACCTATCAGGCCTTGTCCTTGAGCGCCCTACAAGCGCCACGCCACCCAACCGCTCAACCGAGCCTACTATTTTGGCGTCCAACAAGAGCCCAACCATTCGCTCACCAATATATAGTCTCAAAGGCTACCAAAGTTGTTGGCTCAAGTCGTTCTGAAAAAAAACGCCAACGGAAGACTTCATGACGCCCTAGAACTAGGGAATTGCTAGAGAAGAATTCCGCCGTCATCGTATCGTTCGCCATTGCTGAATGGCTTTAGTTTCAAAACGAGCGTTTTTTAAAGAGGAATCCTAATGTGCCTGCTCCCGATAGTCGTCGTTCGGAGCTTTCCGAGAGATTTCCGAATCCGTTAGCTGCCCCCATCGCAATCAACAATCCCACCGGCTCGCCCGGTGGATCATTAGGTTTCCAGCTACATCGCGCCTATACGCAAGCGATAACTCCACCCGAGGCGGTCCGGAAAATATTTCACCGAACGCGTCCAAATGCATGCACAACCGCGCCTAGTGAGTTAAGGTCGCCCCGCCGCACTTGCAACAGCCTTTGGTTCCAAGCTCCCGCCGAAAATTCATGTAAAAAATTTCATGAGCCGTTTTGAGTGTTCGTATCGCACTGATAGTAAACGTGCCTTATATCCCGTCAGAAATCCTCGTAACTCAAGGAAAATGCCATGGGAACAGCCTGATAACAGGCTGTGTCGTAAGCGATCAGCTAGCAGCCTAAAAAATTTCCGAGATTTAGCTGGCCAGTTTCGAGCTGAATCTCGCACTGATATTTAAGCCCAATTAATTGAAGCGCGCCACTTTCGAATCCTCACCCTTCCATCGAAAACGCTATTTGGAGGAACTCCAGAATACCTCGGAGTTAACAACATGCGAATTGCCTTTTTTCGTCGCTTCTTTCAATCACGTACCAGACGCATGAGGCTTGCAGTTCGCCGCAGGGCCAAGTTGCGACGTCGCTGCGCCTTCATTGAAGCACTGGAAGACCGTCGAT
>CAZVBC010000743.1:0-2096 GCA_964625155.1 uncultured Pirellulaceae bacterium
CCATAGTCAATGCGGAAATCCCAAAATACGCAGATACGTATCACGAGTACATCCGAGTAACTCCTGGCATCACGGGACTGTGGCAGATTTCCGGCCGTAATAACACCACGTATGGCGAGCGTCTTTTGCTTGACAGGTATTACGTGCGCAACTGGTCGCCTTGGTTGGATCTCTACATTCTCCTCCGGACCGTAAAAACCGTTTTGCTCTGCGAGGGAGCTTATTAGGAAATCGCTTTCGAGAGGCGCCCGCCAGCGTCTCTTTGTAGTTGGCGGCTACATCGCGTGACTGTCCCGTTTGACTGAATTTGAGAATCGCCACACGTGCCTTTATTCTACGCTAACGTGCAATTTCGAATTTCCCTTGCATCGAAAATGGGTCGAACTTAACGAATGCTCCGATTAAACGCGGCCCTATCTTGGCAATTTTTCAAGACCGCTATCTGGTGGATTGACGAAAGCCAGTGCGATCATCAAAGTGAAATTTGTATCTACTCACAAAGTAGACGAGAAAAGGCCGGCTTTGGTTGCAAGACATCCGAGAACGAAAAGATAACATGATCGAAAAAGCGTCTATCGTCGAAAAAGAGTCAACTGCCGTTAAGACACCTCAGCGTTTCGTGCCGACAAGCAAGGCCAACAGAAACGATCAAGACTTGACCATTGACTTACTTGCGATTCTTGCTCGTCGGGTCTGGTTGATCGTGCTTTCAGCGTTCATTGGTTTGGCTGTGGGAGTCGGCTATTTCCTGTATGCACCTCCTGAGTATGAATCGACCGCACAGATTTTATTGATGCAGAACGACTCCGCACTCTTGGCGACCCAGATGGCCAACTCCAGTGAGTCAATTTCTAAAGATCTACTGGCAACGCACATGAGTATGTTGCAGAGTAAACGCATCGTGGGCCAGGCACTATCCAATAACAGCCTTGCTGAGTTGCCCTCGATCAGTTCCGAACTCAGCGAAGACACCACTGCGACTGATTACGTAATTGACAATCTCTACATCACCCGAGGCGGGCAAGGTGCCGCACGCGATGCGCGCACGCTGTCGATTGCCTTTCGTCACAACAATCCTGAGGACAGTCAGAAAGTGGTCTCGGCTATCTTGTCCGAATACCGCATGTTCGTCGAGTCAAAATTTAAAGACATAAACCAGGAAGCAGTTAAGTTAATCAATTCGGCTCGGGACAAAATTGACATTGATATTAAAGCATTGTCGGAGTCCTACCGTAAATTTCGCGACGAATCCCCACTAATCAATAGCCAAGCCGAAGGAGGAAATATCCATCAGTTGCGGTACCAAGAGTTAGCTGCCGAGATATCTCAATTAACCATCACGATCGATGAATCACGGGAGCGGCTTGATCTGGTCAAAACAGGCCTTGCGAGGCTGGAAAATTCAGAGGCTCATGCACTCGAAAAACTCGCCTTGATCGACGAGCGCAATGCCGAGCGACTAGGGATACTTGTCACTGTCGAACGTGGCGAAGCTCAGACTGCATCCTTTCAAGCGATGCAACCACAACGAATGGCCGGTGCCACAGTCGAGTACAGTTCATTACTGGAAATGAAATCTCGGCTTAATCAAGCCACCCAAGAGCTCGGGTCTAATCACCCAGAGGTACGCAAGCTCCAATCGCAAGTTGCTGACATGGAGGAATTTCTTGCCACTCGATCAAGCCGACTGGGCGCCAACACTACCGAAAAAATCCTCACGCCAGACGATGTGATGAACGCCTATGTCAAGTTGCTAACAAACGACTTACAGGTGCTGGAGCAACGTAAGAAAAATCTCGAAAGACAGCAAGCACTGGCGGAATCTGAAGCTAAGAAATTGGTGAATGTTGAGATTCAAGATGAAGATATGATGCGGCAAAAAGCTCGCCATGAAGCACTGTATGATTCAGTAGTAACTCGCCTGCGCGACATCAATATGCAGCAGGACTCAACGGCCCTGATTCAAGAAGTCATTCAAGATCCAGAATTGGGCGAGCAGGTTTCTCCTAGCGCGCCAATTGCCGCAGTGATCACATTGTTAGGATTTCTATTTTGCGCTGGCGCCATGGTCACCGTGGCCGAGCTGAGCGATTCAA
>CAZVBC010000744.1:0-2094 GCA_964625155.1 uncultured Pirellulaceae bacterium
GCGAGCATCAACAGAGAGGTGTCGCGCAATTCCCAAAAGCATACTTTCGTGTTGCCCAAAAATCTGCCACGTCCTCGAACGATAACACTCGATGGCTCGATATCTTGAGGATATCGATGCTGCGATGTGTCCCTTAATCCAATGGCAACAGAGCGAGGGGTCGAATATCGATAGGGTGAGTCCTGGTCTCGTTTCCTGCGAACAGGGTTTCGAGGTTGAGCTGGCCACGCATGGCCTGTACCACATCGATTACCGGACCCCAAAATGGAATGTATTGATCGAATATGCCATGCCGGTCGTCGCATACCTTGGTCTAATCAGCCCGCACGGAATGGCGGCGCAATTCGCTTCCGCACCATATTCAACTGAAACTCGCCATTTCTCCAACTTGCTTGGCGCTCATAGAGCGAACTCAAAATGCTACATGTAAAGTTGCTGTCGGCTAATCGACCGATTGCGGACACATCCCCATAGAACGGTTAATCATCAGAAACCGTTGAGTATGCCGCGGACCGAAGTAGTACCGAGGCGGGTCGATCGATGTGCATCGGGGCAGCGCGAAGGATGACACGCGATGGTAACCGCCCACCAGGACGACTCAGGTGTAAATAGTCGACAGCCGCAACTTGTTAATTGCTGACGCGTTCGACGTATTCGCCTGTTCGCGTGTCGATCTTGATGACGTTGCCTTCTTTGATAAAACCTGGGACGATGAATTCTCCGCCGGTTTCAACTTTGGCTGGTTTGGTGACGTTGGTGGCAGTGTCGCCTTTGGCCCCGGGTTCGCATTCGACTACTTTCATTTCGACGTGGTTAGGCGGCGACATAGTGATGGGAACGCCATTAAACAGCATCATGGTGCATAGCATGCCATCCTTGAGATATTTCCAGTTATCATCTACTTGATCAGCAGACAGTTCATACTGCTCAAAGCTCGAAGTATCCATGAATACAAAGGAATCCGCTTGTTTGTACAGAAACTGCGTATCGATCTCCTCAACATCAGCAGCTTCGAGTTCGTCGCCCCCCTTATAAGTGCGGTCGAGGACGGTGTTGCGAATTAAGTTACGTAGTTTGCACTTGTAGAGAGCGTTGCCCTTTCCAGGCTTAACAAAGTTCATTTCAACCATCAAGTAAGGTTCACCGTCGATTTGTACCTTTAAGCCTTTGCGAAAATCGCTAGTCTTGTATGTGCCCACAGAAGATTTCTCTCAACAAGTTAATTTCTATTGCCTGTAACTTATGTCGCAGATTGTAACGACCAGTCCTACCTCTGTCGAAGCCACTTTCGAGATGCAGGCGAAGAACGAAAATCGGGAATCTAGTTGGCAAGAATCGCTGCGAACGGCGATTCGGACGTCCCGGGAATTGCTGGCCGAGCTCGGTTTGCCAAGCGATACACATGCTGAAGCTAGCGAGCTTAATTTTCCCGTCTTTGTTCCGCGAGAATTCATGTTGCGCATGCGACGAGGTGATAAGGACGACCCGTTGTTGCGTCAAGTGCTCGCTGTGCCGGAAGAATCGCTGCGTGTCGATGGATTTTCAAGCGATCCAGTGGGGGACTTAATCAGTCAAACGCAACCGGGCTTGCTACGGAAATATCGTGGGCGGGCCTTGCTGGTGCTTACAGGAGCTTGTGCGGTTCATTGTCGATATTGTTTCAGGCGCCAGTATCCGTATTCGCTGGTGCCCAAGTCACCTCGAGCATGGTTGCCGTTGGTCGATGAAATCACTGCTGACAAAACTGTGGAGGAGATAATTCTCAGTGGTGGAGATCCGCTGATGTTACCCGACGCGAACCTTGCGTGGTTGGTCGAACAAGTCAATCAAATTCCGCATATTCGCAGATTGAGAATTCACACGCGGATGCCAACGATTGTTCCTTCGCGAATTTGTCCAAGTCTGTTTGAATGGCTCGGCGCGATCCGCATGCCGGTCTTCATCGTGCTGCACATCAATCATCCGCGCGAGTTGGACGCTGACGTTGAGAAAGCGACCACAGCTTTGCGCCTGGCGGGAGTTTCGCTGTTGAATCAATCCGTATTGCTGAACGGTATCAACGACGATCCTCAAGTTCAGCTAGAACTCTGCGAG
>CAZVBC010000745.1:0-2093 GCA_964625155.1 uncultured Pirellulaceae bacterium
AACAAACCCTTTGGGGCGCAATCGGGCGATCGTTCCATGCGATCCATGAGCGAAAGCCGCAATTCTCCTTCGGTCAATTCACGGTAGGGCATTCTCAGTTCGAACAAAATGTTCTGCAGTAATGCGCGGCGACTGCACAAGCTGGTCGCATGCAGTTTGACAATATCAAACAAGTCGGCTAGGTCTTGAGCGACCATCAAGCTCAACATAGATTTACCCAACCCTGAGGCCCCCATCACCAATGCGGGCCCTTCCGCTCGCCGAACTACGCGGACCAAGGTTTGGCGAGCTTGCTCGATCGAGTCAAATGGATAATAAAAACGCGCATCCGGAGTAGCTCGAAACGGCCGATCAGTCGATTGAAAAATGGCTTCGTACATGGCAACCAGGTTTCCCAAAGGTAAAGTTTTAGCGACTTCCCGTGGAAGCTCGCATCGAGTTCTTATACGGATTGAAGCAATTGTCGAGCCTGTGAGCTCAGGGGAGCCCAATCAGCAACCTACCCAGTCCCGCAAGCGGACTGCTCATAAAAATTGTTCGCCACAGCGGATCAAATACCAAACGGAAGGAAATCACTAAACACCAAATAAGTACCGTCCATTCGCCAACGTTCGTCAGCACACAAGAGAATCGGCGAGTCAGCTTCACGGCAACTCGACCGGTACTTTCCATCCAATCGTCGCCAACATCTTGGTCCGCTCCAACCGAGACACAGTCAATACAGGGCAGCCCATCGGACGCTAGCAATTCGGCCACGTAATTCGGTTCGTACGCGCCACCAGACTGCAAACGAAATTGAACCCAGGCGCTGGTCAACCCAAGCGCCATTGCAAAAATCAAACTGCCAACGGCTAACCAAACTGGGAAACTGCCAGGCAGTGCACGAATGCGCGGAGAGCCTGAGAGTGCCATGACACCAGCAATCTCCTCCTGAAGTCTCTTGCGCGATTGCACAGCCGACTCATAATCCTGCTGTGCCACGGCGACGTTGTCTTGCAATCGCCTCTCCACGTCGAGTGGCTGTGGTGCCACAGTCGGCTCGGCGCGATCCTCTTGAACCGAACGAATCGTCGAGATTAATCGCATAGCGCTCTGCGGCGCTGTCCCAGCAGGCGGTGGTTCCGTTGCTTGGACTGTAGGTTCCAGCGACTCAATGCTATCGCGAGTCTGGGTATAGCGATAATGATCCAGGTAGTGCTGGGTCGAACGAGCATTCCATTGAGCAAACCGTTCATCTCGCATCGCTTGGTAGTCATTGAGGACATTTGTTTGAACACGCGTAATCGATTCCAGCCACTCCCGGACTTGACCGGTTTTTGCGCGCACTTGCCAGCGCGAATCAACCTCTACCAATTTGAGAATCTGACGGCGAGGTTGTGATTCCAGTTCCGGTAAGTTGCCGTCTTCCAGAATCGTGACGGAAAGAAGTTGGGCTTCGGTGTAGATACCTTCGTGCATTGCATGCAAATCGGTACGTAATTTTTCACGCAACGCAGCGATGCGCTGCGGCGAGGCAATTATTTGCGCGCGCACTCGAAAGTGGACATCGATCGGTGGTAGAAAATTCAGCAAACCGATGAGCCCAGCCACCGAAAAGGCAATGCCACACCAGACCGCCTGTTGGAACAACGACGGCAACGTCTGTTTCCACCTTTCCTGTGTCGTCCCTGACATATGTCTCTGCCTACCTGCTTGCTCACCAGTGTTCTGTCTAGACAACTAGTTGAGGTTTGCGGACGCCTGCAACTCAACGATGCTGCCTGTCCAAGCACTAGCATGAGGTGCTTGAATCCAACAGCGTTAGCGATTCAAATTCTAAGCCGAAATACAGCTATAATCGTTATCGTACGCAATGTCGATGCAGATTAACCAAACTGGATTTGTCCCCCAAAAAGAAATTTATGGGCTGCGCGTGCCACAGTTAATGCTGTATTCGCGGAATACTCGCGACCGCCTAGATTTGCCTGCATTATTTCCATTCCTCTAGCAGAACCTCGCATTGAAATATGAAAGCTATCTCACTGGACGCCCCCAAAAACTTTCGCGCAATTCAGATTCCTGAACCCGGCCAACCCGGCCCGGGCGAAGTGTTG
>CAZVBC010000746.1:0-2086 GCA_964625155.1 uncultured Pirellulaceae bacterium
TCAAGTTTCTTCGAATCCGGAAATTCGCCGGTTCCAAATCCATCGAGAGTCGATCTCAAAGGTGGTGTCGGTGAATCGAGCGTCAGTAAGTGCAAACGATAACCCGCTGCCAATCTCAAAAAAGCCGCTGCGGAGTTTAGGATCGACAACGTAACGTATTCCCGGTGTCAAGTACAGCATGATGTCGCTATCGATTTGACGAATTACTCCCGCCTGATTGCGTGCCAGTCCGTTCAAGATCGAGTAAGAAGTTAGTTCCAAGGATGGCAGCACGGCGCTAGTATCCGAGTCTCGCCAGATGCGATTCATTCCGGTCGCGATTTTGAGAACTTGCCCGTGGTGATTCGGATCTGCCCCGAGCGGAAACCAAAATTTCAGCTCTCCGTGCAACCACGAGATATCACTCCACTTGTTCCGGACGAGAAACCCTGGTTCCAGGGCAACGTGCCCCGTGCCCAAGCCCATGCGCGAGGCCCCCGTCGCAAAATGAGTACCGAAGTATTGGGTCAACAGCCACTTGTCGCCTTCGATGAAGACTGTCTTGGTGATTAACTGCAAATCCCCCAGTCCTGCATGATTGTTGTTGATTCTGGGATCTACCTCTCGAAAGGGGACTTCAAAAATAGTTGCAAATTTTTTCGACCCAAGTTCTAAACGCAATCTTAGATCCCGGTAATCCAGGATCGACTCACCTCGGCGCGGCCCAGCTCGATCAACAGTTCTTCCCCAGAAATACTCCGCTCGATCCGGCAACTGTAATCGAGAACCGAATACGGATCGAACGCGAAAATTGTTCGAGGGCTGCGCCGGCTCGATATCAAAAATCGAAAATGCCAAGCGTTCATAACCAAGCCCCTTTTCCGCGCAGGGGTCGCGACTGCGTCGAATTCGGCCATGCTGAGTAACAGTACCAACGAGATCGTGAAAAACTGGTGCAGCCTCAAGTGCGCTGGGAACATCCACAACAGTTGGTGGTGGGCGAGGAATTTGCTGCTCCACAGGTGGTGGAGGCGGCAACGATTCCTGCCCTAGGTTAAGCGGTATTACCTCTTGCAAAACAGCACTCGGTCGGGTCGTTTGCATCCAGCGGAGATTCATCTCTTCGCTGCTACTTGGGAAGAGCGCACCCAATTCAATGCTGGGCTCCACGATCATACGGTCAGGACTGACAGCGTAGGCGGTTGGTAACCCAACAATAATTGAAGCGTTAGGGATGACCTCGCTCTCTTGACTGGTCGCAGGGGATTCCCCTTGTGGGCTCGCCAGACAAATATGACTCAAATGCGTGCTGAATAAATTTGTTGCCACCGCAATTACAAGTGACAAAACTCTGCACTCAACACCGAGCGCGTAGGTGCGAGCGCCCGCGCAGCACAATGGAATAATCGCAACTACCCAGTCGGCAAGTCTCGATCGAATCGGTTTCGAAGTTGGTATACGTGCATCCAACCGATAGAGCTTTCTTATTCGACTTTAATGATTCAATGAGCTTTGGGGATTAGATCAACTTTTCTGGTATCGGTAGGCCGCAAAGCATCTGATGAGGCAAACCGCGAATTGTCGCAGAGCAGCCAAAGCTTGCATTGAGGATAGGTGAAAGGCCAAGAACCGGCAGAAAAGAAAACTCAGGCCAAATGATTGGAAGCTCAAGCAGGTAGTGCTAGCTTAATGGACCTCGGCATTGATTAATCGCCAAGAAGGCTGAGGACCTTACGATTGCGTCCCTGGAATTGCGATTGAGACACAGTGCTTTCGATAGATTGTCGTGGATCATTGGCAATCCTAGCTTAGGGTAGCTGAACGATCCACGACTGCTTTTAGGAACTGTCCCGAAATAACTTCCGTAATTTATGCGGAGTTGGGGACGGCGGTGTAGTTCCATTTGGGCAAATAGTGGTCGAATTGGATGGTCATATTGTGGCCGGCCAAACTGTCTGATTGAGAGTTTCGGCTAGAAGCGAAAATGGACTATCCCATTTGGCGCACTAAGTGCTCTGGCTTCGAGTGAAATTCTCCCATTTGAATTCCTAACTAACACGCGTTTTTGTGTTCTCAAAGTTTTTCGAAAAACCATACCAAGCCAGGT
>CAZVBC010000747.1:0-2084 GCA_964625155.1 uncultured Pirellulaceae bacterium
ATAAGCGAGTTCGCCCCAGTACTCCACCGCTCCGGCGGCTCAGTTCAACGCACAACCTAACCTGTTGAGTACAACAGGTTAGTTTGCAATACGTTCTGCCTTCGAAATTTGATCTGCAATGCTACTGCCCACCGAATATGACGATGACATTCTCAACGTCGAAGGTGGTTCCTACCCTGACGGTACGCCAATAAAAACGAGGGTTCATTCCCTGGTATACCCGCCTATCGGCTTCTTTCCATTCGCTGGAACTGGAAACGGTGACTACCACGGATTCTATTGGCCGATTGGGCGCGAGGAGCAACCACCGTTGGTTGCCTATAGTAGCCACGATGCCTACGCTCTGATTCCCGAGCATGGCGACTTAACTTCTGCTGGTCGATGCCAGCTTGCTCGCGACGAAGACCGTAAACTCACCTATGAGTTTGAAGCCGCATTTGATGCGGTAAATATTCCGCGGCCCACGATCGACATCGCTGATGTCGTTGCGGCTGACGATCACAAACAACTATTGTCGCTTGATCCCAGCTCGCCATTTCGAAATTGCGCTGTTGCTGATCAACTGATCGTTGAGGACAGGATTGACGACGCGGAATCGTATTATCGAAGAGCAATCGAACTACTTCCCGAATATGGTGCTGCACATTTTGGTCTTGGGTATCTCCTACGGCGAACACGTCGACAATCACAGGCTTCGATCCACTTGCGTCAATCCCTCATATGTCCGCTTGCTTTCTGGGGCGGTTGTTTCTGGGCGGATCACATCCTACCAGGTTTATTCCGACCCGATTGGGCCCGCAAAGCACTAATGTGGCTCCAGCAACTTAAGGATGTTGATGATTCGATTCACAACGACCCATTCATGCAAAACGTTCAAAACTTGACATTAAAAACTGGGGTCTCCGGAAATCGTGACTTCGAACTTTCGATTAATATGGTTAACGAGTATCTTCGTCGTGAACAGCCACTAGACGCAATATTTTTATGGCTCAATGTTGGCGATCGTGCGGCACTCGAAACAACGTCCTTTCGTGAACGACATGGATTCACTGCACGATCATACGGCACTCGTTTGGCGACACTACTTCGTGACGCAGGGCTTGAGCGCCGCGCAAAACTTGTGGACAATATGATTGCGACGATGGAGAAACCCGAGGGACTCTATCTGTAGCCGCAGGAAGGCAGAACATTTAAAGGATTCAAGTAAGCCGCGTGCGCAATGTGTGATTGTGCGTCTGGCAGGGTATTAGATTGGTATGATGGCTGGTAATGCTTGAGGTTTAACCGAACTTTAGTGGTTTGGTTGACCTGCGGCCGTGAGTGGTTATTGCCTGTTTATGAACTCGCTTGAATATAAGGACTCTGCCAGCGGTTGGCGATCTGGATTTTCTGCTTTAGCTGAGTTAGCGACGTAGCGTCGTACGCCAAGGCACCATATCGCGCCGATTGTGGACGCGAGAATGGTTTGACGCATCGAATAGAGTTGACGAATTGGTCACTTCCTCAGCGGTTCTGGAAGAACTTGAGCGTGGTAACTTCACAGGCCGTGAGGACGCGATGGAAATGATATCTGGATTATCTCCCCTCCCGATTACTGACCAGATTCGCGAAATCGTCCAACAGTACATTGAACGCCTGCTGATGCCGGCTGATCCATCTGGCGATGCCTTGCATCTTGCCCTTGCGTCTTATTACGGTTGCGATTTTCTCGTGACATGGAATTGCAAGCATTTGGCAAACGCGAACAAATTTGACAACATCGCACGCATTAACGGTATACTTAATCTATCGGTGCCGAAACTCGTAACACCACTTGAACTCATAGGAATTGGCGACGATGACAACTGACCCCGTAATCGACGAAGTGCGACGGGTTCGAAAACTTATATCTGACGAGATCGGACCTGATCTTCGTGGATTGGTTGACCACTACTCGAAATATCAATCGCGATTCAAACGCAAACCAATTGATCCAACGGATCGACGAACATTTAAAGGATTAGATTCTGCGGTGAACGAAGAGGGCGAGCCTGGAGGCGGAGAGAGACTGTCTAACGGGAAAGAGCTGGCATCGGGGTAGTCTA
>CAZVBC010000748.1:0-2084 GCA_964625155.1 uncultured Pirellulaceae bacterium
GCAGTGTGGAGATCAACTATTCTCGATTCCTTGGAGAATCCCTCGCAGTTTGCAGACATGCCAATCTCACTTCTTTGCGAGAGATTTGTTGATTACCAAAAGCGACCTGGCATATCTTTCGACAGAAATGCAAATGTCATCGGAGACCATGTTGCGGAATCTAGCGTCGTTACGATTAAGCCGCTTTTCTCAGAACTCAGCTTTGGACCGGAGTCGAATATACTGCGAGCCGAGTCGACTTCCGGCAGAACAAAGCTAACCGTTGGCTCAAATCTTGATGATCTCGTAGAGATATTTGAACGGGCAAACAATACAACAGACGCTTCTGAGTTGGCTCGACTTTTCTTGGGTAGAGTCGAGGCTCGCCTGCCAAAGAACATGCAAGTTAGGCGGGAAGATCTTAACTTCTGGAATGAATCCAGAAGACAACGTACCTGCCATTGGAAGGATATTAGCTGTACGCGTGCATTACCCATGCTCATTAAAACTCTTTTCAACAACTACTTTCAAAATGATTTATATGGAGAATTTCGCTCCGATGCGAACATCATCCTTTCTAGTGGTTCACTCAGCACAAATGTCATTCGCCTTTGTTCAGGTTTAAAGGATACGTTACGATTCGCATTAGATAAGGGATGGCATGGTTATTCGGACTCGCGCGGACGCGAGGCAACTAGGATTGCTTTTGCAGACCTTGAGAACCTTAAAATCGGTGACACAAAACTTTCTCTCGACAACATAGCTTTGACCATGGGGGGGACATCAGCAGTCAGCCTCATCGCTGAGACCGTTAGAAGTGTCAGTGGCAGCACGATCGGAACAGCAATTTGTGCTATGCCAAACTATCCGCCGCTTGTTGAAGCTATGGCACGGCATTTTCCGACAAAACTAGTGCCAATTGTCAATGAAGAGTGCGAAATCGAGATTGAGAGTCTTATCGGTTCAATTGATGCTTCGACAGGAATCGTATTCCTCCAAACAGTACTCAATCCCAACGGAAAACTCTTTTCCGAATCGCAATTAGAGAGAATTCTGCATGCCCTGCCACAAACGGGATTTCTGGTGCTCGATGAATGTCATGAACATTATGGTCAATTATACTCAAACCTATTTGCGCGATCAGATCCTCGCGTTATCCGGTTTAATAGCCTCTCGAAGCTTTTTGCGATTGCGGGAATGAAGATTGGCTGGATTACTGCCTCCAAACAGTTTATAGAGGCGCTATATGAGACGGCTTCTACTAGCTATGGCTCGCCGCCATCATTCTTTTATCTTTTCGCTGAGATTTTTGCGCGTTTTGAGGCAAATTACCGAAATGAAAGTGAATGGAATGTTTCCTCTATTCATAAAACCCTTGATCGGTCTTACCAAGTTAATCAGTTTGATCTTCAGCGTGCATTAACGGCGTATCGCGAACAACGTATCGAGAACCAAGTTCGAGTAGACCAAGCCATGTCGATTTGTAAGGAGTCGCTCGAAGCACGTGGTATCCAATATCTGTCTCCCGATCATTCAATTAACATCCTTGGTCGATTTTTTAGCGCTGAGGATAGCTACGCTGGGTTTCGCCAATTGTTGCAAGCGTCGAGCGTGTCTGTATTTCCTGCCTTGCTTTGTTACGCGCCGTTCAACAACCTTGGAAGACTGAGTCCTTGCATTGAGGATCACGTGCTGGAAGCCGGATTGATGCGCATATCGCAGCACCTTTAGTAGTCTGAGTTATCGACTTTGTAACTGAAAAAATTTGCGTGGATTCAGCGAGCACATGGGTACGTGCGAAGATGGACGATCGTTGCCATAGTTCCGCAGACTTTCTCGCATTACAACTGCACTAAGTCTTAGCCAGAAATTGCCATTGCTTTCTTTGGCTTTTCCAGTCATTCTGTAGCGCTATCGATTGGACTTGGCGAAGGCTCAGAGAATCGCGTCCCTTGATCACTCGATTCAGTGTGAGCAACTCCTCTTGGATCTCAGGAGCCAGCAGTC
Source organism: uncultured Pirellulaceae bacterium (assembly GCA_964625155.1). Classification (GTDB taxonomy): domain Bacteria; phylum Planctomycetota; class Planctomycetia; order Pirellulales; family Pirellulaceae; genus Aureliella. The sequence goes on from CAZVBC010000748.1 coordinate 1,987, forward strand.
GCAAGTTCATGATCTGCGTTACTCTGGCTCGAGTAACGTGCCCCAGTGCGGCGATCTCAGCATAGTCATGGACGTGGCCTTGGCGGATGAGGTCTTCG
>CAZVBC010000749.1:0-2084 GCA_964625155.1 uncultured Pirellulaceae bacterium
TTTCCTCGCTTGCCTTTGTAAGAAAAACATACTAAAGTTTCTTACATGACAGCCAAAGAGAAATTGCCACAATCCGTTGATTCCACAATACTTGCGTCGATTCGCAGGCGTGGAATCGGATGCGTATTTGTACCAGCAGATTTTCTCGCATTTGGCAGTCGCCAAGCGGTCGATCTGGCTCTGCACCGGCTGGTAAAGCAAGGGACCATCCGGCGGCTTACACGTGGTGTCTATGATTACCCAAAGCAACATCCAGTCTTGGGATTAATTCAACCGTCAGCCGATGCGATCGCCCAGGCATTGGCTGGCAGGGATCAAACCAGATTGCAGCCAGCGGGAGCCTACGCTGCGAACGTGTTAGGTTTGTCCGAGCAGGTACCTGCCAAAGTGGTGTTTCTCACTGACGGACCGAGTCGCATGGTAAGGATTGGTTCCATGACTATTCAGCTTCGGCGGACCACGGCCAGAAATATGGCTGCCGCTGGGCGATTGAGCGGTTTATTGATTCAGGCACTTCGCGAAATTGGCGAGGATCACGTTACCCAAGATAGAATCGCTCACCTGAAACGCACTCTGCCCGCTGCCAAAAGACGGGCACTTGTTGACGACATCCGGCTGGCACCTGTATGGATGCACCCGATTTTTCGTGAGCTCGCCGAGGACGCTACGTGAAACTTGCATTTCTACGGCTTCCAGTTGATGAGCGCCGCTTGTACGTCGAACAAGCGGCGATCCGACGCAATCTGTCGCCTATCATTATCGAAAAGGACCTTTGGGTATGTTGGTTAGTGCCGCCAGAGAGTCGGAAAGCTGCATTGAGGCGTGACTTTCAGGCCATGCAGATCATGTGTCTGCAACGGTTGCTTGCCGCCAGGGAAAAAGCGAACTACTCACCCAGGGACGTTCAGTTCGGACACGTCAAGACGATCCTGCGCCGAGTGCCGAATCCGCAATACGACGACTTCATTTTCATCAATCGTGAATACGATTCGATGCGTTGGGCTTGCTCCGATGCCATAGTGAAGTTGACGAAGACCCTGTTTTACCAGGGCAGTCTCTGGTGCAAGTGGACAGCGTTCCGGCATATCTTCAAGGGATTTGATCGATTCGAAGATTCCCGTGTACCAACGGATAGCGTCGGCTGCCGAACGGTTTTTGGCCCACCAATCATAGGCTGATTGGATATCCAGCTTTGCAGGTCCAGTGATGACGACTTTGAACACTTAGGAATCCGATGGTATTCGGTTTCTTACGCGAAACTCAGCGTCAAAAGCCGTCAACGTTTGTGTATCACCGCTACGCCACGCTTCAATTCCAATTTGAATAGCATTTCTTTCTTCGTCTAAAAAATCAAGAGAGTCGAGTGCTTTGCGAATGACTTCAGCTTCCGAACCGCTTGGCAGCAAGGCGGCTCGTCGTTGAACACGCTGAACTAGTTCGCTGGGAAGTTCAATTTGCATCTGATTGGGCTCCTTGTTAGTTTGATTATACGGAAGAGTTACCGTTTGCACAAAGTGTTTTACACAAGCTCCTTAAGCCTTACCCTACGCACTTGGCGATATTCCTGTGCATGTGCCAGTCGTTGAGGTCATTGTGCCCCTGGTAAAGTGTGGATCGGTCGATGATTTCGGTTTCCGTCAAGGCAGCTTGGAAGAATTCGAGCGTTTGCCTACCCGCCGTGTCGTGGTCACAGTAGAGCTCAATCGTTTTGGGATTCAATTGCTTGAGCTCGGCGAGAGCTTTGTCACGCAAAGACACCGAATTCAGTATGACGATCGTGGCGTCGGGAGGTCCGGCCCGTACTACGAGCGAAGTGAGGAAGTCGAAAAAGCCCTCAAAGACAAGGACATGCTCGGGGTTGCCTTCGATGACGGAGATGTCCTTGCTACCCAGCGTGCCCTTGAAACCCTGGCTGCGGATCTCATAGCCGCCGCTACGATTGGCAAAGGCGAGGCCAAAGTAGCGGTCGTCGCCACGGAGATAGTGAGCTTCGTGGACGAAGCTATCGACCGCGTTGGGATCGATGCCGCGAGAGCGAAGATATGCAAGAAGCGATTTGGACTTTACTGGTCCGATGCTGGTTA
>CAZVBC010000750.1:0-2083 GCA_964625155.1 uncultured Pirellulaceae bacterium
AAACGCCAATTCGAAAGAATTGATACGGGCCTCAAGATGATCTTCATGCCCGAGTTTTTCCAGATGATTGCGATTCATCGACTGCAGAAAATCTAACTCGATGCGCTGTAGGTTGGCCTCGAGTCCTTCCGCATTCTCGATAAACGGAATCTTGGCACGATCGGCGGGAATGCCAACGTTGCCGATGGGCGTTCCTTGATAATCGGCAGGCAAAAAGGCTGAACCGAATGCGTTCGCTCCACCGTGCGAAGTCGTTGGACAAATGGTGATAAAGCCGGGCAAATCTTGGTTTTCCGAACCCAAGCCATAGGTTATCCAAGATCCCATGCTGGGACGTACAAAAGTATCGCTGCCAGTATGCAATTCCAACAACGCTGCACCATGCCTGGAATTGGAACAATGCATCGAGTTGATAATGCACAGTTCGTCAACGCACGTCGCGATGTGTGGAAACAACTCGCTGACCCATGCCCCTGATTGACCGTGACGGCGAAATCTCCAGGGCGATTTCAGCAAATTCTCGGTCTTCCCCGATACAACTCGCGGCTTGGGAAAAGGTAACGGTTTACCGTGGTCACGTACGAGTTGAGGTTTGTAGTCAAACGTATCAACCTGAGAAGGGCCACCATGCATGAACAGAAAAAGGACGCTCTTTGCTTTCGCAGCAAAATGAGGATTCTTGGGAGTCAGGCGACTTGCCGCACACTGCTCTGCCAATAAACCAGCCAGCGCTACGCTGCCAAAGCCAGCGGAACAACTTCGCAACATTTCGCGCCGAGACATCGATTTGGAGTTGTTGGCGAGTCGACCTGGCAATTGGCGATAAATCATGGCACTCGTTCCCTCTGACATCACAACATTCCAAAACCGGTAGGATACAAGCCTTACATCGAAAAGACAAATTCGTTCGCCGCCATAACCGAGCGACACAAGCTTTGCCAAGCGCGCAGTTCGGCTTCACGAGCTTTATCAGGATGCTGTGTGGTCCAGCGGATCTCGAAGTACTTTACAAAATTCAGCGCTGCTTCCAATTCGATCTTGGAAGGGGGGCGTGAATAAGCAGCCAAGTATAGACGTTCAAGTCGCTGGAGTGGGTCGGCGGAAATATCGGCCAATAACCTTTCGGCTAAAGTCTTCGAACATTCTGCCACTAGTTCGCTGTTCAGCATGAACAATGCTTGGGGAGCCACTGTCGTTGATTGACGGGCGCCATTGACCACTGCGGGATCAGCGAAATCGAACGCTTGAAGCACTTCATAGACTTCGCTTCGAATCGCAGGCAAATACACTGATCGCCGCCCGTTATGGAATGCTGCTGCATCCAGAGCCCCGCCAGTGTTGGAAACATATTTATGGTTTTCGGTTGGTAATAGAGAACCACCCATGACCAGATCCAAACGGCCCGCGACCGCCAAGATGGAATCGCGTATCGTTTCGGCTTCCATTCGCTTACTAGGAATTCGCCACCACAATCGATTCTCTGGATCGATCGCAAACGCTTGTTCATTCTTGCGCGAAGCCATGCGCGAAGTCGAGGACATCAGTATCAAGCGATGAAGTCGTTTAGTCGACCAATCGCCGTGAACCAGCTCATTTGCCAACCAATCGAGCAACTCTGGGTGTGTGGGTGCCTCACCCAGCAAACCAAAGTTATCGGGTGAACGCACAATTCCAGCACCAAAATGCCAATGCCACAACCGATTAACATAGACCCGTGCTAACAGCGGATTCTCGCGCGACGTCAACCACTTCGCCATCTCCAGCCGTCCACTGGATCGGTCGCCAACAGCAAGTGCCTTTCCCGTGAACAATTGTGGAAACCTGCGTTGAACAATTGCTCCTTGAGTCAGATGACTGCCCCGAAAGTGGATCCGAATGTTTTCTATATTTCCCTCTTCGACTGCCATCGCTGAAGGGAGTTTCGGCATGAGCCCTTCCACATTTTTCCTGCGCGACTCAAGCTCAGATAACTGTGACTGAAACGATGGCGAAAAATGATTCTCGATGGCTTTGAATTCTCGCAGCGGTCCGTTATCGGCATTCAGCCGTTCGAGAATCGAGTCGCGCAGCGCCGCTTGAGCCG
>CAZVBC010000751.1:0-2080 GCA_964625155.1 uncultured Pirellulaceae bacterium
ATCGGACAGTCACACCGCTTTCACAAACTCACTGGTCGACTCCATTGGCTTGCCGTCAATCGTTCTCTGTATAGCAGCCTGAACATTCACATTCAGATCGACCATCGCGGCGATATATGCCGCGTTGATGTTGTCTTTTGCCAGATGGTAGTTGATCCAGCCGCTGACGTAGTACAATGCCTTCAGTTTGCCATTTTTTTCGGCCATTGCTGTCATCCGTACCACAGGATGGACTGGTTCTTTATTGGCTTGCGGCTTGATATCCGGGAATAGCTCCCATGACATCCGCTCGTCTTTCTGTTCCTGAGTTTCTTCTGCGCCCATCGGTAGTGTGCTCCGCTGTTACTCTGCCCTGAACCGTTCGTCATCAAAAGATTTCTTGCCGAGCTTTTTTGCTCTATCAATCTGCTTTCGATAAACAGCGTTTTCCTGTGCAGATCGCTGCACACGCTCCGCAAGCTCATTCAACTGATCGACCAATCTGCGATGCGTTTCCCTACGATTCTGCCAGCACTGTTCGTGCCATTCCACAGGCATTGATGACATTACTCTTCCTTCCCGCGCCTAGCGGAGTGCAGAGCCGCGTTTACTCTGACTCGGAAACCGTCGCCGGTTTTGTATCACACTCCGTCATTTCCTTGAGCATTTCAAGACAACGAATCATTCCGTCAATCATTGATCTTGTCCCATCCTCCTGGGCTACCGTGAAACCGCTCAGTTGATGCCATACGCCCCATTGATCTCTGTCGCTGATTAGGATCGATGATTCCTCATCGCCAACGACGACGAACACGGAATCAACCCTGTCATTCCTGCGGAGTTGCACTTTCCCTGTCATGCCAGGATAGGCATCGAATTCACATTCGCAAATCATCTCGGACATTTTCTTCCCCTGCGCCTACCGGACTACCGAACCGCGTTTACAGCGGACTCCACAAATGTGCAACCTGACGATCAGGCCCCCAGTCCTGGGTGAATTGCTTCAGCCGCAATTGATCTCCGACCGCAATGATTTCCTCTGGCTTTGGCTGTCTTCTGATTCCAGCCGTCGAAGCCGATATTGACGCATGGAATTCCTTGATGCCGCCGATGCCCGATGGATCGTGCGAAACGATCACCGCCAGCCGATCAGGCCCATTCTCGGCTAATAACATTTTAACTGGAATCCCACCGCGACTTCGAATTGCGTTTGCCGTTTTCTTTAGAACAGGCATTTCAGCCCAATCCATGATTCACCTCCAGCGCCTAGCGGACCAACATAGCTCTGCTCATGCCATCTGATACTGTTTACGCCACAGTTCGCAACTGGCATCATTAAGAACGACCTCAGTCCGGCAAACATCCGGCCTCAGATCGTAGTGCTTGCACTTGCGTGTTTGTTCGTCGAACCACAGACAAATCATGTTGTTTGGATGGCCCTCACCGGCCAACAGCCTCTCACGATACTCCCGCAGCTCCTGCATTGCCTCACGAGGCATGGAATTGAATCTCTTCAGATCGTCGTCAGTCATGGCCATGTCATCGCCAAGACTCAGAATCATCAGATAGCCTGGCGGCGATTCCTGAGACAGACAGCAGGCTCCGCAGCCATCGCAGGATTCAAGGATTTTCAAGCTCATCACCGACTCCAAAAAGACTAGCGGACACCACCACCGCGTTTACTTTACCACAATTCGAAAGCCTTTGATTCGCTTCGCCGTCACCAGTTTTTCTCCATGCTTTGCCGCCTTGTTCCAGTCTTTGTAGGACCGGGGAAGCTGCCTGACGTTTCCGTTTTCCAGTACGACAGACAGGGCGTAACGAATCGTTTGATTTGCTATGTCACTCATAACGTCACAACCTCGATCCCTTTCCAAAATTTACCCACAGCAGCACTGCGACAAATCCGATGAGCATGACTGCCCCGACTATTTGTCCCTGTGTCAGCGATGCCGCAAAATCCAGAATAAATTGATACATTTGCGTCTCACACAAAAGGTTTTGTGATTCACAAAATTATTTGTGCCTCACGGACGATACACGACTATCGGAATCGACATCCACTGTTACTATGACTTCGCAAACGCATCTATCATCTCAC
>CAZVBC010000752.1:0-2074 GCA_964625155.1 uncultured Pirellulaceae bacterium
GCTATGCGCTGTTCTTTCGCTTACCACTGCTGTAAGCGGCTCGCGCGTTGGAATCACGAATGAGCGCATCAACCAGTTCAATGATGCGTGTTCGATCGTCATCCGGTAAGGCCGCAATGCGATTGAGACGGCCGAGCATCTCTTGGTCTCGAACGGCATCCAACTTCGATTCAGGATCGGTCATGTAGTCGAGTGTGACTTCAAGAGCATCGGCAATCTTGCGAGCCACTTCGATCGATGGGGTTGAGCCACCGCGTTCATATCGGCCAACAATCGCGGCGGAAGTACCAAACTTCTTGGCTAGTTCGCCCTGCGACCAACCCTTGGAAGTACGCAGTTCCTCGATTCGCTTGGCGAAGATAGCGGAAACATCTTGTGGCTTGGACATAGCAAAACTACCTGAAAAGTGACCGAAATGGAGCCTTTTAGCTCGATATTAGATGCGTATTGGTAAGAGTCAATACACATGCGAGTTGACGAGAGGCTTTCAGAACGGTACGTTTAGTGACTGTTCTGTAACTTCCCGAAATCGGTACAAATTCTTTCAGGAGAGCAAAAAATGGCCAGATTCAGCCCCGAGGAAATCGAACGGATCAAGCGCGAGACCGATATCATCGCCCTCATTCAAAGCTGCGGAACGGTACTCAAGAAGCGCGAGAGCAAACCAGGAGAATGGATCGGGCGTTGCCCGATCCATGACGACAACGACCCTTCGCTATGCGTCAACAGTGATAAGAATGTCTGGCTGTGCAATGGCGAGTGTCGGAAAGGCGGCGACGTTATCGAATGGGTGATGCACGCCAAAAAATGTTCCTTCACTCATGCGATGGACTTGCTCTTGGAAAACGCCGTCAACAAACCCGCCGTCTACGGCAATCCAAGAAAGCTCGAATGTCCGTTGCCACTGACCGCCAATCAGCAAGAGTTATTGATATCGACGGTGAGCTACTATCACGATCGCCTCAAGAGCAATACCGACGCGCTGGCCTATCTCGAAAAGCGCGGCTTAACTCATGCGGAGATTATCGACCGATTCAAGATTGGCTTCGTCGATCGAAGCTTGGGCTTACGAGTTCCACCCAAGCAAGGCAACAAAACCGGTTCGACCATGCGCGAGTCACTCGAAGCCATTGGCATCTTGCGTGATACGGGCCATGAACATCTGCGCGGTTGCATCACGTTCCCGCTGTACAATCTGCAAGGTGAAATCGTTCAGGTCTACGGCCGTCGCTTGGACAACGGCGGGAAATCAAAGCAACGTCACTTCTACTTACCTCGCCCGCTGGCGGGCGTGTTCAACGCGGAAGCGTTGCAAGCCTACGAAGAAATCATTCTCTGCGAATCGATTATCGACGCGCTCACCTTCTGGGTCGCCGGATATCGCAACGTAACCTGCACGTTCGGAACGAACGGGCTGACTGATGAACTGCTCGATGCGATTCAAAACAGCAACATCAAACGAGTTCTCATTGCGTTCGACAACGACAACGCCGGAAATCATGGAGCCGAAGAAGTCGCCAAGCGACTCAGTACCGTAGGCATCGATTCATTCCGAATCAAATTCCCAACGGGTCAAGATGCGAACGAATACGCTTCCAAACTGAAAATGGCACTCGACAAAGGCGAGCCAGGCCATGCGTCACTTGGCCTAGCCATTCGTAACGCCGATTGGATCGCCAATGGCAACAAAACCGAACCAGCGATCACCACGATAACGCCCAACTTCTTACAAGAAGCGCGCGACAACATCGCCTGCGAGCAAGCAGCGACCGCGCAAGCCGAAACAGCCAAAACCGAAGCAGCTAAAAAGGAAAAGGCCATTGAGCCACCAACTACGACCAACAACAAGCCTTTTTCTCTTTTAGCTGCAGAAGCTGCCAAGTCTGTGGCACCATCGCAACCCGAAGCGTCAGCGAGTGGACAAGCAGCGGTTGCGAAGCAATCGCCCATCGAAGCCCGCATTCCCGAAGCACCGAAAACAACCATCGAAGCGGAAGTTCGCGAAAATGAAATCGTTATGCCCCTTGGAAATCGAAGCTAACGCGTTCGCGGACTCGAAAAGACCCTTGCGTTC
>CAZVBC010000753.1:0-2072 GCA_964625155.1 uncultured Pirellulaceae bacterium
TGATGAGCACATATGTCGCGGCAAGCCCACGTGCTAATTCAAAAATTAGAATTCGCGAGGATTTGGGCGATTCGTCTGAGTTTTTGGGGCCAATCATATTGCTTAGCTGGACAGCGCCACTCGTTTGAGCAAATTCTGCCGTAAGTCTTTACCCGGATTGCAGATCTTGCTCTTGCACAATTCGATGATAAATCTGACAACACAGCCTAATGGATTTTGAGAGGGTTGTATATGCACGGAGGGCTGTGTTGTGTTGATCAAGGATATCGAAAATATCGGGAAACGAATTAACCGATTTCTAAAACAGTTTGCTAGCTGTTTCGTTTCTGACAACGCGCGCGATTTGTTGAAGAACTACGTTGATGGCCTTTGTTCCGATGTGTCCCGGAAGAACCTCGAGGCGATCGCGCTTCACGCCGATGTACCTCCACGCACGTTGCAACGTTTTCTGGAAACCATTCAGTGGGATGAAGATCGCTTGCGGAAACTTTGTCAGAAGCATGTGGCCAAGAAACACCTTCAGCCGGAATCGGTCGGTATCGTTGATGAAACGGGAGTCGCCAAGAGCGGACGAGAGACTGCTTGCGTTATCCGACAATACAACGGCAATCGTGGCAAGGTTGAGAACAGCGTGAATCACGTCGCACTTGCAGTTTCCACGCCAGGCTTCAGCAGTTTACTGGATTGCCAGCTCTACATGCCCAAGGAGTGGGCCGACGACAGCGCACGCCGCGCAAGGCATTACATTCCAGAAGAGTTGACTTTCAAAACCAAACCACAAATTGCGATCGAACTCATCGAACGTGCCCTGAAGAACGGGGTGGAAGTCATGGGCTGGACGGCAGATGAGTTGTACGGCAACAACCCTGAATTTTTGGATGAACTGGATCGCTTAAGACAAGCTTACGTCGTTGAAGTTCCTGTAAATACAAAAGTCTGGTTGATCAGACCGGCGTTCGGCCTGCCAGTGCGTTCGGAAGCTCGCAACGTGAATGAATACGCTACAGAGTTTCGAGATCAAACGCCCCAACGCTATATGGTTCGGCAATCGACGCGTGGCCCCATCGTGTGGGAGATTCGTTGGCACTCGTGTTGGCGCAAAACGAGCTTCGATGCGGTTAGTCCAGCCGGAACTCTCATCATTGCCAGGAACGTGGAAACTGAGGAAGTCAAGTACTTTCTGGCGAATCGAGTTCCGGGTATCGCGGATTGGACAATCCGCAAGTTACTTCAAATCGCGTTCGAACGCTGGGCCATCGAGGATTGTTTTCGCGAAGCCAAGGAAGAGTTAGGACTTGATCACTATGAGTGCCGGGGCTGGCATTGCGTTCATCGCCATCTCTCGATCACCATTCTCGCCCAGATATTCTGTGCTGAGTTACGACAAGAGCTGAGCAACAGCGAAGACCGAATGAGTGCGGAGCTAGTTACACTGGAGCAGACGCGTCGAGCGGTCGAGCTCTTCTTCGCTAGCCGCATCTTAAGCGAAAAGGATCGAAAAAGATACCTCAATGCTGAACTTCGAAAGCAAGCGTACTATGCAAAACGAAATGCTCAGGCTACTAAGTCACATACTAAAACTAAGAATGCCAAACTGTTGGCGATGGGAATCGACCCCGAAGAAATCAAGCACATCCATCCCAAAAACGGCAGTGATTGACGTAAGAGTGGCGCTGTCCAGTTAGTCGGCTTCAAAGTATATAGGGATCGCATCTTGAATACGAAACGACGTCGCACGATTTGGACTCTAATTCCAATTTTTGGTTGGCTCGTCGCGGCTGCAGTTGTTATGGGGGTAGGCTTTTTGGTTGTAAGTGATTATCGCAGTCAATCGAAAGTCACAGCCTTTAAGAACTCATTGAAAGACTCTGGCGTTAATCCGGATTTTCGACAATTTCGCAAACAGTCCATTTCTGATGAAGACAACGCTGCGATTCTTGTCGAATCCCATAAACGGACGATTCAGAATATTCTGGTGGGGATCGAAAAGTTTGAGTCGGGACTTCCGCTTCCCATAAGCGAAGGTCGTCTTACATCTGAGAAAACTGACGAACTCGGCAAGCTTCTCGATG
>CAZVBC010000754.1:0-2071 GCA_964625155.1 uncultured Pirellulaceae bacterium
ATTATTTCTCGGGGAATAGCGGTAGTCCAGAAACTCAATCCGGTAGTCTACCGGCGCGGCGCAGCAGCTCCCGTTTGGCTTGCATGATTTGAAGGTTAACATTGTCGGCCGCGAGCACAGCTTGAACGGCAGCGATTTGCAATCGATGCTTGTGTCGTGACTCTTCGGCTTTGTTGTCCGTGCTCGCTTGCATTAGGGAGTTGATGATCGCGGGGCGAATGCTGACCGGGACGGGCCAGTCCTGATTGATGGCATGGCGAATGAGCCGGCATTCGCTGCGCGTAAGCAAAGTTTCCCCCCAACCCCCCAGGGGTTTAGCTTGCGTCTGAGGTCCAGCGGTCGCCTGCGTCGGCCGTTCAAGACGGCGACGATGTCGTTTCCGCTTCTGTCGTGATGGCGTTTGTTGCTGACGTATTACGCCTTAATATTATATGGTCCACTCACAGCGATTGTAGCACCTACCAAGCTAAACATTATCGCTCGGGCCTCGTCCGACTTTCGATTCTCATACGCTAGGGCTGGAATTAGACAGTGGCCAGGATTAGCACGAGCTTTCTCGGTCGCTTCAACAGGGTCCGGAACAATCGTTATTCCAGCCTCGGTCAGTTTGGCCAAATTGAGGTGGATCAAGTAGTAGCCAGGCGGGCTTTGCCCTTCGGCAATTTCATCAAGAGTTAGATATTCTGGATGCTTACTGGACCGAGCGAACGACAGTGACAATCCGTCAATGTCATTTTTTACTGGCGAGAATGCATCCATCGCCACATCGCCAGTAGCCAAGTTCACGTGTCCAAGGCGAACAGCTGACTTGCGATATAATACTTGTGGTTCGCTAATCGTTTCTATTTCTTGGCTGCCACCCGCCACAGAATTGCTCACAGTAAATGCTCAAGGCACCTGAATCCCGAAACGATTTCGGACAAGACCGTTTTCCATTCGGACAATTTCGGCATTCCCGTCGTTATGTACTATTACTATATGAAGTACTTCGCCATCGCGGAATTCAGCAGATACTCCGCCCGAAGGGTTCACCGACAAAATCTGAGGAGGCCGAAATTCTCCAAGGCGAAAGGCGCTTAAAATCGCGCCCATTTTGCTCAATGCATCACGGGACGGCGCTTCCGATTCGTCTTCCAACCAGATTTGTTCATCGCGGTTTGCCCACTCAACGAGTAGGTTAATGAGCTTATCCCAGCCGTCATTATCTATCCGAGGAGCCATTCGCAACGAATCATTTCCAGCACTCGTTGACATTACAGGTGACGACGAGCGCATCGAAATTCCTGCTTCAGCTGTTGCCATGAATTAATCCCCAATAAGAATTCGCCGATTCGGACATTAACTCTCTGAATGTTTGGACAATAAAGGATCGCCCCAAATCGAAACTTGGCAAAAGTGAATCTAAGTCGTTAAGCGGACCGCGAGCGGTAAGTGTAAGCCCAATTGATTGAGAGCCATCTTGGTCGCTTTGATGAGCCCACTTAATATGCAATCGTCCAATTTGATTCCGAAGTGGGAAATGCCACTCACCTCCAAAACTTTCCAACGGCTCAATACAACTAACCGAACGCGAGTTCAACAGACTGAAAAACTTCCAATCGCCGGGAATCTCCCACACAGTTCCCTTGGGAATTGCGTTGATGTAGGTGACTTCCCATTGATTAGGCCGAACGCTACCGATGTTTCGAGCGGTTAAAAAATGTTGGAACTTATCGAATGTGTCACTAAACCCGTCTCGAATCGTTGGATACTCGGGATACTTCTCCTCCGATTTTTTTATCCAGTTGTAGATAAACCGATTCTGCTGCGTCTGAATCATGCGGTCGTTAGAAGCATTCAAAATCCGCAATCGAATTTCCGGCCTGCTCATCAGCCGGATTCCCAATTCGGGACTAAAAACTGAGCTGCCAAATCGCTCGAACTGCGGAACGATCGGAGGTGCTTCCATAACGAGCGGCCATTCATCTCCTAATTGACCCCAGAACGCGCCGAGATGGCCGACGGTGAGCTGTTGCAGTGAATTGAATTGCACACCCAGAACAGTCTCTACCATAGTCGGTCGCTGATAATC
>CAZVBC010000755.1:0-2067 GCA_964625155.1 uncultured Pirellulaceae bacterium
CCTGACTCCTTTGCGAAGGATACTAGAAAGCCTACCAAGAAGTCCACACCGAGACGACCGAAGCCCGCCACGACAAACGACGAAGAGAATGACTCAAAGCTCACAGAGTTTCTTGATAGTCTCTCTCAACCCGAGCGAGAAGCGTTCGAGGAGAAAGCGTTGACTGATGGTAACCGCTTTGTGCTGGATACGTACCAACGCTTGATAGCCAAGAACGATGAGCGAGCGAAATATATCCGCTGGTCGCTTATCCGCGATTACTTCAACAAACGGACTTCGCGGGGACCGGCCACAATCAAAAAAGATGACGATTCGCAGCAACTATCCTAAAGCAGCGACTCATACCGACACGTTCTGACCTAGACGGCATTTGAGCGGCGGCAAACTTCCTTGTACCGTCATTGCCACGCAGGGATCGGATCCCTTGCAACTGTCAATGCTCGTAAAACGCTTTGACGAACGCTCTGTCTACAAGCGACATCCGGTAAACCAACCTCACCAGTTGGCTAAGGAGACTGCCTAACCAGTAGTCATGTCGCTCACAGTAGAGCTGGGTGCATGGAGACATGCTCGCCCAGCTCGACGGAGGCTCAATGAAGTAATCCGACTGGTTTTGTATACCAGACGAGTAATCTCATTGTTCGATCCGATAGGTGAATATCGAAAGTGGGCGATGCGGACAAACCAGTTTTCACAACTGGCCGTCATGCTCAAAGTAGGTGAGTGGCTGATAGCCACAAATCCACCCATGGGGTTCGGTCCCGCGAGGATCGTTCAACATGCGCCGGTGTGGGGAGTAGGGGAGTTGGCGACAATTTCCTTCCGGGTAGTGACCTACCCGGGTACTGCACGCAAATCGTGCGGACGCGAATAGCTCAACCATGAAAGGCCCGACCACAAGGGCTTACCGGTCAGCGGTGAGAGAGTCGATGCCGAGAAGGTCGCTGCATGGTCCGATAGGAACCGCAGCTACGGCAAAATCCCATGCGTGAATGGGTAAGGGAGCAGCTTCTACGTTCTGGCCCCAGAAATTCTACAGCCTCTGTAGAGAAACTATGGCGTCTTGACGGACGCGCATACCACGCATGGCCCGAGGAGTCACATCCTCTAAGCCACGAGACTCTCATTGCGAAGAGTATGACTAACGCAGGAACCTCTGAGGCAGCCGGATTGGTTCCCGGTGCCTGGTGCAGTCAGCCAGGTGTTTGAAAAGCCTTACGAGGGGGAGTGTGTCCTGAGTAGAAAGTCCTTTGCAAATTCTGCGGGAGCGGAGTTTGCGAGGGAGCGGATGGGTGGGCAAGGCAGTCCACAACCGTTTGCGCACTCCGGGTGGTGCCGAGTGCGAACGACGACGAAAGGGACGACTGTGATGTGTTCAGAGTATGAGGTCCATTGGTGCCGTGAGTCAGGTAACTGACTCATGCACCACGGGGCCGTGTCCTTGGTTGGAAGCTGTGCGGTCATTCGAAGTTACTTCGGGAGAAGTACCTTCCAATGTCAGCGAATTGGCGGTGAACAGTCGACGTGTTTTTAAATACGACGGTTTTCACCGAATGGTTCTTTTGAGTGACGCCTATGGAATTGGCGGCGTCTAACTAGGAATGTAGTTATGACGCCGCCAAATGGCCTTCGCTCTTGAAGGTTCGCAGCCCACGTCGAATGGTTATCGAGGTAGGTTCGCGAGCCAGAATCGATTTCGCCACAAGCCGAATCGATCCACGGCTTTCGCTGAAGGATTTAACTTTCACTGGAGAGGCAGTTTTTGCGCTGCCTCTCCTTTTCAAGCAGCCACGCTGTTGCGGCTGCCGTCCATGGAGTGATCATGCAGTACCGATACCTCACCACCAGCCTTACTGGCTTCGTTCAGCAACTGGCCTGTAACATCTTGCCCCACGGTTACTGGTTCTACGTTCGAGGAATAGTCCCAGAAAGCAAGGACCCGCTCTCGATCGACACCAAGCTCATAGCCAAGTACGAGGTTACAACCTCACGACAACAACGCGCCAGAAGAAAACTTCAAGGGCTTGCCAACGTGCATTACTTGCGGCTTGGCAGAATCTGGATACT
>CAZVBC010000756.1:0-2067 GCA_964625155.1 uncultured Pirellulaceae bacterium
GAGTTCTCTGGTGCAGAGGAAGACGAAGGGCGGCGCGATGTTGTGGCAGCCCTTGGATTCATTGGTGCAAAGCATACAGACCTTCAGACAAAAATCGCGGCCAGGATTCGGAACTGGTTGAACAGGCACAACCAACAGAACAAATGCAGCAATTCCGAAATCGTTTGCGTACTGCTCGACTTCAAAGCCATTTCTTCCTTGGAGTCTATTCGCGCCGCTTTCGATGCCGACTGTATTGACACTGACGTGGTTCGTTGGGACGAGATCAAGTTGGAATTGACTTCGTAAGAGTAACGCAACGCAGAAGATGCCGAGTTGGCCGCGAATCGTTACAATACACCCGGGTGGCTTCCCCGCCTACCAATCGATCACCACCACCAATGGAGTGCTGTCATGAAACATGTCAATCGAAGGGGAGACGTTTACTATTTCTTCCAAGGCGTCACGAAGACAGGCAAGCCCAAGTACTATGTTTCACGCAAGGCGGAATCCGAGGCAGGTGAACCAATCGACTCACTGCCGGACGATTTTGAACTGTTTGAGTCGCCAGTTGACGCAAGAGTGAGTATTCGCAAGAAGGTCCCGTCAGACATTTACGACAACGAACTGCAATTCGTGCAAGAACGAACCAAGTTGACGGTCAAGAACGTAAAGGCACTGGTTGTCCGCGAGGGTCAAAGCATAGTCATTTACGAGTCAGCGGGGGCAGACGAATACAAATCAATGGCATCCGCCTTCGGCGGATTAACTTCGAGGTATGTCGAAGCCATGCAGGCTTCTTCCCCCATGTCACCTGCCTTTCGGTTCAAGCTCGTTCGCAAGAAAGAACGGATTTTCGAGGCTCAACGATTTTGCTTCCGAGGACGTATCGAAGACTGGATCAGCCTTCATCACGAAGGCACGCTCGATGAACTTTGCCAGTACTACCTAAAGCACTTGGGCAAGGAGTCGTTCTACGAGCTGATGTAAGATGGGCAAGTCCAAAAAGAAAAAGCCATTGTCACCACGCGTGAAGCGTATGAAACGTCCAGCAAGACTCGAATCGGCCAAGAAGTGGATTCCCACTTACACTGGCAAGCACTTGCTTCGCGGCTACTGCAACCATTTCGCAGTAGATTGGCGGTGTGCTGTAATCGAACTGAAGCTTCTTGGCGTCGGTATCGACCCAGCCTATATCGCAAACAGGGAACGCACGGAAGTCGAACTTACGAAACAACATCAGACGAGAAAAGAAGAACGCAAGTCCTTGCATAATTTGCACTGGCATCCGTTCACAGACGCCTATTCCGCATTCTTAGCCGGCGACTTCGCCGCGATGCACGAATTGCAGATGCAGGACGAATATGGCGACCAGTGGGAGGATCATACGCAGAAAGAGCATACCTGCGGTAATGGTGACACTGACAACGAACATCAGTGCGATATTAGGCCTGCGCAATTTGTGGGAGAACCATCCGTCGAAAGCGATGATTGGATTCCCTTCTGATTCGACGTCCCGTTTCGGCAAATTGGACGCTAATCCACCACCATGCAGAATAATTGGCATTATGACCCCCACTCAAGCTCGCTATTTGGCGTTCATCCAAAAGTACATGCAGCAACACGGCATTGCTCCCTCGGAATTGGAGATGGCTCAAGTGATGTGTGTCATGCCTCCGTCAGTCAATCAAATGATGAAATCGCTGGAAAAAAATGGGATTCATCGCGAGAACTCCAGGCGTTGCAAGATCGATTCGCATCCTGCTTCCCCCTGAGCTTGTCCCGAAATGGAAGCGGGGAGGCGAAGTTGAGATACCTGAAGCGTCAAAGAAGCTACCAAAGCGTGGCTCTAAATCAACTGTGCCGTTATGCACTTTCGAAGTGAGGCTTTATGACGGTCCTTTCGGAGAAGAACACAGGAAGCGATTTTGCATTCGCTACATTGAAATCCGTGCGGACCAAACCTTGGACGATCTCCACAAGATTATTTTCGAAGGATTCGGAATGCGCGATGACGCGGAATACGAGTTCAATATCGGGGGGAAATGTAGTAGCCACTACTTGATCTGACGACGCTTGTCCATTTTT
>CAZVBC010000757.1:0-2062 GCA_964625155.1 uncultured Pirellulaceae bacterium
ATGCAAGAATTACCTAACTACTGTCTCGACCGTCGACAATTCGATCAACCGAGAACGAACAGGTCGACAGATGCTGGGTATAGTGTTTGCACGGAGTCCCATTAACCGCACTAGATTAACACAATCTTCTGCGGTCTGCTGCCGGTTTGGCAGAGTGATTGACTTCAGATTGCCACAGACCTTAGGACCAAAGATCATGGGTGGATGGAAAGTAGGAACAATTCGAGGTATAGGGATCTACGTACATTGGACCTTTTGGGTTTTGGTGCTGTTCTTCATGCTCAGCGCAATGTCTGAATCCGGATTGATCGCTGGATTGATTACGGCTGGACTGATCTTGGCAGTTTTTGCTTGTGTGCTGGCTCATGAATTTGGCCACGCGATCGCTGCTGAGTGGTTTGGCATTCCCACAACGGATATCACACTTTTGCCATTCGGCGGATTAGCTCGGTTGGCAAAAATGCCTCAAGAACCTTGGCAAGAGTTGATCATTGCCGTCGCCGGTCCGGCAGTCAATGTAATCATTGCATTAGGGTTGATAATCGTTGGCGCAATTGGCAATCAATTCGCACAAGTGGAAGTAAACGATACAGGAGAATTGGGGTTCTTGGGCCAGCTCTGTTTGCTGAACATTGGCTTGGTGATTTTTAATATGCTGCCTGCGTTTCCGATGGACGGTGGACGAGTCCTACGCAGTCTCCTGTCGATGTACACCGGACACCTACGAGCGACGGAAATTGCAGCGCGAGTTGGTCGTTGGATGGCCTTGATATTCCTGATTGGGTCGTTCTTTTACGGTTTTGGTTTGTTCTTAGTGGCTATATTTGTGTTCCTTGCCGGTACAGCCGAACTATTCGAAGCGCGTCGCCGATCTGCTGCGAATCCACCCTGGGTTCGCTGGGCGTGGACCGTCGGTCAGCCGAACCAATGGCCAGCCGAAAATAGTGCCACGTGGACTTACGACACGAATTCGTTTCAAGCTGCTGATCGTTCAACGGACGAAGTTACCATCGACGCCACCGACGTGCGCCATCTTCCTCCTGGCTCCTACCGGATTGGTTGAACAAATTCTGACAGTCAACGACAAAATGCTCTCTTCGCCCCTCACATATTGATTCGCGGCTTTCGTCGAATTGAGCAGGAGCGACAGCGTGAATTTTCCGAGTCGTTTGCAGTTCGCAATGAATTGCTGATAGAGCTCAACGCTGGTCGATTACTCAGCTCAAGCCTCGCTCCCAGCGGTGCAGCGGTAGCCGGAGTTCGTTCTTGAGATCTCGCAGGCGACAGCACATAGTCGAGTACACTTACATACGCGCATGCGGACGCTTGGCGAGAAATAGAACTTGGCTGCGAACCAATGTAGAAGAAGAGCGTCTATCATTGCAGCACATGACGCATGTGGTCGCAGAATAGGGATACTGAAACGCAATCAGTCTGTGGATCAGAGATCATGACCTCAAAATGGCAGAGTACCGAACGATTTAATAGATACAAGTTTTGCATCGAGTCGCATGACGCGTTTGCGCCCTGTCGCTTCCACTTTTTCGTATATCCACATCGGAGTTAACGCTTGTTCGTACTAACGAATCAACGTTGGCGAAGCCGGTGCTACCTCCATGTGACACCGGTTTTTTTGTGCTTTGAACTTGGCCAATGGCGATTGCCCGGCTGCTTGAGGAAGTGAGTGTTGCGGCACGACTTTGCAAACGTTGACAGATAAACGCCTAAAGCCAGCCGTATCATTGACGTCAAATCGCCACTTGCGATCCGCTGTGCAGCGCTAGGAGCACTCGACAGATTACACTCCCTTTTTCGTTTAACCGCGAGGGCAACGCCCCGCGCGACACGCAAATTTCGCCCTTCAGCGCTTGTTGGCAGTCTTGAGCAATGAGGGAAAAAATGACATGAAGAGGACAACTGAATAACTATGCGATTTACGGCTGTCTTAATCAGCAAATGCAAACACTAACAGACAATTATCACAGGAATGTTCGCCTGGGATCGGTCGGCGGTCCCCAAAGCCGATGGACAGGGGTCGAATGACTGCGTTCCTGCTTACAAG
>CAZVBC010000758.1:0-2060 GCA_964625155.1 uncultured Pirellulaceae bacterium
CCTTTGGCTGCATGAAGGGTCATCAACGTAACCAATTCTGCGCCACTGTGCATCTTGTCCACATCGCCTTGGAGAGCTGCGAATTCGAGGAACGTCTCTAGAGGTGAACCATCATTAAGACTCGCATCAATCTCAGCAGCTTCGGCTAACAATTCGTCGATGTTGGCCAAAACGTCGGACTCACGATCGAGCTGAGAATTTTCTTTTACTAAGTACTCGCGATAGCCGGTCAGTTCCAGTACGGTTTGCAACAATTCGACTAGTGGTCCATGTACTAATTCGACTAGAGTTTCATACAATTTGACAAAACTGGACAACCCTGCAGATGCTCGTTTGTCGAGCGTTTTTTCGCTGACAATTCGTCTAGCTGCGGCCAGCATTGGCTCTCGCGATTGAGTCGCCTGCTGAGCAATTTTGGCCAACGTCTGTTTGCCCAAACCACGTGGCGGTGTATTGATCACTCGCTGGAAGGCCATGTCGTCATCGGGGTTGTTCAGCAGCAACAAATACGCCACCAAATCTTTGATTTCACGACGCAAATAGAATCGATAGCCGCCGATCACTTGATAGGGAATCGAATGCTTCATCAGCGTCTGTTCCAACAAACGTGATTGCGCGTTGGTGCGATAGAGCACGGCATAGTCGCGCAAGCTCTGCTCGCCGGAGTTTACGCCAGCCGCAATTTGGTCAGCGATATCTTCTGCTTCACGCCGTGCCGTAGGGTAAACGCACAATCGCACCGAGCTGCCTGGCGGTCGCGTTGGCACCAAGTGTTTGACTTTGCGGAACTGGTTGTTGGCAATCAAACAGTCCGCGACTATTAGAATCTCAGGTGTGCTGCGGTAATTCTGTTCAAGACGCACAATCCTTACCGCAGGATAGTCGCGTTCCATATACGTGATGTTCTGCAAATTGGCTCCTCGCCAACCGTAAATCGATTGGTCGGGATCACCTGTCGCAGCCAAATTGGGGAAATCGATGTTCATATGTCGCAAGATCACGTACTGCGCCAAATTCGTGTCTTGGTACTCATCGACCATGACGTAACGGAAACGATCATCCAGTTCACTGCGCAGCGTAGGATTGGCGCGCAGTAACGAGGCGGTATGCATTAGCAGATCATCAAAGTCGGCTGCACCACATTTGAGCAGTTGCTGTTGATAGAAGGGGTAGATTTGAGACACTTGAAACTCGTCGCTCGAAAGTGCCTCGGCGTGCAATTGCTCGGGAGTGACTAAGCGGTTCTTATAGTAACTGATCCTCTCGGCCAGAGTGCTTAAGGACACGTGTGTGAGCGAAAATTGGGCTTGTTGGACAGCCGCCTTGAGAGCCGACTGAGCATCTTCAACGTCATAGATACTGAAGTTTTCAGGTAAGCCAACTAACCTGGCATAGCGACGTAGCAATCGCAAACAAAAGCCGTGAAATGTGCCCATCCATACCGGAGTTTCGCCGACCAATCTGGTCAAACGGCTTCGCATCTCGTCCGCCGCTTTGTTCGTAAAAGTCAACGCCAAAATTGAGGTCGGCGAAATTCCTTGTTGAAGCATATAGCCGATGCGCTGGGTGACTACCCGTGTCTTTCCACTGCCGGGACCAGCCAGCATCAGCAACGGGCCTTCGACATGCGTGACCGCCTGCTGTTGGTTGAAATTGAGGCCTTCGAGCAGATTAGAATTTACCATGCTAGCATTCGCGACGGTGATTGGAGAATGATAGGAACTTCGTTATACTCGCTGGCTGCAGGATTCGGAATGACATTCAAGGAATCGAGAAGGAGGGAAACATGTCGCGAACACGAGTTCCAATTAGTAAGGCTGAGGAAGAGGCACGCGTTCGGCGTGAAAGGCTAGAACTGAGTACTGCCGAAATCGGTTTGACGGTGCGAACCACAAACTGCCTTGAAGAGCGAGGGATCTTTACCGTTCGAGACTTGCTCAAGAGCACGCCTAGCGAGTTACTGAGTATTTCGAATTTTGGGGAAAAAACTTTGGAAGAGGTTTATCTCGCACTTGAGAAAATCGGCTACAGCCGTCCACCTCAGCGTCCAAAATAACCCC
>CAZVBC010000759.1:0-2058 GCA_964625155.1 uncultured Pirellulaceae bacterium
GGTAAGGTTACCGACATGTTTCCGGACCAACAAAAAGCTCGTGGTGTAGTAAAACGGTTCGCACGTGGCTGTGGTAACCCAGCCCATTGACGAAATTGCCTGGATGCTATGCGTGGCTTGAATTGGTTACAAAATCCCCGCCAGTAGAACGTAGCTCACAGAATCTGGTCGCTTCGCCGGACGTCACCACAACGCTGCAAAAACCCGTTTAGGGAGTAAGTGAAGTCGTTGACAATCACCCACAATGTGTATAAGCTCCCCACCATACCATCCCTTGTTGAACAGAGGTTACGGTTGTAAGGTTTGTTCATTGAGGTGATTCATCGATCACAAGCATGTAGCCGTTCACAGGGTGAGTCTGGAATACACTGAAGTTCCTTGACGGCCGGAATACGAGTGGTTTTATACTCTTCCTGTGAACTGTTACGTTGAATGGCAAATTCAGCGTTTCAGGAATAGGATGAATAATCAAACACCATTGCCTAATCTTACTGTCGAACAAAAAGTCACGCTTTGCCAAGAGCGAGTGGGGTACACGTTTCGAGACCAGAACATATTGGTCTGCGCCCTGACCCATTCATCAGGAGCAGTCAACCGGCTGCAATCCAACGAGCGGCTTGAGTTTCTGGGAGACGCTGTACTTGGTTTTTGCATTTGTGAGTGGTTATTTGCGGAACACCCGGAATACTTGGAAGGCGAACTGACCCAAATCAAGTCCGTGGTCGTTTCACGACGTTGTTGTGCCAAAATTAGTCGCAAGCTGGGACTCGAAGAGTGCCTGATACTTGGCAAGGGGATGCAATCGACTGCCGGTGTGCCGCGCAGTCTGTTGTCCGATGTATTTGAGTCCGTGATTGCTGCGATCTATCTTGACGGCGGACTACAACCGGCGCGCGAATTTATCATCGAGGCACTCAAGGAGGAGCTCTCCATTGCGTTGCAGGAGCACACGATCGGGAATTATAAATCGGCGCTGCAGCAATTGGCTCAACGTGAACATGGAATTGCCCCTTGTTACAAGTTGATTGGCGAACGCGGGCCTGATCATAGCAAACAGTTTCAGATCGAAGCAGAAATTGGCTCCCGCAGGTTTACCGCCGCATGGGCTCGCAACAAAAAAGAGGCTGAGCAGCGAGCTGCTGGAAACGCACTGGCCGAACTCCGAGGAGAAGCGGCTCCCTATTGCGATTGATTGAGCGTACTTGTAACGCCAAACATGAGGGTGGCAGACGAGAATGGTCCTGCCCAAACTCTTGCTCGGTCCGTTCAGTAGAAGGGAGACTTTGCTGCGCTGCCACGCTTGTTTGGTTATACTGCTTGATAAAGTAGACACTTCGGCTGGACGCCACTATCTTGATTCCAGGCTTTGTTAATACCGCGTAGAGTTTGGGAGCAGCTTGCGTTGGCGACGAAGCCTCATCGTCCCATTTTTCCGCGCACAGTCTTGGGATGAGTGTGATTGGAGCGATGATTAACGAGATGAGTCATAAACTCTAACTATGTAGCATGCTGGTAACGATGAAGCTTGTAGCGAATAACTGGTTGGGCGTATTTTTCTGCTTGGTCGTATGGTACACAATTATTGGCCACAAAGCTCCGGCAGTATGCGACGATAAGATTGATTTCGAACGGCAAATTGCCCCATTGTTAATTGCTCGATGTTTAGAGTGCCACCATGAGCACGTTGCGGCTGGTGAGATTGTGCTCAGCAACAAAGAGTCGGTTTTCCGAGCGATCGATGGCGAGTACCTAATTGCTCCTGGAAGACCAGCACACAGCCGATTGCTGAGCAAAATCGTGGCAGGGGAAATGCCGCCAGCCAAGAAAGGCACATCGCAGAATCTGTCCGCTGAAGACATCACGATCCTGTCGAATTGGATCTCTCAAGGGGCATTCTGGCCCTCAGGGAGAGATTTGGATCCATATGAATTAACCACGGACCAACGTGCTGGGCGAGACTGGTGGTCTTTGCAACCCGTGCGCCGACCAGAACTCCCACAGAACGCAAGCACAACCGATTTTATTCCTGCCAATGCAATCGATGTTTTCGTATTGGCT
>CAZVBC010000760.1:0-2056 GCA_964625155.1 uncultured Pirellulaceae bacterium
ATCGTATTGCCCGTTTACCAAGCGATAGAACTGGACTGACGTGCCGTCATGCCGCCAGACTTCGCGTACCTGCATGGCCGCAAATAGCTCCATTTTGTCGATGGCGGATGACGTGAACTCAATCTCTACCACCAGATCTGGCGCCGGGTCCACTTCGAAATCAAGTTCTTCGTTCGCAAGTACTCGATCGATGTTCGTTACGTAGTAGGACTCGTCCGCCTCGTAAGCTTTCCTGAGTTCGCTGCGCTTCACTGTAACCGAAGCCACGCTTAGGATTTCGATCCCTTTGACTTCTGAGTACGCTTCGATCATCCGTCCAATTAGGCGACCAAAATTCTCGTGTTTTCGTTTCGGGCTCATCAATTCCAGAACTCCTTCGTTGTAGGTCATGCGTGGAACGCTGCCTTCACGCGCATCTGCTAATGCAACGAAGCTTTCCCAACTGACGTTTTCGAGAATAGTGCGAGATTCCGAATCTTCGCTAATTAACGAACTCATAACTGTCTGTGTTTAGCCGTAATTGGATTTCGAATGGCTGAGTTAACCCCAGTTTCTAAGTTGGGATTACCGGAAACAAACTCGACGATCTGCACGCCGCGCTTTCCCTGCGTTAGACCACCCACCCAGTAATTTGGTTCTTTGTAGCACCTCATCTTATGTCTTGCAACTTTTTCACTGATGCTATTGAAGAGGGGTATGCCTGGCGGTACATTGCCCTTTCATTATGAAAGTTTGGTGCATTAGGTTTGCCACACGAAATTCCTTTCGTTTCCTTTCGCAAGTTCTGGCTAAGGAGGTATTCGATGAGTCACATTCAGATGGGACCAGTTCGGCCGATCCCGAGTCCTCAGCGACGAGCGTTTACATTAGTTGAGCTGCTGGTGGTGATCGCAATCATTGGAGTGCTGGTCGGCTTGCTATTACCAGCCGTCCAAGCCGCGCGAGAAGCGGCTCGGCGCATGCAGTGCACCAACAACCTGAAACAAATTGGCTTGGCGATGCACAACTACGTCGATGTGTACAAGAAAATTCCGCCAGAGTTTTTTGGAACGCGAAATGTCGCTGGTCTGCCAGGACCGGCGCTTCGTGGCAGATGGGGTTGCAACGTAGCCTTGATGCCATTTTACGAAGAGTCGAATCGATACCGTGCGCTCAATCCGATCGGTGGTGATAATCTGCTGGAGAGCAACATGCCCACGGTCGCAACGCAGCCACTATTGGCTCAACCTTTGCCAATGTTTCGATGTCCATCAGACGCTGGCGCAGCGGTGAATCCGAATGTGACTGGCGGTTACGGTACCTCAAATTATTTGGTGAGCGACGCGGTTTCGCAGTCTCATGTGCAAGGACAAAACGCTGCTGGAGGATTGGTGCCCATCGCCTTCTCATCAATTACCGATGGCTTGAGCAATACATTTTATTATGGCGAACGAGCTTTGCGAACCAGCGCGCCGTTAAGTGCGGGGAGCATTTGGCCCGGCTTGGTCGGATCGAATTTCTGTTCGCATTTTCGCGCGGCGTTTCCACCCAACACAGCTTGGGCCGGTCACGTCACGACCAAGTGGGCGTTGTCTAGCAATCACCCAGGCGGCGTCAACGTCGTGTTTTGCGACGGATCGGTGCATTTCATTCCCAGCTCGATCGACAGTTTCACGAACTTGCTTGCAAGTGTGAATTACGACATGAATCTACTGCAGGATCGAATGAAATCTCTCAATGCCAGCCACGTTTATCAAAACTTGTACCTGCGTGACGATGGTAATGTCATAGGGCAGTTCTGAGCGAGTTTTTTGAAAGACGAAGCAATGCATCAGTTCAGCAAATGCAGAAAAAGTCGGTTCATGGAGTTGAGATTATCAATGTACAACCGAAGTTGGTGGCTAGTTGGTTTATTCACATTCGTTGGATGTGGCACCGGCGAGATTCCTCGTTACGACATTTCGGGTGAAGTGACCTTCAAGGGCAAGCCCGTTAAGCGCGGAGCCATCACCTTTGAGGGCTCGGATAAGTCAGTGATACAAGGTTTTGCCAAGATCAACGAAGGCAAATTCGATAC
>CAZVBC010000761.1:0-2049 GCA_964625155.1 uncultured Pirellulaceae bacterium
ACTTTGCCAAGGTACGCGACGTTCGTGAGCAGCTTGAACAGCGAACTCTTGTCGAAGTGGCGGCCACCGCGTTCTTTGCCGCTCTTAGTAACCGTCAGCTTGTTCTTCCATCCCCGTCGATCAATTTCTTTGATTGTCTGAATGATCGACTGGCACTCGAGATACAGCTCGAAGGTTCCACGGACCTGTGCGGCCTCGTCTTCATTGACCACGATCTTGCGACCCTCGCGATCGTTGTCGTAACCGAGCGGAGCCAAGCCGCCACCCCATTTGCCTTTGCGACGAGCGGCCGCCATCTTGTCTCGTGTTCGTTCCGAGATGATCTCGCGTTCAAACTGAGCGAAGGACAGGAGCACGTTTAGCATCAGCCTGCCCATTGAGTTCGTAGTATTGAACTGCTGGGTAACACTTACAAAGGCAACACTCTTACGTTCGAAGACTTCGAGCATCTTGGCGAAGTCCATGAGCGATCGGCTGAGACGGTCTACCTTGTAGACCACGATACAGTCGACTTTGCCGGCCTCGATATCGGCGAGTAGGCGTTTCAATGCAGGGCGATCCATATTGCCGCCAGTAAAACCTCCATCGTCATAATGATCGGGAAGGCAAACCCAGCCCTCGGCTTCTTGGCTCTTGATGTAAGACTCGGCTGATTCACGTTGGGCATCGAGCGTGTTGAAATCCTGGTCGAGCCCTTCCTCGGTCGATTTGCGAGTGTAGATGGCGCAGTTGAGCTTTCGTATTTCTTTATCCTTATTCATTGAGCAGCCTCCGCTTTGCGTAGTCCGAAGAAGTGAAATCCGTTGATGTTCTTTTGCCCTGTGACGACTCGAGCTATAGCCGTGAGTGTCTTGTATTGAGTCCCTTCGAACTCAAATGAATTTGGTCGCACCATGACTTGGATGCTGCGCCCTTTGTAGTTCTTGACTAAGTTGGCCCCAGGCAATGGAATCCGATTGTCGGCAGGCGGCGAAATCGTGGTCGTTGCCGTTTCCAACGTTTCTATGGTGGCCGGCCTGGTCACTCGTGGCAGCGACGTTCTTATGTCTGTCTCTATCGCGATCCGGTGAGCCAATCGCCGAGCGCGTTCAGAGATGTCCCCTTCCGCGTTGGCTTGTAGTTTCCAAGCGATCCGTTTGATTAGCCACTGTTTGTTGCGAGCGTTGGTGTCCTCGCCGAACACTTCGTGGTACCGATCACGTAGCTCCGACACGGTCATGTGCCGGAGCGTTGCGACCTCTTTGGCGACGTTGATTGCCATTGAAAGCTCTCCTTTTTGAAAAAGACCTATCGATCGTTAACTCGACTAGTCACAGAGAGCACTGGTTTGGCAGGAACCTCAAGGCAAGCTGTCTCGAAATCTGTATCGAAATCGCGATCTGCGTGGTCGATCGCGAACTGTTCGCTTTGCATGTAGCGTATGACGCCATCCGCGAGCAGCGAAACGAGCTCAGCTTGCAGCCCGGTTTCATTCATCTCGTCCACAGCGCGGACCTTCGGCATAGCAATCTCCCAACAGAGGCAATGTGAAGCCCGAAATCACCGGTTTCTACGAACTAGCCGTCGATTTGATTAACAACCGGGTATCGAGCGAGACCGAAAGAAACAGGTCTCTATCTGTAGGGTTACACGCAAACTAGGCGAGTGGACGATGCGATTTTCGGAAAAAGCCTCCGAAAAGTGTGATTGCGGAGAGGAATGACCGACGGGACAATTCTGATCTCAGACGCAGGTTAATCTGGTTCAAACTTCAGAATACGATCAGGAAGAGCGGGTTTTTCTATATGAAGCTTGTTTTCAACCGAGCACACAAATCCATCGGCCCATCTTCTCCGATTGAATTGCCGTCATTCACTATTCTGACTGGGGTAAACGGAGCAGGAAAATCACACCTGTTAGAAGCAATTGAAAACAACTGCGTTTCGATCGAAGGAGTTTCTCCCAATCAACCAAATGGCCCGCGCCCAATCAGGCGTTTCGACTGGGCGAGTCTTGTTCCGCAGGACACAGGCGCCTTTTCGGGTAGTCAGATCTCTTCTGAGCAATGGT
>CAZVBC010000762.1:0-2046 GCA_964625155.1 uncultured Pirellulaceae bacterium
GTTGCGGACGACTTGAATGTTACTCCCTTCGCGCGACAGTATCGGCTTGCGCACATAGTCCCCGGGCAGCGGATGCCAGGCCGTTGGCAACAAGTATTCGCAGTCCGGAAACAGCTCCCACAAGACGACCAGTAAGGCTTTGTTAGAAAGCAGCATCTTCCAAGGTGGCTCGATCCACCGCGTCCCCGACACGAGTAGGTAGCGCGCAAACTCTTCGCCGATCATCCACTCCCACGGATAAAGCTTGAACAGGCTGTCGATCGGACGTCCGTCTATGCCCACGAACGATCTGTAGTGCCAGTCGTAGCCAATGTCCGACATATCGAGGTATTCCGTAGCGATCCCCGCCTGGGCCGCAGTGTCCCGCAGATAGGTACTGTTACCGAAATCTTCCTCATGTCCCTCGGTAGCCGCGAAGCTTATGCAGGTCATCCCACGATCGCGCAGATATTTCCAGGCGTCGATTAATTGCTCGTGCAGGCTATTGAACTGATCCAGCCCAGGATGCACAGATTGTAGCCATTGCCACTGCACGACGGCCGCTTCGAACAGCGCCGTCGGAGTGTCGGCATTGTACTCGAGCAGTTTTGGAGCCCTCCGACCATCCCAGGCGAGGTCAAAGCGTCCGTACATAGTTGGCTCGTCGCCGTCCCAACTGTCGCGGATCCACTGGCGAAAGTCGCGCGGTATTCGAAACTCGTCGAACCGATCCTGATCGAGAACGAACTGTACCGCTGTCAGGCACATCTCCTGCAACGAATTGGTGGCAGCTTCTATTTCCTCGATCTCCGCGAGCGAGAACTCGTACCAGCCAGATTCATCCCAATAGAGGTCGCCGTCGATCGTGTGGTAGGTGAACCCGAGGTCTTCCACCTCGCGACACCAGTTCGCGCGGGGTTGAGCGCTAACACGGCGCATTACGATCCTCCCGAGAAAAAAGAACCTGTGCGACCAAATCCGCCCCGCGACACGTGACTGTTGCTGGAAACGTTATTTGGGGTGGACACATGACTGCCATTTGAAAAAGTACTCGGCGGCGTCGACGTTGGTGAAGAGTAAGATCCGGTCCGCGAACCATAACCACCAAACCACGAGAGAAACGTCCACCCCGGTCTATAGGAATTGTGCGTGGACGTCAAACTAGATTTCGCAGTTACGCTCACGGCCTGGTCGCACTGGGGGCAGCGTACCGTTTGTCCAGCCTTCGTGTAATCGACTGGGAAACTGTGGCCGTTTTTACAGGCTACTGTCATGGTCTTCGTCGATGCTGCAGCTCCCTGGCGCTGCGCGGTTGCGGGAAACTGGGCTGTCTTCGTCTGGCTGCCGCAACCAAACGCCGTCATAGCTGGAACAAGTAAAGTCAATGCAACTTTCGTACTGCGCTTCACGGCTGTATCACTCCCCAAGCCAAACTGAACTACATCATCGAGACGACTACGATCAAGCTTATGCCCAACAACAATGATCCCACGACGATGCCCACCGCCATGTTTTGGTTGTCGAGCTGTTTTTCGATATCGAGCTTGCGGGTAATGATTTCAAAGAGCTTGAAGCCAGCAATCATGAGCACGATTCCCAGCAGCCCGAATGCTGCTGTTCCGAGCAGGGCCTGCCCCAAGCTTTGAAAATCCATTGGAATCGTTGCCAGAATCAGATCGTGCATCATGGATTTCTCCGACTGCATAAAGGTCCCTTTCGGTCGTCCGAAGCTCACTCAAGCTTCTTGCAAGAGAGTTGAATTCGACCACTGCTGAGTTGGCAGGTCACTTTCTAACGGTCTCGAGCGACGTGGTCTAAAGTAGTAATGCCCGAATCAGCCTCTTTCCCGACAGAAGTCGCAATAGCTTTTAAAACGTCTCAGTTCGAGTTTCGCACTTTTTTGAGGGAAATTGAGATCGGGTTCCACGTTCGTTCCTAGCGGTTTGATTATCTTGGCAGTGGAGATACGTTGTGACGTAAACGAGGTCCAGCAAATTGTTTTGAGACGAGTACCAAGTTGCCGAATTGAAGTTGTTGAATAGCACGCACCGAGTAAGCGGAAGGCGT
>CAZVBC010000763.1:0-2043 GCA_964625155.1 uncultured Pirellulaceae bacterium
CGCGCAAACCGAAATAGAGCAAGAGTAAAATAAACTAGGCCCAGAAAATCGCTGGACAAGCCGTGGGCATTCGTCAATTACGGATGTGTTTGCCGGTAGCAGAAGAACCGTTTAGTGCTACGGACTCGTCTTAAGTAGCTCGAGCTTCCTTAACCGCTCTTCAAGCATACGGTTCTGCTTCTGAAGTTCATCCAGTTCTTTACGGAGCTGAACGACGTCTTGTTGCTTACCACGCAATCGTTCCACGGCCTGGTCGATCGCCAGCACAGCCGATGGCATTATCTCTTTGCTTCGTCGCTCTTGCAGCCAACCAATCGAGGCGGGGGAACCCAACTCTACCAACGAATCGACTGCCGCGCGCCTCACGTTGCGTCTTTGGTTGTCGAGCAAACCACGCAACAGTTCCTGATAACTACTGTCTGCGGGCTTCAGCTGGGCTAACGCCGAAACACAAGCCACTCTTCGCTCGGGAGATTGCGGCTGCTTGAGTAACTCGGCGATCTGATCAGCACCCGACATCGATTTACGTTCAACGAGTCCTTCGACCGCCGCGCGCAAGACCACCTCGTTGTGGCTGGAGACCGACAGGGCCGCAAGCAACTCTGGCTCGCAGTGCTCCGGGTCGACCTTCCGCAAGGATCGCAAAGATTCAGCAACTACGTAGTACGATGGATCGGTCGTTATCAAGGACCGCAGTGTTTCTTTGACATCGTCGTGAACGAAACTACCTAGTGCCTTTGCAGCATCACGACGAACCATCGACTTCGAATCGGCGCGAACAACCTCCAATAGAGTTGCCTGAACATCGGCAGTACTCTTTTTTGCCAGTAACTGCACTGCTTCATGACGGACGCCCCAGAACACGTCGCTCTTGGCTACCCGCCGTAATGCTGCCACAACATCTTCGTCCTGTGAGAAAACATCAAGTCCGCGGACGGCCTGGACTCGGACCATCACATGTTTGTCGTTTGAAAGTTGATTCAATAATTCCTGCTTGGACTTGTCAAACTTGAGCGTCTTCAAGATCCAATCCTGCGGATCAAAACAGACGCGGTCTGGCCTCGCTTCTAACTGGAAATGAAAAGTCTCCTCGGCCTTTTGAATGTGCACTCGCCGGGAAGTTGTCGACGACGCCGATGCAAACTCAATTTCTGCACTGGTTCGAAATAGCGGTGTCGTGTCGTCGACCTTCTGCAGCTGTTTTACCTGAACCGTCGCCGTGCGAGTCCCTTCGTCCCAGTTCCACTCAACCTGGAATTCAGGGTGCCCCCCGCGATAGACCCATTGATCAAAGAACCAGTTCATACCGACACCCGTCGACTCCTCCACGGCAATTCGCAAGTCAGCCGTTTCGACGGCACGATGCTGATTCAGGCTGACATACCGCTGGAGTGCTCGCCAGAACATCTCGTCACCCAACTCAAAGCGTAGCATGTGCAGCACACGAGCACCTTTGGGATAGGAATGGCGATCAAACATGTTCTCGGGACTGTTGTAGCGATAGTTGACGATCGAACGACGCACCCTTTTATCCTCATCAAGATACGCTGCCGACTCGCCCATTCGCTGCCAAGCCGCTTCGTCCCAGCCCGCATCGTGTTCCGTCCACAGCGATGCGAAGTAGGTGGCAAAACTCTCGTTCAACCAGAGCTCGCCCCAATCTTTGCAGGTCACCAGATCACCCCACCATTGGTGGGCCAATTCATGGGCGACCAAGCCTACACTTTCCACATCCAGATGAGCGCGTTCATCGTGCAGCGTCTCGAGGTTTAGAGTCGTCGCCGATGTATGCTCCATACCGCCCCATTCATATTCGTCGACGCAAATCTGAGCGTACTTCGGCCAGGGATAACGAAACCCGATCTGCTCGGAAAAGTACTTCATCATCAGTGGCGTTTTTTCAAACGAACGAGCCGCATCGGCCAGGCGTCCTCGAGGTACGTACGACACGACGGGAATACCGTCCCAGCTCTGCTCGAGTGCATCAAATTCCCCCACGACCACCGAAACGAGGTACGGTACGTGCGTTTGCTCCTGAGCCCA
>CAZVBC010000764.1:0-2037 GCA_964625155.1 uncultured Pirellulaceae bacterium
GTCACCAAAATCCCACTTCCACGAAGTGATGTTGCCATAGGAGCGATCACGAAACGCAACCGTCCTTGCAGAATTGTCCACGACCTGAAACGACCAATCTGCGTCGATCGGCTTGCGCAAACCGGACTCCAACGGCATCAACCGAAATGCAACCAGATCGGAAGCATTTCCGTACATCGTGGTCTTGTGTGAGAGATTCCAAAAGGCGCTGTACGATTTCGACTGATCGTCATCGTAGTCCAAGATCGCCCACGACAACCCAATGATTTTGTCCTCAACTAATTGCGTGGCGATGGCTCGCGATGATGCTGGAGGAGCATAGTCGAACGGAGTGATGAAGAACTCCAGAACCAGGCGGCCACTTTCGCCGTGCCGAAAATTGTATTTGGCGGCTGCGTTAGCAAACGGCAGGTCCTTGATCCACGGCTGGCTGCCCCACACCATGGCCCAGTCTTTACCTTCCGCCGGAGTAAAAATGTGATAGTTCTGGGCATGGATTCCATGGAACGCGAAATGAGTTTCCAGTTTGTTCCGCAAGCTCTCCACTGGGTGCATTTGCCGAATCAATGGACCGCCCGAAAGATCGCCGTCCACAACGACTTCGAAGATATCGTTGTGTAAATCGGTAGCAGCAAAGTCCCAGTAATTGTCGTACGCTTCGTACAGAAAATAGAGTTGGTTCATGCCCTTGACCCAACCAACGGTAACTGAAACGTCTAGGTTTTTTGGGTCGCGGCCATCGCCGATTCCCTTGACAGTCTCCTTGAGTTGGTCAGAACCAATTACATACGACTTGGGCACGATCGACCAATCGTCCGCATTTCCATCAATCCTGGGAATCTTGTCAGCGGGGAACTGAAAAATCTTGAACTCGACCTCCGGTCGCTCCAAACCAAGCACAGCGGTGGCGAAATTAGCAAAAAAAACTAGCAGGCAACTCAAACTCGCCACGCCCGGAAAGAAGATTTTGATCATTTCACCGTTCCTGTTTTTCATGTTCGGTGTCTCTTGCTGTGCCATCAGTTGGGGAGGAATTGGCTGGGTAACGTATAGTGCAAAACTTTACCTGAGTCGGTCCATTCACTGAGTTTCGTGAACGGTACCAAGTAGGACTTGGAGTTGCGTTCCAATTTGAACTGATGTGTCTCGCGGATACCATCACGGGTTTCCGAATACGTGCGCGTGGATGCGGTGACTCCTCGTGCAATTACAAACTTGCGCTCGGCATTGGGGCTTTTGACGGCCACGGAAAATACGTTCGCCGCGCGACTTTGAGGAATCAAAAAGTCGGCAGAAAGACCAAGCTCGGCGGGGTTTGCGACACATAACCAACAGTCGAGTTCGAACCGCCGGTCTGCTGGCTCGAGTCGGACTGCAGGAAAGCTCAAAATCGGATAGTGGCGGCTCTGATAACTGAAATCCCAAAAATGAAAACTGCGTTGGCTATCCGGCAGGCGTAACTCGAGTACGGCAAATTCAGGCCTGCGAGTAAAGTCGCTGCGCTGGTTCTTTTCGTGCATGGCCATTTCAACCGAGAACTCACTGTTGTCCGCAGAAAATATTGGCCGCGCGTAAAGTTGCAATTCCTGATTTCCGCCACGCTGTTCCAGTGGAAACGGGAAGGCAAAACCATAGTCATTCAATTCTTCTTCAAACGTTATGTACCGCAGTGTGCCTAGCGAGAACACCAACTTGAGCTGTTCGTTTCCGGCGATCGCAACGCGCACTGGCGCGGCCGACACGCCCTCGACGGATTTCGCATCCACATTGAGGTCGAGCGGAATTAGACTTTTCGTTTCAACGGCTATCGGCTTCCTGAACGTACCGCTCCACTGCTCTTTGTTATCTTTGACCGGCGTGATGCGTACCAAGGACGAAGGAAATGAATCCAACAAGTCCTTGCTGAGATCCGCGACTTTCTGATGAAGTCCGAAACTGAATTTCGCATTCTGCTTAATGTCTTGCGCAAGAGCTTGCAAGTCCTTGATCGATTGCTCGGCTCTGGCACGGGCATCATCCAGGTTTTTGTAATAGGCG
>CAZVBC010000765.1:0-2030 GCA_964625155.1 uncultured Pirellulaceae bacterium
ATTTCGTGATTCCAGCCACCGAGATACTTGGGGCATTGAAAAATGAAAATACTGAGTG
The DNA here is from genome assembly GCA_964625155.1 of uncultured Pirellulaceae bacterium. Taxonomy (GTDB): domain Bacteria; phylum Planctomycetota; class Planctomycetia; order Pirellulales; family Pirellulaceae; genus Aureliella. Next base: position 59 of record CAZVBC010000765.1, read on the forward strand.
CGAAATTGCGAAGTTATTGGGAACGAACTCGCAATTTCTGTCTCCACAATATTCTGCATGCAGACGATCCACCACATCGCTTGGCTTTGGGGATTGCCATCGGGATGTTTGTGACTTTTACACCGACGATTGGCTTTCAGATGATGATCGTCATTTTTTTAGCGTGGTTATTTAGGGCGAATCCATGGGTTGGGACGCCACTAGTTTGGATTTCCAATCCGGCCACCTTGGTACCAGTTTATTATCCATGCTACTGGGTTGGATGTAAGTTGTTGGGGCAACCAGTCGCCGATACAAATTGGATATCCAGTTTGGCACCCTCACCCGACATGTCTTATCTCCAGATTATCCAAATGTGGGGTGGGAAACTCAAAGACATTGCCGCTCCACTGTGCTTAGGATGCGTAGCAGTTGGCGGCGTTTTAGGGATTTTGTCGTACTATATTTCTTTGTATTGCATTCGCAGCTACCGCCTCAAACGCTGGGGCCAACTTTTGCCTCCGTCAGTACTCGAATCTGCCGAAGCAAACAGCTTGGCCTCCGACTCCCAGCCCAAGACCACAGACCGCAGCTCGACCGAGAATTCCGCAGTAGCCTCATGACCAAGGGTGCGGTAAACGGGGCAAATTCAACGAGTTTAATCGCGGAGCGTTAAAAATCTGGTATTGCAGGAGAATTTGCTTGCGCAAGTTTCGTTCCACGCGATTGGTCGAGGCGATAGCTGCGCAAGCGTGCCGTTGGGTCCTCGTCCTGTAAGGGACATGATGTTCGCGTGAGTCACCCATCTAATCAAATTTTGTCCCGAACGGGACGTTGGGTGACTTTTACCATACATGCTATCGACATTTTGTCCCTATCGGGGCACTTCACGCGGAACAAAAACTGCGCATCCATTACTCACGTCAATATCAGATTTGTACCTGCCCAGGCTAATCGGTCTGGGAATAGTTGCCAAAACACTCTTTAAACTTAAGTCACAAGTGCCTTGATTCGCGTTAGCGAATTCTGCAATAATCTCTTTCTCGGAACTCAACGTTGTTCCGTTCGGCAAGCTAAGATCGACCATGAGTTCGTTCGGAAATAAGTCACTGCATATCAAAGTCCCGCCACATCAAATCTGGTAACTTATGACCTAACGAGCCTCAAGTGCATATTGTGCATTTCGACTGGCCTGAGGAGTTGGTGGACGGGATCTAACACAGTGAAAGAGATCGCAAGCATGGAAGCAACTTGGGAGGACTCCAGCTTTTCAGATTTTGGAAGCGATTCGCTATTACCATTTAACCGAACGGGAGTGGTGCGAATCGAAGGGGAGTGCGCAGATTCGCTCCGCAGTCAGGTACGTAGTTTAGCGCCGAAAGTCCCGGGTGTGTATGGGATGATCGACTTGCTTGGACGGTTAATTTATGTGGGAAAATCGAAATGCCTGCGCAACCGGTTGCTCAGTTATTTTCTACCACACAATGAAGATGACAAATCAGGTCGCATCATTCAATCCGCTGCATCAATCGTATGGGAATCTCAGCCCAGCGAGTTTGCAGCGCTATTGCGCGAGCAATACCTGATTCGACACTGGCTGCCTCGCTTCAATGTCCAGGGTTTACCGCAACGCCAGCGTCCTGTGTATGTATGTCTAGGACACTCACCGGTTGAGCATTTGTATACTGCTCGCCAGTTCGATCCGAAAGCGAGTGCCTGTGTAGGCCCGTTTCAGGGCGCTGCGCGAGCGGCTCATGCTGTCGAAGTGCTCAATCGTTATTACAAATTGCGGGATTGTAGCAGTCGCCAGCCATTCGGTTTTACCGATCAATTGCGGCTGTTCGAAATCGATCGGCGTCCTGGATGCATTCGTTTCGAAATTCGCACTTGTTTGGGACCGTGTATCGAAGGCTGTTCGCGTGCCGATTATGATTCCCAAACGCAATTAGCCAACACATTCCTCGACGGACATGCCGACCAGCCTGTTGCATGG
>CAZVBC010000766.1:0-2029 GCA_964625155.1 uncultured Pirellulaceae bacterium
TGAGGTCCAAAGGAGCTTTGAGCATGGTCACTTTCCTGGCCGAACAAACACCTGATTAGCAGCTACTGCTAGATTGCCTTGGTCGTCGCGTTTGGCTTTACCTTTGACAACAACCGTAGCGAGCTCTTTGACATTCAGAATCTCTCGCGCGCTTTGGCTGACTGGCTTGCCAGCATCATCTACGATCTTGACGGTGGCGATGTTCTCTTTGACCGCGTCGGTCTGACAGCAATAGTCCCATGGAGTTGGGCAGCCCTCGTTCGCCGCACAGTAGGGCACCTTCGGATCGACGATCGTGAAAGCTGCTAGCCCTTCGACGAACGGCTTACTCGATCCGCCGATGAGACCAACCAAAGTGACTTCTTGTCCATCTTCTGCTTTTGCTCGAGCTTCTCCCACAGGTACAGCACCTTCCGGCTCATTCTGCACTAAATAGGATGACGACGCTTGTGCGCCACTGGCTGCTGGTTTGCTGGCTACCTTCGATTCGCAACCAATCGAACCCAACGCCAACACGACCAACGTGATGCAACTCAGAATTCTCATAACAACTCTCCCTAATTGAAAAACACTAAACTTAAACTGCCTTTAAACTAGCTGCGACTTCAGCTCGCAGCGCTTTCAGTGCCGGGGGCAACGCACCCACGACACCCAATAACAAACCGACACCGCAACCAATCAATATGGCTACGCCGTCGATCCGTAATGTAAATGCACCCATCGTGAATCTAACGGCCATGCCGTTGAGTAACGTCAATGCAACAACACCTGAAAACAATGAACCAGTAGATGCCAACAAAACACCTTCTTGGATCAAACTGAACAGGATCGCTCTCCGGCGGTAGCCGATCGCTTGCAACGTGGCGATTTCGCGGACACGTCCAGCAACTGCTCCATACATCATGTTGAGTCCAGCAAAAATCCCAGCACCTGATACCAATAGAACGACCAGCCAAGCCAGCAACCGAACCGGTTTGTAGTGTTGTTGCAAAGTCGCGTAGTAATCGGTTTCGCGTATCGCTCGTAGCTCTAAGTCAGTTCGCTCCTTGCAAAATAGTTCGACTTCAGCGGGCGAACTATTGGGCGATAGTAGAAGCGCGACCAAGCTAATGTCTTGACGCTTGCTCACCGTTTGAAAATCAGACAATCGGCACCAAATCTCCGATTCGTAGGCTGCGCCACCGGCCGCGAATCGACCACTGATGCGCCAAGTTCGGCCTTCAAATTCAATGCTCTTTCCGACGGTCAGTGACGACTCGTCACTTCCCAGTTTGGCAGCCACTAACCGGCCAACGATTACTTCGCCTTCATGCGGCCATTCGCCTTCAATCAGTCGGACTGACCGCCGAACGAGCGGAGCGGCAAGAGTAACTCCGCGAACCAAGCCAAGGCCTCCTTCATTACTGTCGCTCTTCACGCGAGTTCCTGCATATAACTCGGGCGACGCATGAGTTAGTCCAAATCGGTTTACGGTCCCGTCCACGCTGGCTGTAAGCAGCGCAGGAGTTCTGGCTGCGATCGATGAGTTTTCGATGTTCTCTTCCGAGTTGACGGAATAAACGAGAACGACATTCTCATCGCCGCTTACTGTTAATGACTGTTCCAATCCACGGATAAAGCCGACGACGACGAACACTAACATGACGACTGTTGCGAGAGCCATCATGGTCAATGCCGTTCGAACTGGCCGTCGAGCCAGATTACGTACACCATATTCCCAAGGAAGAAGCATGAATTACAAATGCATGTAAAAACTAGTGGCTACAGCAATCGCTGCGATAGGGTTGTGATTGCACCGGTAGCGGTGCATTCAAAACTGTTTAGAGGCTCAATTGGTCGGTGCATGAGACGATCACCGACGATTTGAGTCGGCTCAGATCTGCCAAGATTGGTACGCTATGCGCGCAACGCGACCCGAGAGAATTTGACCAACATGCATCGCTTCAGCTGTGTCAGCAATTTCACTGACACCAAAAATGTGTAGATGCGATTCCAAGTAGAGTGGAAGCATCCAAATCAATGCTGGACC
>CAZVBC010000767.1:0-2028 GCA_964625155.1 uncultured Pirellulaceae bacterium
CCGCTTCAGAGATCAGAGTCATTCGGATTCCATCCCAGATTTACTTCGATTCTGCTCACAAGTGCCGTGGCACTAGGCCGCTAGCTCATAACAAAACTCGGGTCGAGTTAAGCAAAAATTCTAACGCTGGAAGGCAAAGCTACCTGAGTTGGGTAGTTGCCATACACTAGTTTGTCGGCCCGAAGTAAATCGAAAACTGGACCACATCGAGTCACTCACTGCATTTTCTGAAGTAACAATATTGGGCGATATCGTGGTTGCTCCGTTGGCTGTGTTGCTTGCTCTTGGCGCGAGAGTATTACCAACAGCTTGCCCGCATCAATCCGGCTAGGTTACGTGGAAACGCCAGCCGCACAAGCGCAACCATCGGGTGGCAAGGAACCAGATACTGGTAAAGACCAAAGTTATGATGCAGCTAGCAATGAGGATCTCGGTGGATGTATGGTAAGTGCCGGTCCATGGCGCGAAAACGAACAACATTCCGCACGCTGCTATCATTATTCCCGTAAATTGCAAACATGCAGCAATGAACCGGCCCCAAAGCCGAGAAGTGATTAACCCAAGCCAAAGCACACACGCCACTCCACCAGCGCTGCCAGATGACCACAGAATTATCCCGCGCTTCATCGGTTCTGGCGCAGCAGCAACGATCGAGAAAAAGGAGTGGAACAGGTTAGTGGCTAATAACATCCAGATTACCAAAAGACATAATTTTGCAACCAACGTGTGCTTAGGTGAATTCGTTTTTCCGATGCCATCCAAAGCAATCGCGGCAATCAAAGTCATTGTTGCCGAGATAAATGGTACGCCGGCGAGAATCTGTAATTCCGGCAGCCCCAATGAAATGGAGTAGAAAAAAGCCACTAGCATGATCGCCAGCATGACTAACTGAGCTATCCAGAAGAGACGACGCTCATCGCGGATTGAGCCGACGGCACCAGTCGGCAAGACATATGTTCCCCGGCTGTATAACACGATCGCAGCCGATACAACAGCTCCCGAAACGAAACAAGCGGATAATAAAAGCGAGCCCAGTATCAATGGAGTGAAAGTCGACAGGTACTCCCTGCAAGTCGCAAAAACCGCGAGTGCGACCATCAGTCCCGCGAATATAACACTCGTGTAGAAATACTTCGACCAATGTAAGGATTTGTATCGACTCGCCCATACTGCCGTACCGATTGGCGGCAACATCGCCAGCGTCGGAATGACTAAGATCCAAATCGCCACAATGCCTGAAACTACATTGTAGTTTGTAAGGGGTCTTCGCCATCTTCTGTAAATCCACAGCGAATAATCACCCCAGACGCACACGGTAAATATGGTGATCATGAATATCAATGACAAGAGATTGAGAAACGCCCAAGTATGCCGAAACATGAATCGTCGATCCGATGTGAGCGGCAGCACTCCGAGCAGGCATAAGATGGCTGCTGAGGGACCAGCCAGTACCGCCATCTCTAGCATCGATCGTGGAGGGTTCGAGTTAGCTTCCAAGATGACAAATGTCAGGGCAGTTCCCATGCACACCAACAAGCCAAACAAGTGCACTCCACACAGTCCCAACAATCGGCTTGGTAACTCCAGATCGTCGTCCCATTCAGAATATATAGCGCGGAGCACCCACGCCTCTCGATACGTGTCGCGTTGATCGTTACCTGCGGAGATTGACAAGCACTCACTCCTCATGAGACTTAGGTAAACCTCATAGAAATGATCTAAGATTCTGCAGTTTTCATCAGCATACGCGGTTCATTTGCACGAGGCAAATGTGCGACCTGAATGCGTCCCATACGAATTGGTCTGTTCGCAGCCGGGCCTATCGACGAAACGCGATCCAGGACCAAGCTTGCATGACCAAACTGATCACAAAGTAAGTCACCACAACGAAGAATACACGAGGGAATGCTAAATTCATTCCTGCGTCGCCAATTCGACTCGGCCCGACCGGTTTATCGGGTGCCTCGGGCAGGACGCGAATATTGACCTTCTCGTCTAGTTCGGGTTGAGCATAGAATTGCATTCGCT
>CAZVBC010000768.1:0-2020 GCA_964625155.1 uncultured Pirellulaceae bacterium
GCAGCGAGGAATAACATACCATTACACCTCATCTATTGGTAGCAGGTCGTAATGGAACGTACCATCCTCCTCTTCTTTCGCTGAGAATGCGCGTTTGATTCGGTTCTTTTCAAACGAAATATTTGGCCAACAAGGGAGTTAGCGGTTTGAACGCAGAAGAAAACCAGATGTGCCAAGCCCAACCCAGGCGATCGCTCACTCTGATTGTGAGAGTTTTGGGATATCTCGCTATCGCAATCGTGGTACTCGCCATTTTTTACGGGCCACGGCAAATTTCTCAACGCAGAGCGATCGCTGAGTTGAAAAGAATAAACGCTCAGGCGAGAACGCAACCCATCGTACTGCCGTTTGTCGCGGAAGTATTTGGTCCCGAGTATAGTGAAGAGGTAATCGAAGCCTACCTTGTCTCGCCTGAACACACCGATGCACAGCTTGAAACGGTCAAAGGACTGACCAGTTTGCAAAAACTAGAGTTGTCGGGATCGAAGATTACTTCTAACGGATTGTCGATGCTCGGTGGTTTGCGAAATCTGTATACGCTTCACTTGACGAATACGATGGTGGATGACTCTGGGCTAACCAGCATTTCTAGTTTGAAAAACTTGGGAATTCTCTCCCTAACCAACACAAAAATAACCGATGCTGGAATTGCTAAACTAGCGTCGATGGTCAATTTGGAGAGGCTCAGCTTGGATGGAACGGCAGTTACGGATGTCGGGTTAGGCACGATTTCGCAGATGACGAATTTAAAAGAGTTGACATTGACTCGTACCAAGGTTCCCGACGTCGGAGCGGATCTGCTCAAGTCATTGAAGAAGCTCGAAATATTGAAAATTCATGAAACGGAAGTCAGCATAGAAAAGATGAAGGAACTGAGTGAAGCTTTACCGGATTGTGCGGTTTTGCTGTCGAACGCGACGTAGCGAGCGGCAGAAGTAATAGTGTCTGGTTGTTCCTATTCTAGATGTCTGGAGAATGCGATGTGGAAGAGGTCGGATGTTAGATTGGGTTTTACGCTAGTCGAATTGCTGGTAGTGATTGCGATTATTGGCGTGTTAGTTGGATTACTGCTTCCCGCCGTACAATCAGCGCGCGAAGCTGCCAGAAGAATGCAGTGTAGCAATAATTTAAAACAGCTCGGGTTGGCAATTCACAATTATGCGGACACGCATAAAGTCTTCCCATCAAATGCGAACGCAGCGGATGCGTCAAACGCTGCGCAAAACCGGTTTACTAATGGGTTCAGCTTTCTCTCAAAAATGCTGCCGTTTTTTGAGCAAGGCAATTTGTACAATCAGTTGAATTTCGCAGTAAAAATTACGGACGGCTATCCAACTGCAACCAATTTGACACGCAACTACGGAGTGATCCAAACGATTATTCCCGTATTCTTGTGCCCAACCGATCCAACTCAGGGTGTGCGTTCCGATCTGGCAGCTTGGTGGGCCTGGCCAGCAGAACAAAGCGGCACGTTTCAACCTGTCAGTCGTGGTGGACCGGCAGCAGTGACGTGCTACAAAGGCTATCAGGGGTTAGGCTTTGATTCCAATCCTGCCAATGGCCCATTTGAACGAAGTTCAGTGGGTGGTGCGATCAGCTTCCGCAGCTATGTTGACGGCACGACGAATGTATTGACGCTTGGCGAACGTTCTCCAAGTTACTCGCCGTGGGCTTCGTGGGCAGCAGGAAATGGTGTGTGGGTAATGACTGACTATCCAATCAATCAAATCCGCAAGACCAGTCCTACACCCGACCCGCGTGAAGTTGGTGGTATCAAGTACGGTGCGATCAGCATGCACGTCGGCGGCGTCCAAGTAGGAATGGGTGACGGTAGCGTCCATTTCTTGGGCGAGACCATCGACTTTGTCACTTACCAACAGCTTGGCAATTTGGCGGACGGTTTACCAGCGGGTGGATTCAGTCCGAACTAGTAACCTATGTTGCAAGTATCTCGCAGCGCTCGGATATGCCGTAGCGCTGCGGGATTGTTTTAGTCAAATTGAACTCTAACACGATTCTT
>CAZVBC010000769.1:0-2019 GCA_964625155.1 uncultured Pirellulaceae bacterium
AGAAGTGCAGCATACCACCAACCCATGTGAGTACGAAATAGGATTCGGAAAAACGTGAGATCATCAACGTACAAATACGAGCAGTAAAGTACGGCAACAAACATCAAAAAGGAAAACCAAACAATGGGTTTCCGTATGTCGGATGAAGAACGATATGCCAAACCAAAGGCGATCAACCCAGCAATCAAATTTGAAATTGAGAATATGCGAAGGTCAGCGATCAAGGCGATCAGCGTATTGTCGTAAAACGTCCGTATCTTGTTTTTGATTGCAGCGACCTTTTCGATCAGTGGATTGGCTTTTGCCAGCGGAGCATCCCGTACGTGCTGCCGTGTCAAGTCGGCAATGTAGGCAGCGGGATCGTTCTGATAGACCATGATTTCGCTGCGGATTGCGGTTGCTTGGTCATCTGAGAGGAACCTTTTGACCAACGGTGAATCGAGCGATTCATCGGCGACCTCGACGATCGGTGTCGAGTAGTCGAGCGTCTTCTCGGTGACGAAATCGCGAGCAAGAGCGTCAAGATGCTGTCGTGCGATAAACGTGTAAGCAAGGAAGCAGATGAAGAAAACGACAACGATCGAGTTGAGCGCTAGTGTCGTTTTACGCATGGTTCATCTTTGCCACAGAACGACAGCCATCACCGGGTGGCGGGAGTAAACATTGATTTCAGGAAACGCCGGCCACCGCCACTCCGGTGCATGGCTTGGTTAATTGGCCGTTGGGATTCCAGCACGTGACAAATCGCTGAACAGTCTGGTCTCCAATGCGTGAAGTGGTTCAGTCTTTCCGTGTTTGTAGTCTTTGAACGGTTGCCAGAAACGATAAGTCTTTGCCCAGTGGAATGGACGGAACACAACAATCATTGGATTGAATTCGCGTGATCCGCCAAAGAATCGGGCCGCCATCACGGGAAGCGAGAACCGATTCCAATTGCGGCGATTCGACCAGTTTATCGCTACAGTTGATGAAGGCAATCGCGGAATGATGTTGGTTTCGATGTATCCATGCCAGTTAGGGCTATCGGAGTACACAAGAAGCACGTTGACACCACGACTCGACCAACAAACCCAAATGACCATTTGCAGCACGATGGCGTATGCAAAGTAGGTCGCAAGCAAAAGCGGAACCAGAGGCAGTAGCAAAAGCACAATTGCGACAACGACAGGCACGGGTAATACGTATGGCAAGCGGCGGCGTTTGGGGTCGTCTCCTGATTGCATGTCGCTTTAAGCCAATTAACGCTCGCGGTAACTGGGCCGCCGCCAGTCACCGTGATGGTGGAAGTCAACCCGACCGGCGGCTCCGGTTGACCGCATTGTTATGTCACGGATTCGTCGTTGGTTGAATCGTAGTGGTCAATTTCGACAGTGATGTGAAGGCGATCGGCACGTCTGATGATAGTGTTTGGGAGAGATGGGGGCGACGGTGACGAACCCAGCGAGTAGCAGAAAAAGTCGATTTCGAGACCATCGATGTCTAGCGACAGAATTGCATCTGTGCGCGGTTCGAGTTCAGCGAGCAGCCATTCCAAGTGGGTCTGCAATCTCGGCGAATCAACCCAGCGTTCAGACGACATGGACCAAAGTCCGAAGCGGTACGGAGCGTATTCGTTGACGATACCCTTTGAGGACCGATTGATTCGCGGTTCGCCGCGACGATATTGGGTGTCTGGAGGTAGCCGAAGTGCCTTGGTGATCTGAAGGGGATCAAGGTCAGGTGCCATGAATCGCACCGAAGCGTACGCGCGAGTGTAGACACGTTTCGGCATTCAGGATTCCGAGAGTGGCATAACGACCAAGTTCTCGCGGCGGGCGAGAGAGACATTGACTTCAGATCCGACGTCGCTGCCCGCTCGCGTGCAACGCCTGGTTCGGGCCCCGGGCGTCCCCTACCCGTACTCAGCATCGCGGTACTCGTACTCCTACTCGACTCTTTCTTGGGCTACGCGATCGGTGCGCTGAATCAGCCGAGTCAGCATCGACACGACCCGTCGCAGTTGCAATTTCGCCGTGTGGT
>CAZVBC010000770.1:0-2016 GCA_964625155.1 uncultured Pirellulaceae bacterium
GTGTACCGTGCTGTCCGTGTGCTGGGATATCCGAATTGGGTGTCGCTGGTTTACCTGCAAACGGACAAACTGGTAGTGGCGTAGGCGGTTAGCCCGGCGTACCCGTACACGGATATACCATTGCACAAGTGCGCAAACGACATAGATGGAGGACGTTCTGAAAGTTATCGCGCTAGTGTCGCAAAAGGGAGGTGCGGGTAAATCGACGCTCGCCATCAATCTGGCTGTGGCTGCCGTCAGAGCCAAGCAGCATACCTTGCTGGTCGACCTCGATCCTCAACGAACTTCCGAAGCCTGGTATCAAGACCGGGATGGCGATCAGCCGAGCTTGGTCATCAGCAACGCCAATCAATTGTCCGAAGTGCTCAAGCGAGCACAGAGCGCCGATGTCGATGTGGCCATCATCGACACTGCTGGCCGCGACGAGCCAGCCACGGCGGCAGCCATTCGGCACGCAACCTTTTGCCTGGTACCTTGTCGTCCGTCTCCGGCGGACATGAAGGCCATTCCGCCCACGGTTGCTACGATCGAGCGCCTCGGCAAACCATACTCATTTGTGCTCACTCAGGCTCCAGCTCGAGGTCCACGAATCCGCGAGGCGCAGGTTGGGCTTGGCATGCTCGGCACAGTGGCTCCGGTTCAAATCGTAACTCGCACCGCGTTTCAGGATGCTCAAGGGATAGGGCAGGGTGTGCTGGAATTCGAACCCAATGGCAAAGCGGCGGAAGAGATCCGCGAGCTTTGGGAATGGCTGAACCGTCGCATAAAGAAGATCGGAAATGGTTAAGAAACGCACTTCATTGGATACCATTCTACCTTCGGCGAGCAAGCCAAAATCGCCGAGCGCCATTGAGGTCACACCGCCGACCATTAATTCCGGCGCCGAGAAAACCACCGGCCGCCGTCCCAACGTCAAGCAGCAAGCTCTCTACCTTAAGCGCCCCGTGCATCGGCAGCTTAGAACCTTGGCTTTCGAGGAAGAGACGAAGATGCATGATTTGTGCATGGAAGCCCTCGACTTGCTTTTCGCCAATCGCGGCTTGCCATCAGTCGCGGAACTTCAAGCCGACGAGTAGGGCAAATCCGTCATGGCTGTCGGATTTGAGAAGCGACATAGCCATTTATTCAGCCAACCTCTTGAATGCCTTCTTGAATCGTGCATTTACTCGCTTGCTGGCCTCGCGCACGGTAACTGGTTTGGAACTCGTTGGGAGAGGCGTGACGCGGAGGACTCGACCGTCCGTCGAGACTTCCAAAGGCGACTCGGGATCTATGTTGAGCAGTTCAAGAATCGGCTTGTCGATTACGAGCGCCCAACTGTTCCCATGCCGAACCAAATGCTTGATCATTCACTGATCCTCGAAATAACTCGACCACCAATATATCACCGTTGTGGTTCATGGCACACGATTAAGTCTCCAGCTTCAGTTGGCGAACCATTTCGCTAAGCTCCTAAGCTTGCGTCCCACGCCGCGAAGATCCTTGAGTCTAGTTTAACCTTCGCTGTTTGCATTTTCCTGATTTGGATCAAGCATTTACAGCGAGGGTCAATAATGAACTGGTGGAACCGACTTGGCCAAAATACCAAGCCCAAGCCTTATGATGTGCTTCAGCGCCTCGGATTGAATGAGCACGACCTTTGCCGACATTTCTTTTTATGCGGTGAGACTGGCTCAGGCAAGACGAGCGTACTGCGGATTCTGCTCAAAGCCTTTCTGTGCCTAGTGTATCCGGGAGGCGTGCATTGCTGCGTCAAAGCGGATGAAGCTCGCTGGATTTGCAAACTGGTCCGTTCCACACCGATGCGCGATCGATTGCTGCATCTGGTTCCTGGACAGTTCACGTTCAATATCGCAGCCTACGAACTCTGCCGCCAAGGAGGAAACCCCGAGACCCTGACGCGGTTGCTTCAGCCACTGAACGACCAGCGGAATCGCACCAGTGGTAACGATGAGGAAAAGAACTTTTGGAAAAATCTGTTCTTCGACTACATGCACTTCGGCATCACGGTCGTTT
>CAZVBC010000771.1:0-2012 GCA_964625155.1 uncultured Pirellulaceae bacterium
CGCGCGTAGGTACGACACAACCACAAATCTTTCTGCTGACGTAGAGCGATTCCTTAACAACCAGCCTATCGAAGCTCATGCTCCATCAAGTGCATACCGACTGCGAAAGTACTTCGTGCGCAACAAAGCAACGATTACTTCGACGAGCATCGTCTTGCTTGGTTTAGCTACAGGGTTATGCGCCGCTTGCTACGGCCTGATTGAGGCCAGGAAAACCGCCAACGAGAATGGGAGAATGGTTGAGAAGCTTGGAGAAGCATTGCGATCACTCCAGGATGAACTTGTGGATGGTGCTCTAGCGGATGCCTTGGCGGGTGACGTTAATGCAATGGAAGCCACTCTCGATAGAGCGAGCCAGTATAAAATTCCGACCGAGATCAGTTTAGTACTACAGGGACTCGCGAATCTAAATGGAGGGAACCTTAAACGAAGTGTTCAGCTCTTGGAGGAGGCCAGGGACAGAGCGCCGAAAAGTCAAGCCGTTTTGGCAGCATTGTCCGAAGCTTACTTGAATTCGGGTAGGTACTGGGAGATCATACCACTCCACGATGAAATTGCTCGCCTTAATGCGGACCAGAAAACGCATCGCAGTGACCTCGAACGGTTACTTGTCGCCCGCATGCAGGTGATGGGGGCAACCAATTACACGCAATTCATCGCAGACTTGGATCAAATTATTCTGAGACATCCTCGCTGGGGAATTGCGTATGCAGTCCGGTCCGAGGCGTGGCGCGAGAACGGTAAGCAATCACAGCAATTCGACCAATTGGAACATGCCCTTGCTGACGCCGATACCGCTGTTGGCTACTATCCTCGTAACCCCTATGTCCTGGCGAGCGCCTTGGCTGCGTATGTTACCGCCGTAGAGCTGTCAAAATCAGTTGCAACTCAGTCGGCCCAAACTATCACGATTTGGGATCAACGTGCCCGCTTATTGGCGGATCGCATGGAACCGTTCGAGGACTATACCTGGGGTAGGATTAAAAGGCTCGAATACTATCGATTGTCGGGTCAAAAAGACGCTGTCGAACGCGAGCGGACCCATCTACTTTCGCTCGGCATAGGTGGGCGGCAACCCAGAGCTGCACAATTGCTGCTAGCCAGAGATCGCGAAGCGCTGTTGGCACTTGAGCAAGAAGAAGGCAAAGACTTGGGACCAAAGCTGGCTCGCATCATTCTCAACTTGCTAGATGGCGATCGGGATATTGCGTTGGACGAAATGCAATCGATTTGGAGCCAACAACGCCATTATGTTGTGCTTGATCCTGTATTCCTTGCGGGACGTCCTGACATTGCAAAAAAGTTGACAGAAGCGGCACTTCCCTGGATCAATTCAAATACTGGGGCCCTTCGATCGGACCGAGCAGTGGCAAAGTTCTTGATCGATGGCTCAGAACAGCATTTGCGCAAAGAGCTCGGTCCATTTCATGTTGAGTCGTCTATCGCTGATTATGCAGTAGGAATGAAACGGCTTTCCACTGCCAAAAACGCGGAGGACGTCGCCTTCGCTAGAAAATGCTTGAAGGGAGCTGCTGACTGCGTTATCCCAGGTTGGTATCACGTAGAGTTTGCTAGAGTTTACGTTCAACTCATCGATGAAGGAGTCATTCCGATAAACTCAGACAAAATCCATGATCCGACTCTTCAAACTGAGCCGCCCAAGAGAATTTCGCAGGAGCACTCACCATGACTGGCTCTCTTAGGCTAGACGAAGACACGATCTTCCAAGTCGCGCGGAAGATTACTGACAACACGCAATCAACCGGCAATTGCGCAGCCCAGTTTCATCGACGCAATGCTGACTTTTTCCTGCGCAGAACATAATACATTCCGCGTTCATTGAACCAAGTGTCAAAAAATCGCGAGCGAAATTCCGGCAACCCGAAACGGAACCGAATAATATTGGACATCTGTTCAATAGCACACACTTCACATCCACGCGAAGTGAGTGCTATCGCTGAATTGATAATGTCTATTTGTTGATGATGGGTTGTTGATGCTGTAAGCCACTA
>CAZVBC010000772.1:0-2010 GCA_964625155.1 uncultured Pirellulaceae bacterium
GGATTTCCACCAAGGTTAACAACCTACGCAACAAGGCAGTTCGCCGAACGGACACTTGAAGGCAGAATTCTCGCACACTCTGTCCAACGCTCCCCTCCCACGGAAATTCACCGAAACCCTGAAACGCCTGCTCCGAATCGCCCTGTGAATGCGTGGGTTTTCAGAAAGTGCAGGATAATTACAAGGCTGTCAGTAATTAGCTACCTACGCACCATGAGGCCCGCTTATTGCGCCGCCCGAAATGGGTAAGTCGCTATCAACTATACTGTCTCAAGGCAATGGGGACTGCGACTTCAACCAAATTGCCAGTACGGATCTTGCAAGTCAAGTTTGCTGCGAACTACAACATGGATGGTTGCGCCAAGAATACAAATTGTGTGCAACAGTTCTGGCGGCAACTCAACTCCCGCGGTGCCTTCGCTATCAAAAAGCGCAATTTCAATGCGAATACGATCTAAGTGGGCGTCATTTCTCAATGATTCCAATGGAGGAAATAGTGATTCTAATCGCTTGGCAATCCATCTGACAGATTCCACCCCGTTATCAAAGTAATCAACACACCTGCAGCCATATAATGTCCCCGGTCCGCCCTTTATCGGGTCTTCGGGCACCATTCCAGCTATGAAAGATCGATTGTTAAGTATGAACAACGCCATGTCGACGTCAAATTCAGCGCCAACAAGTGATACTGTCGCTCGAATCAGCGTGGAGTGGCTAAGCATGGCATCGCGATTTCGCAGTTAGTGTTACTACCATCGGCAGGGGCCCCAGTGAGTCCTTTGTGGAAAGCCAAGCCATTCATCGTCATTCAGGTATGGCGGCTTTGAGTATCGACAACATGCCCAAAGGGACAGACCTTCGACACAAATTACGTCCTTCTCAATAATCGTGGCTTCCCATTCAGGATCCTTAAAACCATCTTTATTCATCCACGCGCAACAGGCCCGCTGAATTGGTTCATGACTCTCTACTTGTGTGCAACACGCAGCAGCAGCAACTGTTAAGCACACGGGTTTTGCAATCGTATTCAACAAAACCAATGTACCACCAGCGCCACCAGCCGTACCAGCGACACAACCTCCGGCAGTGAGTCTCGGAAGTGCAAGTTGTGGACATATGACCATAGTGCCAACTACAGTACCGCCGAGTAAGGCGCCTCCAAGGCCTCGAGATGGAGGAATTTTATCGCCAGGCTTAGGGGCACCCAATGGGTCGCTCCAAAGTATAGCCCCAAGAAAGACCCCCCCAGCCACCAACCAAAGTATCACATTTCCCGACGGGTCAACTGCAACCAATGGGAACGAAAGTGCGTACTCATACAGGTTGATTCCGCCGCGATAGAAAACAGGATCTCGCTGGAGCCATGTTCCCAATAGTCCTGAATACATACGGGACCTCACCTTGTACAAACCACATTCATCTTCGAACGAATAGCCACAATACAAGATATCCCACTCAAACTCGGATCCTGTTCGCAGCTCAAATGCATTGTCGAAATACGTGACGTCTCCATATGCGGAATAATTGTAGCGCTCTTGTACGACTCCTGTTTCATTTGAGATGCTGGTCAAATTTGAGTTAGCGTCTTGCATGGCATAAAGGCGCTCGTTGAGCAACCCTAAACCGGTGGTATCGCGGTCACGCAGAACCAGTTCATCGACGTAGCGCAAACCCCAGACGAACTGACGACTGACCAAATCAATGTCCGGCGAGGAGCCCAGTCGTTCCTCAATCAGCTGCCACTTCTGTGGTTTCGTGTAGAACAGATGTCGGGTTTCCGCGAGACTGCCGCTGCTATACGTCTTCTGCACGGTTCGACGCTTGGACCCGTCGTACGTGTATTCTACGACAGTGTCGCTAGTATCCGCATCCACGATCTTCACGAGTCGATTCCAAGCATCGTAGGTCGCCGCATATGCCTTAGTTGGATCAGCGGTTTGTGGAATCGTCGTCATGCTCCCTGCAGCATCACAGCCTGGTTGTTCCCAGCTGGCAGCAGGTATATTCGCG
>CAZVBC010000773.1:0-2008 GCA_964625155.1 uncultured Pirellulaceae bacterium
ATGACACGATTAGCAACACCGGCGGTTTTGATCTTGTTTTGTTGGGCATCGGGCGGAACGGGCATATTGGGTTCAATGAGCCGTTTTCGATGCGCAAAAGTCGTACGCGTGCTTGTACACTCGATCCGATTACAAGGCAATCTGCGGCCAGTGATTTTTTTGGTGAAGATAATGTGCCGACGCAAGCTTTAACGGTTGGCTTGGGCCAGATTCTCGCGTCGCGTCAAATCTTGTTACTGGCATTGGGAGAACACAAAGCTTCTATTCTAAGAGATACTTTGGAAGGGACAATTACCGATCGAGTTCCCGCTTCCTACCTTCAGGAGCATGCGGATGTGCGAATTCTGTTGGACGTTCCCGCCGCTGGCGAATTGACTGGCATCTCGCAACCCTGGCTACTTGAAAACGTCGAATGGGACGATTTACTTATCAAACGTGCCGTTTTATGGCTGTGTGAACGAACTGGTAAAGCGCTATTAAAATTAGACGATAATGATTTTCGGCAGCATGACTTGCATCAGTTATTGCGGCGTCATGGTCCTGCACAAACAATTTGCCATCGAGTATTTCGCTGGATGCTTGATACGATAGAGTACCATCCTGCAACGCGAGAAAATAAGACCGTACTCTGCTTCAGTCCCCATCCAGACGACGACGTTATCAGTATGGGCGGCACATTGATTCGCTTGGTCGAAGATGGTCATCGTGTGCATGTGGCGTATATGACCAGCGGCAATATTGCAGTTTTTGATCACGATGCACGCCGTGTCGCGGACATGGTGACAGAGTACAACCGGTTATTCGGTATCGACGAACAAAAGTCCGCTGAAGTTCGGCGGCAAGTCTGCGAAGCGCTGTCGCACAAAACGCCTGGCCAACCTGACCATGCCACCATCTTGAAAATCAAGGGACTTATTCGCTGGGGTGAAGCGCGAGCAGGTGCAGTTCATGTAGGTTGCCGCGAAGAGGATTTGCATTTCCTCGATTTGCCATTCTACCGCACCGGGACTATCGCCAAGCGACCTGTTGGTCCTGAAGATGTGGCGATTATTCGTAAGCTGTTAAGCGATGTGCGCCCCGACCAAGTCTATGTGGCAGGTGATTTGGCGGACCCACACGGCACCCACCGAGTTTGTGCTGAGGCTATTTTCCAGGCGCTGGCGGAAATGCGCAGCGAAGGGGAAACCTTGCCAGAAGTCCTGTTGTATCGCGGTGCTTGGCAAGAATACGCTTTGCATGAAATCGAAATCGCGGTCCCCCTCAGCCCTGGCGATATCGACCTAAAACGCGAAGCGATTTTTATGCACGAAAGCCAGAAAGACGAAGCACTTTTTCCGGGCTCTGACCCGCGTGAATTCTGGCAGCGAGCTGAAGATCGCAATAAAGGCACTGCCGAGAAGTACAATCAAATCGGACTACCCGAGTATTATGCTTTGGAAGCATTTACTCGCTGGAAGGGCAATCCGATCTAACATATCTTTCTGTATGTAACTGGTGCAACGGATTGCCGTACCTTGCGGAAGCCACTGGGCAACACGTGTTGCACTTTGAGCTAAGTCGTTGATCCATCCAGACGGTCCGCAGGTCTCCATGGACGAGATCGACCAAGTGTTTATTGAAGCCGCGTTCGGTAGGTGCGAGTAGAAAGGAATGTTTTCGGGTAAGTGTGTTGAAGGAGCAGCACACAGTATTGAATTTGCCGAGATCGAGAGCGAGAATTTTCATCAGAACATCCTTGGTTTTGGGGTTTGGAAATGTGACGTTCTGTGTTTCGATCGCAGACAAGATCACGGGGCTGAGTCGCCAGAGCCAACGGCGGGGCAGGAATTACGTTCAGCAATATCAGAACAATATCAGAAAGTGCCACCCACGAATGGCACTCGAGCTATCTTCGGCCGCCGCGCTCTACGTTCAATTTCACGACAGTTTTACCGAGTCTGCTGAAACATAAAGGTGGGTGGCACGAATGGCACTGTCAGCGTGAGGCGTGGGTGGGACTTTCTGATTT
>CAZVBC010000774.1:0-2003 GCA_964625155.1 uncultured Pirellulaceae bacterium
GAATATTCGCTGTACTTCATCTTCCGCTTCACGGGCGCGAGCTCCTAGTTTCCAGACGACAGCGCCTTGACCAGGTGCGTCCGCATAGATCTGGCGGAGGATCATCGGCGTTTTCACCATAGGCAAATTTAGGGCAGCAGCGGCTTCCTTCATGTCTTGAGTCAGACGGTAGTTCTTGCCGACCATGCTCAAAATGATAATGGCCTTTGGGAGTCCACCTCGAATGTCTTGCGATTGGCGGAGCACTTCGGTGGCCTTCGCGAGCGCTCGAACTTCAAGCATGGAAGCTTTGCACGGAACAATGGCAAGCTGCGAGCGAAGCAAGAGAGCCCTACTCGTTTCGGTCTGACTACCTGGTCCATCGGCGACAACGTAATCGGCTTCGAGGGCTAGATTGGGTAACTCGTTGAGTATGTGATTAGGATCGTCGAGGCGAACAGCTTTGACGCCTGGGCAGGCTTCGCGAATCCATTGCGAACTACTCTGCTGGCTGTCGCAATCAGCTAGAACGACGCTGTGCCCCTGCTCGTAGAGCCAGGCGGCTAGATGAACTGCGGTCGTCGATTTTCCGACGCCACCTTTGCTGTTGGCAACTGCGATGATGGGCATGCCTGCTTGCATAGCGCACAACCGGCTGGTTGGCAAGCGGAAAATACGTACTGCTTGTCAGCCATAATGCCAGAGTGTTTGACAGCTAGTTGGCAACATGGTTCGATGGTTGCCCGCAAAGCAATCTTGTTTGCAGATTGGCAACGTGAAAAGCCGCATTGAAATCAAGCTTGTAAGCATGTTTTCATGTTGACATGCCAGCAAGTCAGCATGATGACAATCCGGTTGGCTGGTCAATAGGCTTGAAAGCGGTTTTATTGTAAAACTGGCCTCCTAACGCCGTTAGGGAAGATGTCTGATACATCAGGTAAAAATTAGCCCTTTCAACTGCACACCTGAGCCGAGCAACTGACCAACTCAAGACGCTCAGGAATCAGACCGGAAGTTGCCAAAATGCATGCGTGGTTCGGCAGCAGAATAAGCATCGCTGACCAAAGGTGTCCGCGACGCAGATAGGCTCAGCGAAACGGATGGATTACTTAACCGAAAGGAGTCATCATGCGACGCAAGCCACCGATCATTGAAGTAGCTGCCGAGCCGCCGGAAGTAGCACGCATTCGCGGGTGCATTGGAAAGCAAGTGCCGTTATCGTGCAGTTACACGCGAGGCGAACGGCCAACGCTTATTGCCATCAGAAACGACATGTGCGTGCTTCAGTTTCGCAATGGAGCGATTATGCAAAACGTACCGATTCGTGATTTGGTAGATGACAAAGGCTATTGGAAATGAACCGGGTAACCAGCCTGGATTCATTCATACGCTCGTTTCAGGATGTTGGGCAGGCGTAGCCGACTTGGTGTCGTCAGATTTTTGGGAGTTCCGCTCTGCCAAGCCGTGCTCGTAATAACGATACGCTCGCTGCTTCGTCTTTTCAGGGCAAGGGAACGACTGGGCAATCCCAGCCTCTTCCACGAACGCCGCAATGGCGGCTCCGTGGAAGAGGTCGTCGAGAAGTTCGTCAAGACTGGTCATATATCACGCATCATCATCGGGATTTGCACCGTAAAGCATCTCGGCGAATTGATCAAGCGTGTCCCAGCCGATACCGCAAGTGGAATCGTGTTTGGCGACGATGGCGTCGAGTACGGCGTTCGCTTGCTCGTAAGTCAGATCGGGGCTAATTTCAAGCACATCCTCGGCACACCAGACTGCTGCTGTGATTCCAAAATTGGTGAGGATCGAATTCACGTGTGGTAGTTGTGTCAGCAACTGCTGATCGGGATCGTAGATTGCAATCCACTGGATGGCATCGGGCGATTCTGACAGTGAACTCTCAAAGGCATAGCGTAGTCGATGGTTGCATTCCCGCTTCAGTGCCTCGTGACTGACGTCTGGTGGAACGTCGAGTAGGCACGGGGGATTGCTCCCCCGCACCTCTCACAGAACCGGACTTG
>CAZVBC010000775.1:0-1998 GCA_964625155.1 uncultured Pirellulaceae bacterium
GGTGAATTACTTGCCCCAGCGCTTATACGAATGGTCGTGGCAACTGACACACTGCATCCGGGGTGCAAGGAAGAGTTGTGTTGCGTCTTTCGCAATCAGCCCACTTGTTGGCGAAATAGTCCGCGTCATCGGTGCTTTCCAGGAACCGGTCAATCACCTTGCCCACATTTTTAGAGAATTTTTTGGTGAGGAATGCATTGGCTTCGTCTAGTTCGGCAGGCTGAGCCTGTTCAGGTTCTCTATCGTCTTGACAGTGGCCTGGACGATGTCAATCAGCCGTTTGTGAGTTCGAATCCCGAACTGCTGACACGCCTACTTTTCAATGAAGGGATCCGAGAGAACGGTGAAACGTTCAATCCGGGTCGGCAAGGGAATCAGACCTTCGACTTCGCCATGAGTCCGTTTGGCCGTATCAACAATTTCCAAAGCGCTTTGGTGCAGAATTGCGTGGTCATACGCTTCCATACTGATCCCGATCACGTCTTTCGATGCTCCACAGACGGCAGTCGGCGAACGAGATGGTTGGTCATACAACGGGGGAATTCTGGTCCATTACCTCTCGTCGAACTACTCGAGGTCATTGCCATCATCATGGTCTTCGAGCGTTTTCTGCCAATTTGGCATCCACAACCTGCTGATTACAAATCAGCTGCTATACCAACTGAGCTACAGTGGTTGGCCATCCATCCAGAAAGTCACTCACTAGATCTCGTGGGAATGCACCACCCTTCTCCCCAAAATGTTGGTTCCAGCTTTCATCTACTTCAAGCGAGCGAGGTCTTCCCGTGGTCGATGTGGGTAATAATCCCGATATTGAAGCGTGATTTTTTGGGAAGCGCACGTTATCGCAATCACGGCCCAGCTTCACATTTACGACCCGGCAGTCACACAGCGATCGTCGTTTTTCTTGGGGAAGAACGGGCTATCTGGGCTATTGCGATCGGTTCCAACAGGGCTCGCGTGGCTCCTATTTTTCGATCACACCGGCATGATTACCGCCGCAGCCCTGATCGCGAAGTTACAGTGGTATCGCGGCGGTTTTCACCAAGAACGGCTGCAATGTGGGCGGTTGCCACGGCAAGGCCACTGGGCATGACGGCTTCCGGCTTTAATTGACCTGAAACCGCTAAGTAAAGTAGTTTACGAACCGCCAGAATTGTCGCAACCTGTTTGCAAACAAAGACTTGCGGAAAATACTGCCGCAATTCGCCTCTCGTGGCTTCGTCAAACCGCAGACGAACAGGACTGCCCCTTGACATGCCACGAGTACAACGGAGTCCCGATGCGTTCTGGCGAGAAACGCTTAGCGATCCTTGATTACGGAACGAAGGCTTGGAAGAACTTTCGCAATCAGATTTCGCAGCTCTTGCGTTGCTTTGGCATCGATGCTTCCATCGGAGGGAATCCTACGCAAGTCTTTCTGAAGTTGGCGTAAGCCACCACTTACCTGAGAAACGGTTTTTTTCAGGTTCTTATGGTATTCGCTGTTCTTCGGCTTTTGCTCATTGTCAGAGAGGCTCCGGATTTTCCCTTCCGCCACGGCCACGGAGAATTTTCCAGCTAAAACCGCGTCCGCGAGGTTCTTATCTCGATCGGCGATGAAAGCAGCCTTATAAATGGTCATGTGGTTCACCCCGTATCGCCGTCCGACCTCCATTATGGAATCACGGCCCGTTCCTCGAACCCGTCTCTTTCCGGGAGTCGCAGGCGGCGCGACGAGGTCCGCTAGTACCAGTGCCATCGCCTTTTGCGACTTGCTTAAATGCCGTCTCATCAAGTTCGCGGAAGTACTAAACTGTTTCGCCTCTTCTTTCGAGCCATCAAATGGCGTAAAGTCCGTAGGCTTCAATTCGATTTTCAGCGCCTTACAAGCGCGGTATCGATGACGACCGTCAAGAATCTTCCCTTCGAAGAGAACGATCGGCTCTTTCAGTCCGTTCTCCGCGATGTCCTGTTTCAGGGACTCAAACTCCATGTCCGACATCGACGGGAACATCG
>CAZVBC010000776.1:0-1996 GCA_964625155.1 uncultured Pirellulaceae bacterium
AAATTGAATACGCGGGCCTCGACTTTTACTCCAGCACGACGAGCAGCCAGAACTCGCGTATTGTCCAAGGTCGTAAGTTTTCCATCTGGCATCCGAACAACATCCAGAAACTTACCCGGTTCTGGTTCTGCAATAAACCCATTGCGTCGCATGCTCTCAGCAAGATCGTTGACTGTCGCTCCCTGCTGCTTGACAGTAGTTTGACTGAACCGAATATCCGAAGGATCAAGGGTCGTCAGTCCCTTACTTGGGGCTTGTTTCCTCAACCAAAAGAAAAGGCCCAAACCAGACGCGGCTTTCATGCTGGCAGCGATACTTGAGTTTATCGCAATCTCTTTGGCAAGTCCAACCGATCCTGCTGCTGTTTCGCCGTCGACTGCCAACTCCCCGAAAGCAATTCGGCTGAAATTGCCAAATAATGGCATACTCGTGAGTTGATTGTAGAATTCGAGATTAGGATCTGCGCCGGCATTACGCTGAGTCGTCGATCGATAGCTGGATGGGTCCTTCCAACTTGCCAAGGTTTCATCGGAATATCCACCTGAGAATGCGCCTACTGCATTCAACAGCAAGCCCAGACCCGACGACTTGAATTTATCTAGCGGTGTCCGTGCGGATTTCTCATTGGAATACAAAAGCAATGCTCCGAATGCAGTGTCTTTGGCTCCTTTCTGAAGCGCAATTTCCCGCGCCTTTTCATCGCTAATGACATTCGGATCGTAAATTACTCTGCCAAGATGCTTCGCGAACAACCAACCCCATCCTTGCCATGCATCGATGTAACGCATGCCCGTATCCTGGTCCATCCGTGGACTCGACAAGCTGGTTAACCCGCTTGGATCGGTACCCATGTGTGGATGATTATTGGCTAGCGCGTAAAAATTGGTCTGGCGGCTGGCGAAGCGGATGGGGTCTTGGGAAGTAAAGCGACCTTGAATCGTCGAGTAATTGCGGTTGCGGAATTCCGCTTGTCCTGTCTGCTTGTTTTGAGGATGAGCTTGGTAACCGAAATTGCTCGGAGTGCCAGACGATTGAATTTCTTTGCCAAAGGCTGTGCGTTCGACTTTGCTGAGGATTGTAGGTACTCCGCTGGAGTCGGAGCCCTGGACGGCACTGATCGAACCCAAGTAGTCGGCTAGTGGCCAAGTCAGATTCAGCTTCGGCGGCGAGACGTTGTAATCCCACCGGTCCTCGGCCAGCACCATATCCACTGCCGCGCCATGCAGCGCTGTCATCGTGATCCGCTCGACGCCGGTGGGACTGGCCGGGGTAACTTCTTCCAGCTCCAACACCAGCGAAAACATTTCGATGCCGTCGTAGATCGCATGCTTGTGCTTGACAGGGACGGCGCTGCCAGATGGACCAAACAGAATCGTTTCAACGTTGCGGTCAGCAGCATCGTAACGATACACTTCCTCCCACTGGAGCACGCCATTGACAAAGCCCTTGGCCGACTTCATCTTCCCACGGTGGTTCCACTGGTATTCTTCGTGCGAATTGCCTTGCTTGGCGGTCTTACTGGTCAGCGATCCGTTGTCGTTGTACAGGTAACTGAACGACACATCGCTGATCAAGCGATCATCGCCACCGATGACGTAGGGCGAAGCACCGTGCGTACCGTTGACGATGCCAGGGTTGCCATAGATATCCCAGCCATGCTCACCGGCATGCAGCGTGGCGCCACCAGACGTAGTGGTTTCACGTTTGAGCTGCAAATCATTATAAGTCTCGAACACCGTCGTGATGCTCGGATCGTTTCCCGTCTGTTTGTTTGACGCAACGAGGCGGAAGTCGCTCCAGACATTATCCTGACGATAGAGAATGGGGAATGGTGATTCGCCGCTGCGATGAACGATCTGGTTGACCTCTTTCGAAACGGTATAGCCGTACTTGGTAAATATCTTTGGTAAGTTAATGCCAGGCGCGGTCACGCTCTCGTATCGAGTAATCTGATCGAAGCGACCATCAACGAGGTATGAAAACTCCACTGCCTTGG
>CAZVBC010000777.1:0-1996 GCA_964625155.1 uncultured Pirellulaceae bacterium
GAGAGGACTGGCGACTTGAACCTGAATTGACGAGCATCTGGTGGACTGGCGACGGGGCTAGTTTTCCGCAGGCGCTGACCGATCAAGGCGAGGTCACTTCAATTCACCAATGTTTGATTACTGGAGTGCAAATTCAAGAGATCAAGCAGGGAAGCCCTTTCATCTCCATCGCGGACGATGATCTCGGTACAGAATTCTTGTTTGATGGAAGGGTTGGTTTAGTCGGTGACGCGCGACTTCAAATACAGCTGGAACGTCCACGAAGATTGCTTCGGCAATTGCACAATGCTGGTGAAAATCCAGGCCTGCTTGGAATCGCTAAGCGATACCTAGCGCTCGCTTCTGCAACGAGCGACTCCATCGTCGTTGAAGTCAACAGACTTGGGGCAGTCCAAACACTGCAGGAATGGCTCATTGCCTCATTGTGTGGCCCCACGTGGATGACGGCAGTGAAGCAAGGAGGCTCATTGGAGTCAGTTAATCCGATTTCGCTCTGGTGGAAGACTCAACTCAAATACTCTGATTTAGTTCTTCCTAAAATCGAACAGACCCGCATCATCCCACACGAGCTTCCAGATCTGGTGTTACGCGAATTTTCGGAGGCACTTCCCGCAACGTGGTGGGATGGAGTGGTTGAAGATGTTTCGCCAGATGATGCTGCCGCATTAGAACCTATCATGCGACCGTTACTTTCCGATGAAGACATTTACATCGATGACGTAGTCTTTACAGAAACATTACGAGACGCGAATCGATTGCTTTGCGGTGCGCATCTAGCTGACTTGGTAGTTCCAGTTACTGGTGGCGATGACCTTTTACAGTGGAATGTGAGTGAGTGCTCTTTGGCCGAACTTGCTGAATCTCTTTTTGATTGGATTAGAAAGTTTCTGAAGAAAGGCCGAGGCCGGCAGTCGTGGTCAAAGGAAGAGCTGCATTGCTACCTGAATCTTCTGCTTTATCCGGAGCAGCTCCGGAGATCATCTTGGCAATCCGTTTTGGAAAAGCTGATTCACGATCGCCCGGTGGCACGGGCAGGTTCTTTCGTTGCTTGGCGAGTTGAGCAAAACGCTCGTCTGACGTCGCGTATTGATGACCTGATGCAATTAAAACCCTCAGCTCCTGATTTTGGATTGCAGACAGAGCTAGTAGGTAACGAGGGTGAACCTTCCTTCAACGAGAGCGAGGACACCTGATGCCTCTAATCGATCAATTCGAGCTGATAATGCATGGAGTGCAAGCGATGCGAAGGCGGATCGAGCTGCTTGCGTGTCCGATCGCCGGCGCTTCTGGCGTTCGAGCGCAATTCTACCCTCATCAAGTGCAGAACGTGCAAAGGATACTACTTTCGAATCGCATCCACCATTTGATCGCTGACGAAGTAGGTATGGGGAAAACGATTCAAGCATTGATGATCGCAAATGCTCTACGATTGCAGAAGGGTAAGCTGCGGGTAAGGGTAGTTGTGCCCCATAAAGAACTGCAAACGCAATGGATAAACGAAATCCAATGTCGTGCGCACTGCACTGCCGAACTGGGGGATACTCCAGTGGGAGACGATTGGTTTGACGTCATTGAAGAATCAAGTATGGCCAAGCCATCGGAAACATTGGCCCCCTCCAGTTTCGATCTTCTGATTCTCGATGAGCCTCAAAGTCTTAAAGTTGACACCCTTCGCTTTGTCGCATCGAACTCAGCAGACTTTCCCAGGTTATTGCTACTAACAGCTTCGCCGAACTTGCGCGACCCACGAAGGTTGTTAGAGCTTCTCCAAATCTTGGAGCCAGAGCGTGTCGCTCAGGCGAGACGAGAAGCAGATAGTATTAGCTCGCATGACGATTCCGAGTGGTTCAAATCCCGGATAGGCGACCTTGACGATGAGACGCTAGAGCTTGTTTACGCAAAGTACCACGCTGGATGTGCGACAGTTTCTGGAGGTCGAATCGACACGTCCGGGTCTCCCGACGGTGTATCCGATTCATATCAGAGAATCGCTGAA
>CAZVBC010000778.1:0-1993 GCA_964625155.1 uncultured Pirellulaceae bacterium
CAGCCGCGCACGTTCGATCAAACTGAGCCGAGTTGGCACCGATGAAATGCGCATGGAATGGCTGTTGTTCAGGTTGTAGGATTTAGACTGTAGGCAGTTACGTACAGTGAAATACTGGTTCGGGATAGTATATGCGGAAGTAAGTAGTGGTGGCCTGACGAATCGGTTTTTTGTAGGTGTCACGCGCGAATCGTTTATATCTGTAGCGATTTGTACTACACTTGCATGCTTCGCGGGCAGTTGCCGATAGATAGCCGACGAAGGCCAAAACGATATGCTTGGAACGTGAGACTCTCAAGCGATATTTGGTGGGCGGCACCGACGACCCGCAATCCAACGCGATCGAGTCTCATTTGTCGCAATGCGAAAGATGTGAGCAGACAATGCTGGAGCTGGAAGCTGATACTGATACTTTGGTCGAGTTAGTGCGCGGTGCGGACCAGAGTGAAACGAACGGTGAAGACTCTTCGCGAGCACTGCAAAGAACCGACTCCTGAGATCGAAGAAGCTATTTGTCGCCAAACAGCAGTTCGGTTGATGGCAACGGACGACTTGGACAGGAATCAGCGTCTGACGAGAAACGAAGCTTTGATTGGCATCCAGCCTTCAAGCGATCAAGGATTCGATTTAGAAGAACTTGGCCAAGCGTTTCGCAAACTTCGATCTCAACAAGTGCTGGGCACAAAAGCTACCGCAAGAATCGAGAAAGAATAAGGCGAGCAACCGAAACGAACATTCCAACGTATCGGAGGGTTCTCGCTTTGCCGCTCACTGGGTCGAAGCACGTTTTTGCGAGCACATTGGTTCGTTTACCCCGATGTCAATGGATAGACGTAGACGATGGCATGTTCAGCGTCCTCGATTCCGCCAGTGGATTTATACAAACAGCGAGCAGCATCGTTGCCGATCTCGGTGGCGACCCAAGCTTCAACACACCCACGTTGTCGGCCCCAGTCAAGGACGGTTGCGACCAGTTGCTTGCCGATACCGATTCTCCGGTACCGGCAGGAGACGCCAACTTCGTTGACGAATAAGGATCGCGGCTTGTCAGGGTGAACGTACGCCAGTGCCGTGGCCATACCGACGACCATCGAATCTGCGACGGCAACCGCGAGCACATTGGCAGGATTGGCCAGAAATTCTCGGAGGAGTTCCGCGTTAACGGGATGGTCAAAAACGTCTTCGTCAACGCATTCCAGCAGTCCGTGATTTTCCACAGTAACGACGTGAAACGTGACTTCAGAATTGGTCATGACGCCTCTTCGGTTCGATGTCGACGAGAACGCTGATTGAGCAGGTAAACAAACAGTGGCTGGTCAAATAGCAAACTGAGCGGCTCTGTCGACGTAGCGGTTACAGCGCACGTTGGGCAGCGATAATAGTCGTTAAATGATGATAGTCGTTAGATAAGGAATCGTCCCAAAACATCTTCCCTGAATCAATCGTTGTGGAATCCGTCAAGGATTACGAGGATTCTAATAAGGAATCGAAATGCTTTGACGCATTCCGCTACCACGTTCGTCGACAGCAATTTGGGAGCTGATTTTGCGACTATTCCTAAATCAATGAATCAAGTTCGGTAACCAATTCGGCAAAATGCTTGAGTGCGATCTGGATAGGTTCGGGGCTGGCCATGTCAACACCGGCATCGCGCAGTAATTCAAGTGGATCTTTCGAGCAACCGCCGGATAGAAATCGCAAGTAGTCTGCCCGCTCCTTGTCGGAACCGTGCAGTACACGCCGAGATAGAGCGATCGCCGCCGACAAGCCCGTCGCATATTTATAGACGTAAAAAGCTCGGTAGAAGTGAGGAATGCGAAAGCACTCCAGCGATAATTGATCGTCGATCACAAACCTTGGTCCAAAGTATTGATCCAGCAGTTTGCGATACGTGCTGCGGAACGACTGAGTAGTAAGCGGCTCGCCCTTTTCAGCCATCTCATGGGTGATTTTTTCGAACTCGGCGAACATCGTCTGCCGGACGATGGTGGCC
>CAZVBC010000779.1:0-1984 GCA_964625155.1 uncultured Pirellulaceae bacterium
GTCCTGATACGTTTATACTCGTTGGGTACAGCCTGGGTGGTGGAGTTGCAATTCCACGCATCCTAGATCGACTTAAAGCAAATAACGCAAAAGTGGATGGCATTTTAACTATTGACCCTGTGCCATACCCAAATGCAGGAGAGCTACCAATAAGTGGTTTGCAATCGACGTATGATAAGTGGTTGAATTATTATCAAGTGCATGACACTCAGTCGAGAGGCAAAGCTGACCCAGGTAGAGCCAAGGATCGCACCGATGGCCTGGACAAGGGAATCGGCGTTCCTGCTTTCTCGGCCAAGCCTCACATCGAAGGCGATTTTCCACAAGAATATTTGGATGACACAGCGGGACGAGACGCTGGTAACGGAATAATCGGTAGGCACGTTGTGGGAGCAGACAATCGGTTGGTAACCAAAGAAATGCTGCGAAGTGACATTCGCATGACAGATATATTGTATAAGGCATTCCTAGTGTCGCAATTCGCACATACTTCCATGCCATATTACGTTGTAAATTCCCAGGCAAAAGAAGTAGTCAGTTTCATTAGTTCTATTAACCCACTGCGTTGAAGCGTGTTGCGCCTAATTAACTAGATTAAAGGCCCCGTACCATGCTTGATGTGCTTACACCCTGTCACCAGCCCTGTCACGCAGCGCTCTATGCAAAAGGGCCCCCCTCAAGCCGAGCGCATTTGGCTTGGTTACTCCTGGCTTTCTGCACAATAGCATTCGAGATTTTGTTTCGATCGAGCTTCGTAGAGGCGCAGGATGCGTCTTCCAGCAGGAAAGGTGTCGTAGTGGCGCTCGTTGAGTCGCCGAGTAAGTCGTGCGTAATGATAGTAACACAACAGCCTTCCACCACCCTTAGGGAACGGCAATTGGCGTACGCTGAAATCATTCGCGGGGGAAAAGTAGCAAACACGGTTTCCCTTGAATATCCGTTTACGAAAAGTGACGAGCAGTTGGATTTTAGCATCGCAGATGATGGCAACGCACTGCTAGCGTTTTCTGCCAAAAAGGCTTTCTTTGTCGATTTAGTCGCTCGGCATGTTTGGCAAGTAAGCACGGATGTTTCTGATAGGCACCATCAGTTTGCGGACTCATCTGGTCAACCTATTGTGCAATATGTACCGCGTAGCCATTGTTTCTTGATCGGAGACAATGGCTTCGATAATTGCACTAGACAAATAAACTGTAGGTTCAGCGGCGATGGTTGGAAGGTGGAACGAATTGCGATTTGGGATTCTCATGCGCAAGAAGTATGCTGTATCGCGAATAGTGCGATCGGAGACGATAAGGAACTATCGATTATCGGCTTTAACTGGAAGAATGGACGCATTTCATCTGTGCGAGTCGTCAGTAATCAAGCTACGTCTGCCGTTAGGTTTAGCACAATCTTACAGAGTGCTGACCCACAACGATGGGTAGTCATCGATAGAAACGCGCCTCGGCTCTACTTGATGAAGTCATCCAGTGCTGCTGTAATCCGTAGTGTTGATATTAATGGAAACATAGTTGGAGAAAGAACTGATATATTAGGAAACGTATTAATCGTTCGATCAGGTCTTTCGGTGGAATACCGCCGTGGCGACGATCTTATGAGAGCAGCGATGCTTATGCCGCATCCATCGATTATGGCGGATGTAATGCTAATGAAACCATTGGAATGTATTTGGATCAGCGACGCTGAGTTTATGATCCTGCATTCCGATGGCAATGGACAACTCGATCTTTCTTCATTTAAGATAACAAAAGACCATGTTACAAGTCATGTATTTCCTTCATGGGCGATGAAAACGAGCAATGGTGTTGTTCCCAAAGTGAAGTTCCAACTTCCCAAGGATCTATTCGAATGAGATAAGTGAGCCGCGTCCTGTGCCAAAATTAGATCGTGCTCAAAAATGAACCAGCGGATGCTGTCCTATGCCAACGAAGCTTGAGTGAACATTTGTGAAGGTCCTTATTGGTCGGATTTTGCCGGTTAT
>CAZVBC010000780.1:0-1983 GCA_964625155.1 uncultured Pirellulaceae bacterium
CTCGATTGACCTGCTTCTGGCATGTTCTCGATCAACGATTGGGTGAGGTGCAGAGTCTACGCAGCCGAATGTAGTTTCTGCGGACTAGAGTGGTGCTTAGAGGAACGAGTGCACCGACAGCGTGTTTCCGCTTATTTGACGATGTGAAACTCTAACGAAGTCTGCCCGTATTTTTGGCCCTTGAGGTCTTCGATCGTTAGCCTGAGATTGTGCTTGCCTTGTTCGATACTGCGAGGCATATAGAGTCGATAAGCGATAAAATAATCTCGCCTTTGATTGCGACAGACATGAGCATCCATGGGTAAAGTCTGGTCGGCCACACGTCGCCCGTCGGAGTTTACAATTTCGTAGCTACCTTGCAATTTCGTCTCGTAACCATCGGTGACTTGGTCGGACACAAAATTATCCAGTTCGCAATACAGTAATACTTCTTGCTCTGGTCGAAAGTGGTACTGGGCAAATTTCTCGATGACACCAAAACCGTCGACTTTGCTACAGAAAGTTGCGTTGTGTACTTCCAGATTGCTTGCAGCCGCCAGATGTGCCAACGATTTTCGCATGCTTGCCAAGGCCAGCGTATTTCGTCGACTGCGAACTGGATTGCCACCAGGATCACCCACATCATGAAGAGCTTGCAGCAGATGTTTGTAAAAATCTTGCTCGTGGGATTGCAGTGACTCGATCGACTCCATAGCAGCATCCAAGTCGCCTAACATCAAGTTTAACAACCGCTTGTGGATCTCCAAACGCAGGCGTTGGTCCGAGCCGGTTGCGGTTTCATTACTCAATTGAGCTGAAATCGATTGCAACGCCTCCCGCATTAGTTCTGAAGCCTCGTTTTCCTCAGCTTTCCCGCGCAACTGCTGAGAAGTGCTATTGGGCAAGGCGCTTGTTGTCGGTGGTGGCAGTTCGCTTTGACTTGGTTCCTGGCTACGTTCTGCCGATGCTGCCTTGACCTTCGGCTCACGGTACGAAGTATCGGACAGTTGTTTGATATTATTGCTTGTGGTTACTTTCTTTCTCGAAGAAAGCTCTTGATCCTGGACGCGCGCTGGGGTGTTGCGATTGGGATTGCCATACTTCCAATTTGAAATCGTCTTTTGAGGGCCGCGATTTCGATTGGCTTCATTTTCTGTTTCTGTCACGGGTTCGTCGGTGGACGGTGGCTCTGCCGGGGCGTCATCCGAGTCTGAGAACGACATGCTGACAGGCTCTTCTTCGTCAGCCGAAAGCTGACTATCCGGCTGCGACTTCAGCTTGCGCGACGATGTTGGTCGAATGGCTGGCTGTGGAGCTTCTTGTATCAAATCAGTTTGCAAGTCCCTGCCCGTAGCTGCTCTCCACTGAGATTGCAGCGTACGTTGGGTTTTGGAGTCTAGATCGTCGAGCGAGAACTCATTGCCGTTTGAGTCGCTTGACTCGGTGTCCAGCTCCGCTTCTTTCTGAGGCATACGACTGGATGCACTGGGCTGCGACAAAGAATCTTGACGAGTACCTGATAAAATGCCATGCCGCTTATTGGCTGAGCGGTCCCCTGGATCTCTGTTCAGCGGCGAAGCCGGCGACTGAAGTAGATCGAGCGCTGCTTGATCGTTGCGAGTCTGCTGGGCGCCGAACCACGGTACCTGGCAGCCGACCGAAGCGAAAAACGCCAGTGGCACAAAGCTGCTTACTAACACGCCGAACTGTTTGGTCAATGGCCAACGCCGATGTTCCGTCATAGGCTCCTGCCTTGTAATACTTCCTTAGAAGCAATGCGTTCGATATCCATATCCATGCAATCGCGGAAAGGCGAATAATAGCCAATAAGTGACACTGGTGACAAGTGAAATTGGGAGTTATGGGAGAACGACGTGTGGGGATAACCCCTTACCTTGTCGAACGCAATCAGCCATCCAAAAAAATTTTCCATTGAGTTTGGCAACTTGTTTCATTTCTTCACGCATTCACCAATTCAAAATGTCCTTCGCGATCCAACAATCC
>CAZVBC010000781.1:0-1983 GCA_964625155.1 uncultured Pirellulaceae bacterium
GTATAGAATCGATAGCGCATCCACGCCAGTCGCGATTACCCCTTTCTGTTTTGAGCAACCATTTATCGCGATTCTTAGCATTGGCAAATCCAGTGGGATTGCCCTTCTTGTCCACGCCAAGAAATACCTCGATTCCAAAACCAGATAGATGCTGTTCACATTGCTGTACCGTCATTCCCCCAGATTGCTGCTTACGCCACTTCGAAACAAGGTCTCGAATCGCCAACCCAGGTGCTCCAGAGTCGTTCAATAAGATTGAAATGAACTCGGAATCCGCTTCGAGTTCACGCCGCACATACTCCTTGTCGCGTACATTCGACGGATCAAAGTTCTTCAGCAATTCGCCATTTTTCCCAAACACAATCGGCGTGAAGCTGTCGGGAGCGCCAACATACAGAACACCTTCGTTTGGGAGTGCGATATTAACGGCTTGATCAATCGACAAGGGGGCAGTCCCGGCCGGAGGGTGATCGGTTCGTTCATGTAGGATGTAGGACTGTCGATGGGGCTCGTTGGCTTTTGGGTAAGTTGCGATTAGTTGAAAGTGGAAGAATCCAGGCACAAAAGCAGATCGCAAGTACCGAAGTTCCTCCTTCAAGTCCGCGAAAGACATCCTATCAATATCTCGGTTGACCTCATCGAGTTCAATTTCGATGTCATCGACCTCCTGATCCACATGTCCCATTGCTTTTTCAATTTGTTTGCGTTCCTCGTGCAAAGCGACCTTAAACTCCCGAGTGAGCTTACGCCTCCTCAGTTCGGCCGCTGCCCTGCGTTTGTAAAGTTCGGTTACCTTGTGATTGGCTGCCTTAGTTTTGGCTGCGGCGGACTCGCGGCAGCAAGCCTTGTATAAACCAAATGGCATGTGGAACTCATTTGTCATGGTCACGCTCATGTTTATGGGCATTTCAAGGAATCGTTTTGATCACAAAGATCTAGAGGCAGCCAAAACTGGTCTGAACGGGGTTGTTCGGAATAATTCGCAGGAATTCTTGGAGCTCAAAGAAATCGCTTCAAGCGCACTTCGACCAATATAGGCAGCCAATTTGGCTGACTTCTGGTAAATTGATTGCAGGCAATTTTAGGGGATTCTTGGCCAGATCGCACCCAGGAACACAGCAAGATGAGGGGGAAGTACGGGAAGTACATCGCTACGCAGCACCTTCGCCGCTTACAGTATCCAGAACGCGATGCGTTGCCGGTGTTTGATTACATCGACGCGCTGGGGGAGCATCCTCACGCGAAGCGAAAGCTCGAGTACGCAGGCGCTGCACTTCCGAGCGAAAATGAGCTGTGGCCATTGGTCTCAAACAGAAATCTATTTCTGGCGGACCAGACGATTCGTCGGCTTTGCGTGACAGTCGAAGGTGGTGTCGGGAAAACGAAACTGCTCGAGGAATTGGAAGCAACAGTCGCCTACGATCATCCGATCCAAGTGGTGCTTCGCTTTGAACTACGCGAACTACCGACCGAAGCCGATCATTTTCTCGATAGCGGCCCGCGGATGTTGGCGCGGCGGGCTTGGAAGGAAATGACTTCGCTTCGCAAAGAATTCGAGTTGCAGGGCCTGCAAATTCCAGGATCGAATCGTCCAGCCGATCCTGAGATTATTCCCGATGAAATCCTCAGTATGGTACAGCGTGCTGCTCGAACCGACGCTTTGTGTCTGATCGTCGATGCTTTTGACCAATTGGACAAGCAGGCTGCATCGGACCGCGCACAGGCTTTGAGAGATTTTATCAGCAGTAAATACTACCCAAAGATACGCTGCGTCATCGCTGGGCGGCCGTATGCGATTAAGCGAGTGTGGGAAGATCTCGACCTCGGATCGATGCAGTCACTCAACTCCGAGGTCCAGTCCAATGACAAGAGGGACCGTCAGCCGGTTTGGGAGTTTTGTAAACTTCAAAAGTTCACTTCTGAGCAAGTGAAAGAATACCTTTCGGCAGCCTCGGCTGAAAAGGGCCGAGAGCAGATTAAGGC
>CAZVBC010000782.1:0-1982 GCA_964625155.1 uncultured Pirellulaceae bacterium
CCTGGAATGCGTACATGCTGCGGCAGACTTGCACGCTTAACTATGGAACCGATTTGCCGCTGGCGCAGGGTGTGAAGTTTGAAGTGGGATAGCAACAACCGATATTAACCGGCGAGTGGGGGGCGTGAGCCCCCTGATACTAAACGGGTCTCAGTGGATGAGACCCGGCTATGCTACATAAATCCCTGCGACATTTGGAAGCCATCAAAATGCGAATTCTCATCTTCAGCTTTTCTCTGCTCTTCCTTGCGCAACCGACATTTCACGCAGCGTTGTTAGCCGAGCCCGGCGAAGCGAAGCTAACCCCTCAAGAATTGTCTGATGGAATTCGCAATAGTTGGAACTGGCTGGAGTCGCTCAGCAATTTTCAGCCGTACTTGCCTGCTACTATGCCGTCCCAAAAACAGTGGGGAGATTTGTGTTTACTGACAGCGCGTAAATGCAAACTCCGTGGGGAAAGGTTTTTTGAAGGGGAGCGCGTCGCCGTAGCGCAGGCGAGAGCGGGAAATACAGAGGGCTTATTGGCGACTTTTTCAGAATTTGGGGTCAAGCCAGAACATCAAGCCCAACATCTGGCGCAATTGGCATTTGCGATTAAGAGCGAACCCAGGCAAGCGGAAGAATTGCGGAAAGAGCCCGCCTTGTTTCGCACCTATTCCTTGTCGTTGGCGGACGAGTACGAAGACGCGGGCCAGTTTGATAAGGCGATTGAAGTGCTTTCGCGCCTTCCCGCGGATAAAGACGGTTACCTATTGATTCTTCTCCATGCCAGAGCCGGCCAATTTGATCAGGCCATGAAAATCCTTTCGCTAGTTCGAGAGCAGAAGGAATGGAATCCTTATAATCTGGAGCGGAATTTGGCATTGCAGCTGGTGAAAGCGGGGAAAGATGAGGAAGCGAAGAAAATGCTTGCTTCTTACCTGGCAAACGTTCGGGAGCTTAAGACTCTTGATGAACGGCTGCGGGAAGCATTTTGGTCAGCCGATGTGCTAAACCAAATCGGCGACGACATGCAGCGGCGATTATTTCTGACCGATTGTCAGAAGTGGGGTGACGAAGAAACGGCTCGCGAACCCGATGTGAGGTCAAAAGCGAGCAGTGCGTCCTATTTAGCGCAGATCGCGACCAACGCCGGGGACCGCGAATTCGCCAAGATAGCGGTCAATCGTGCAGTCAAGTTACTCAAGGAGTCGTCGAAGAAAGATGACTGGGTCCTGGCTCATTACGCGAGTTTGCAAGCATCTTTGGAAATGGTTGAGGAAAGCAAACATACGGCCAAGGAGGCGATCACAATTGCTCGCAAAGCCGCTGATGAGGACAAGCGAGACAGCAATTTGTGCTCAGTCGTGGAGCACCTTGCTTTTTTTAGAAACGAGGCCCTACTCGATGAAATTGATGCCACCGTGGGAGAGATTCGCACCCTCACTTGGCGAGCAATTGCAGTCCGTGGACTCGTGGAATTTGAAGTGAGACACAAGCAATGGCAGCGAGCGAAGCGCCATATGGCGGAGGAGCACAATTATCTCAGCCGCAAGGAGATCGATCGAACTGAAGCATTTGTCCATAAGTTTGAATTGGATTTGCTCGCAGCCCGCATGCACGCAGAACAAGGCGATAAGGCCGCTGCCCAAAAGCTCTTGCAGGAGCTTTTTCGGCGAGGGTATTCGCCATCGGCAGGAGACTTCACGGAAAAGGTATGTGCCGAACAGCGTAATTTAGGTTTTCTCCAAGATGCTTGGAGTACCGCAATTTGGATTCCGGAGTTGGATGAACGATTTCGTTGTTTATGGTTAGTGATGGATTCAGCGAGGGAGGCAAAGCGGGCAAGGCAACGATGAAAGGATAGGTGGATTGGGCCTTATGGTAATTGTCAGGGGGCTATCGCCCCCCGCTCGCCTTGGGGCCAAACTGTTTTCCTCCGCACGCGTACGTCGCACAGCCGCCGAAGTATTGCCAGCAGTCGCGGTGGTGCGGCGTGCGGC
>CAZVBC010000783.1:0-1978 GCA_964625155.1 uncultured Pirellulaceae bacterium
CTGCCCAAGAAATCCAGGTTGACCAGGATCCGACCACCCAGCTCCTTTCATCTTGGGAGTAAGGCTCACGAAAGGTGGCGTCCCTGGTTGGGCGCAACCTTGGAGCTTTGATACCACCGCACCAAACGCTGGCCAACCTCCTGCCGGTTGCTGCGTTACGGGCCAACCCGTCAAACATTGGAAAGCCGCATGTCGCCCTTCGGAACCAACCAAACTGCGAATGGTAGCAAAGCGGTCCATCATGCCGGCCATTCTTGGGAAATGTTCACAAATCTGCAGGCCGGGAACTCGTGTCGAAATCGGTCGGAACTCGCCACGGATTTCAACGGGCGCATCCATTTTCAAATCGAACATGTCTTGATGCGGCGGACCGCCCGAGAGGAAGATCATGATCACTGATTTGCGAGATCTACCAAGACTTGACCGAGCTTCAGCGCGCAAGAGGTCTGCGAGGGTCAGCCCACCGACTGCCAACCCACCCACGCTGAGGAACGCCCTCCGCGAAATTCCATCGCAAAATTGATGCTTGGCACCTAAGAGTGAAAGCACGGCTCAGCCCCTCGATAAAAGACACGCTGGCGAATAAACAGAATATTTCCCAACATCATACACTCCAGCGATGCGTTCTATGTTAAGGCCACATCGCCTAGAATATCGAAACCTTCATATTATATCGACCGAATTACATGCAAGCACGAGTCGCCTGAGAATTTGAAATGGCGTTAGAATGTGTCGGCGTCCCCGTCAAACCTCTAAGCCAATCTGTTGCGTTAAACTTGCTGAATGATTCGCGGCACGGTTGTTCAACCATTGGCGTGCAAACAGGACTTAACCAGATGCGTACCATCATTTCAATGTTGTTTTCGTTTCTCTTGCTGGAAGGCGGAAATTCGCTTGCTTTTGGGCAAGGCCTCCGCGATCGTTTGCAGGATGCGAACGGGGTGCAGACGGATGTCTGGGTATACAACGATATTCCCAGTGCGATGGCAGAAGCCAAGCGAACCAACAAACCTATGTTCGTGACGTTTCGCTGTGTTCCGTGTAAAGATTGTGCGGCTTTTGATGCCGACGTAGCCAACGGAAATGAACGCGTTCGAGAACTGGCTCGCAAAAAGTTTGTCTCTGTGCGGCAAGTCGAAATGAAGGGAGTTGATCTCTCACTGTTTCAGTTCGATCACGACTTGAATTGGGCCGCCATGTTCATCAATGCCGAAGGTGTTGTTTATGCTCGATACGGCACACAGAGCGCTGAAGGAGCGGACGCTTACAATTCGATCGAAGGCTTGCTGAGCACCATGCAGCGAGTGCTCGACTTGCATGCGAAATATCCCGCTAATCGTGAAGAATTGATTGGCAAACGAGGACCGCCCAAACCACATAGCAGTGCTTTGGAGTTGCCGGGGCTTAGCAATCCCGCCAAATACGCTCAGGAGACAACTCGCTCGAATTGTATCCATTGCCACAACATTCATGACGCTGAGCACCAACATGCCCTTGATACCGGCAAGTGGTCGCCGGAAATGATGTGGAAATACCCTTTACCAGATAACCTCGGTTTGAAAATGGATCGCACTAGCAGTTTGAGAATCGACGCCGTACTTCCGAATTCCCCTGCGGCAACGGCTGGGCTGAAACCAAACATGGAAGTCGTGCGCGTCAACGGTCAACGAATTACTTCGATTGCCGACATTCAGTGGGTTTTGCACCCTTTGCCTGCGGAACATGCGGTCGTCAACGTCGAAACCAATGATGCTGGAAAGTACACATTGACACTAACCAGTGGCTGGAGAAAAAGCGATTTTTCGTGGCGTGGGTCGATGTGGAATGCACCACCGAAGTTGAATGTTTGGATGCCGGAACTGTCTTCCGATGCCAAAGACAAATTGGGAATTCCACAAGGTCAAATACCACTCGAAACTCGCTGGATCAATCGCAATGCGAACGGAGGTAAACAAGCTTACGCGGACGGCTTGCGGGA
>CAZVBC010000784.1:0-1965 GCA_964625155.1 uncultured Pirellulaceae bacterium
GGCATGTCTCTACTCAATAGCGTGATATCATTGATGGCAGTAGTGGCCAACTATAATGCCTCGAATTCTCCGTGGTGGAACCCGCGCAAAGCGATTACGAATCCGCGATGTCAGTTACAGGCGCTAGCTACGGCGGTGGCAGTAGGGCTATATTTCAGCGTATACATTTTTTGGCGGATTGCGTTTCCATCTCAATACGCCGGCAATCAATTCGGTGCATTTAATCCGATTGCGGCTTTGGCGGTCTGTCTTTCCTTTTCCACAAGCGGATCGGTGCTATTTGATTGCTTGTTTCCCTTCAAAATTCATTTCGTTGACACCGTTCTACAAGATATATTTACTGTATCGTATAATCCATTTAAGTACTTATTTGTACCCTGTGACAATTCGCTTGCCCTTATTTGCGGTGTGCTTAGTTCTGTCGCAATGTGCGCGATCTTGCTCCCGGCATGGGCTCCACATGTCCGTCAAAGATTTCGTAAGTTGCAAACTGGCGGAAACCTGACTCTCGCGATAGTGGCGCTGAGCATAGCATTCATTCCAGTATTACCAGTTTCACTGGTCGAGAAATATCAGGTTCATTTTTTTGAGCAAGGCATAAAGTCTTACGCGTTTACGCCGATCTCACATTTTGGATGGTGTTTGCTGAGTAGTGCAATCGTTCTAAGTTTGGCGGAGATTCCGAGATTTTCATTCACGATGGTGACACTACTGATCAGCAGTTTGGGGATAACAAGTTACTGTGCAACGCTGCGAAATGACGCGGTGGTCAGTGACATTCGCCAGGAGTCTTGTCGATGGGAAGTAGCCGAAAAAACTGCGCGGTTATTGGCGGAATTTGAACGCCCAGTTTCATTGATACATGCTCCTCGGTTTGAAAGCGGGAGTTGGTTTACCGTCCTACGAGCCGACTACTGGGATCCTTATTTTCACAGTACATTTCACCTTCCAGTGAATCTCATTAGCGGCAGTTTACCAGCATCGGCAAGCGCAAGAGGGGCCGCATATGTAGACTATTGTTGGATTCAAGATAAACGCAGAATAGTCGTCTTCGCAGCGCGATTGGAGGTACTTCCGGAGTCCGGACAACTTGTTGCGAAAGAAATTGGCATACTCGCTGAAGGTTTAGATCCTTCCAATTTAGCGCGATTCACGGTTTCCTATCAAGATTTGGCTGGCCAGTTTCATGCGCTGCGACTTTCCAATGTGGCATTGAGCGGAAAAGACTCTGGAGTTCGAACGATCAAAGGTATTCAAGCGCTTCCTGCTTCCGTCCGCGTTGGCGAAAATTCGATAGTTCGGTCTATACCCTTTGCATCCGACAAGGCATCTTTAGGAACTACGATCGGCTTGGGATTGGATACCAATACTTCGCAAGGCGTTGTGGGAACGCCGTGGCTGAAAGGGGGTTGGCACGCAAGTGAGCAGAATGGCACTTGGACCAAAGCCAAAACTGCTACTCTCGTAGTTCCACTACCCAAAACTCCTGGCGGCGATGTCGTTGGAACCCTCGATTTTACAACATTGACAGGCTTAGGTTCATCCCATACTGCCCAAGACGTTGCTGTTGCCATCCGCGGGCGCAAGCTTGCGTCTCGAAAGATTGCTACGGGAGATGGTTGGCAAACCATCGATTTCCTGGTTCCGGAAGAAGCGTATGTTGACGCAGATAAGGTAACTATTGAAATTCAAATCGATTCGCCCCTTAACCCAGCCAACTTGGGTATTTCTAGCGACAATCGAGACCTGGGTGTGCTCGCGCGCAGTCTTACTTGGAAAATGGCGGGAGCCACTCGTACAAAAGCGAGTAAATAAATCGGAAATTCAGGTTGACGCTTAGTAGGATTCTTAGCTACAAAGCGAATCATCTTGGAAAGATGCTTTTACGTCCAAAGCGACCGAACCGATGGAGCGGTTAGTATGCACGAATGTATCTCAGTCTGCAGAATTTGTGGTGGCGAAGAA
>CAZVBC010000785.1:0-1963 GCA_964625155.1 uncultured Pirellulaceae bacterium
AACATCATCAGCCTTCAAGCCACGTACGACTGCTGGTCTCGCTGCTGAGGCGTTGGCCCCGAAGTGTGATAGTGCTTGGACCAATTCGAGATAAAAGTAGTCATTGACTTCTAGATCATCCATCCAGCGTATGATGCCGTTCACTGCAACCGCGCTGCTGGGGGCAATCTTGCCAAGTGCGTTGGCCGATGCTGTGATCATTGCGGTTGGCTCGGTCGAGTCCACCAAAATCTTTTCGAGCGCACTGCGCCCGCATTCTGCTTGGATACCAAACGACTGTAAGGTTTCCATGCTTTGAGTACGTATAAGTTCCGAGTTTTCAACCTTGGTAACCAGCGGTACAAGCTGTTGAATCAATGTGGTTGGGACTTGTTTCCCGCGACCGAGTGCTCCTAGTGCTGCGATTCGGACTTCGACAGAACGCGTCTGGTCCACTGCAATTCCCAACAGCGACTCTAGTTGCTCTGCCGTCATCGGTTCCAGCATCGATAATATTACTGTCAACGCGACAGGTGATTCACTTCCGGCCTTTAAGCACGACCGAAAAATCTCGTCTAAGACTTTTTGGGCCTGAGCGCCCCAACAATCGAACGCAAAATCAATTAAGCGGAAGTCTTCTAGTTCAAAAGCTCGATGCAAGATTAACTTGCGCTTCGTAGTTAATTGAGAAGTATTGTCGGTGAGTCCCGCAATCATTTGGAACCGTTCCACGAGGTTGGCGGCCTCGAATGTATGATGCAGTGTATCGATTTCACTGACCAAACGCTCTTGTTCAACTTGTTGCCGGCGTTTTTGCTCGGCTTGTTGTCTGGCAAGTTCTGCCTCAGCCGCCTGAGAAGCGACCTGTGCCTGTGCGATGCTTTGAAGTTGCTCGATCCTTTCCTTGATAGCGATAATACCCGCCTGGATAGCCGACATATTTCTGGCTTGGCGACGTCGTTCAGTTAGATCGCTGACGGATTGTTCGAGCACGTGACAGAAGTGTTGCAATTGATCGACAGTTTGGAAGCTTTTCCAATCCGTCTCGCGGACGACCCGAGCTAATGACCATTCTGCAGAATAACGCACATGTTCATCAACGTCGCGAATGGAGCCGGCTAATGCGGGAATTGTCAGTTCAGGCTGCTGGCCAATTTTGGCAAGTGCCAGCGCGGCATACAACCTCACGTCGGCATTAGAATCTTCCAGACATTTTACAAGCGGTTTGATCGCTGCACGCGCTGATGCACCGAATTCGGCCAGTCTTGCTGCCGCATTCACGCGCTGTTGTTGGGTTGTGTTCTCCAGTTGTGCAATCCAGCGGCGAACCTCCTCTGGCTCGCCAGCAGTCAATGGACGCATGATCAATACTAGCGCAGTTATAAAACAATAAGCGCCAAGCACGTAAATGGTTGAACTGAATCGTTTGACCAGAGGCAATGGAACCCAAGTCATTTTCGAATACCTATCTCCAAATTGCGTAGGGAGAACCCATCATTACACCCGAGCCTACTAGAGGAACCATGGCAGGTCCGATACTTGTCGAGCTTTGAGACGTTTCGATTGGCAGGCGGTTCGTGGGTGGAGGACGCCTCGAATGAACAGGACCAGTTACTTCTGCTGCAGAATGAGCCTCAATCGATCCATTGGCGTGTCGTGGCACTTCACCAGCTCTCACGCGAATCGCGTTTTCAGAGTCGCCGATCTGAATAGATGGTTGTGTCTCAAGCTGCTGGGACTGAGCGGAGGGAAAATTCGTACTCGCAGGTTGACTACTTTCAGTAATCCCACGCAATAATTGACGGCGATACCAACTGTCGTTACCCACTTTGGTAATCGAATTGTTAGCCAGCTCGCTGGTGGATTTTGTATGACCAGCCAACGCAACGGATGCTCGAGGCGCTGGGGCTGCAACTGGATTCGCTGACGTTCGTCCCTGAGCGAGTTCGGTGCGACGCAAAAGGGGTGAGTAATTCACTACTTG
>CAZVBC010000786.1:0-1963 GCA_964625155.1 uncultured Pirellulaceae bacterium
TTACAACTTGCGGCTAAGAACTTGCTGGTTGGTCCGTTGGTCCTTTTCGATGATCGTGAAGAACTCACCCTTGAAGTGGGAACGAAATACCACTGCCATTTTGATGGACAGGAAACGGATGAGTATGGCACCGATCGAATGTATTGTAGTAGCCAGTATTTGATCTGACAGGTTTTACCCAGATTACGCACTGGGTTGTAAGAGCTGATCGAGCATTTTTTGCTCA
This sequence comes from uncultured Pirellulaceae bacterium, assembly GCA_964625155.1. Lineage (GTDB taxonomy): Bacteria > Planctomycetota > Planctomycetia > Pirellulales > Pirellulaceae > Aureliella. The sequence continues at coordinate 227 of CAZVBC010000786.1, forward strand.
GCCAACATCTTTGAATCATCGAATGTTTGTCTCGGAGTTTTGCCGAAGCAGTGTCTCCCACTGTGAGGCCGTTCTTCGTTGTAACTCAGCAGCCACTGGTCGACATCCGCCTGCAACTGCTCGATCGACTGGTAGAGCTTTTTACGAAACGCTATTTGGTAAAACTCTTGCAACATCGTCTTGTGAAACCGTTCGCAGATGCCGTTGGTTTGCGGGCTTCTGGCTTTGGTCTTGGTGTGATCGATGTTCTCAAGAGCCATGTAGAGTTGGAACTCGTGATGCTCTCGGGTGCCGCAGTATTCAGTGCCTCGGTCGGTGAGAATTCGCAGGATCCGAACTCCCTCATCCTCGAAGAACGGAACGACTTTGTCATTGAGCATATCGGCAGCTACGAGCGCATTCTTGCGATCATATAGCTTAGCAAACGCAACTCGTGAGTAAGTATCAATTACAGTCTGCTGATAGATTCGTCCCACGCCTTTGATGGTGCCTACGTAGAACGTGTCTTGGGCGACCAAGTAGCCTGGGTGCTCGGTTTCTATTTGGCCGTGATCCTCTTTTTCAAGCTTGGCTTTCTCAAGTGCAACGACTTGTTCTTCCGTTAACACTCCGCCTTCTTGGGTTACTCTGGCCTCAAGGGCTTTGAGCCGCTTCTTGAAAGTCTCTAGATCGTGACGCAACCAGACGCTGCGAACACCTCCAGGCGAGATCAAGTGGCCTGCCTTCTTCAGCTCATTACTTACGCGTACTTGACCGTGGGCTGGTTTCTCGAAAGCCATCTTCAGGATGGCCTCCTCGATTGCCGGCTCGACGCGATTCTTGACTCTTGGCATTTTCCGCGAGACTTCTTTGAGCGCCTCTTCGCCACCATTGTCGTAGAGCTCTTTGAAGCGATAGAAACTGTCTCGCGAGTACCCGAAAACCTTGCAGGCTTCAGACACATTGCCAAGCTTCTGAGCAAGCTTCAGCATGCCAACTTTGTTTTCAATTACCTTACGTTCGTTTGTCATCTGACACTCCTTGTCCCTTGTGAGGGAGCCTATCGAGGCTCGCGCGCCGGTTGCTAGCATTCGTTCAGTTGCTCCGCAACTTCTCTACTGCTAGCAACCGGCATACACTTACCTCATTCCTTTGGTTAGTGTCAGATCATTTCCCAACTATTACATCTAATCAAAACAGATCTCCGACGTCAGCCCTAATCGCCGCACATTCATGCGCAACCAACAGCAACACCCAGTCCTCACAATTGTCCTCAGCGCACTACACCCAGCGCGCGGTCAACGACATCAGCAACTTGTAACTTCCGTTCTACAACGGCTACAATAATCAAAAACGAACTGAGTCATTGGTTGGAATCCGCAATGGCAAGTTCGCGCGAGTACTCCACCGCTCTGGCGGCTCAGTTCAACCTGTTGAGTACACCAGGTTGGTTTGTAATTCGTTAAGCGAAAACACTCGGAATAACAGGAACGTCGATTTGGTTGACAATTTTCTCGGCGATGCAGACTACTACGATTCGAAAGACAACGTGGGCTTTGGTGTGCGATTGGTTGTCATGTGCATTGACTTGATTGTTATTCTGTTGATCGGGATCATGCTGTGGATCCCCTTCCTCATTTTGATCCTGGCGGAGATCATTCAATCGGACCCGAGTGGCGTTTTTTGGATTGTCTTTCTGTTGGCAATTTGGGTCTACCTCGCACCAATCAAAGATCGGATTTCGGTACGATGGGATAC
>CAZVBC010000787.1:0-1956 GCA_964625155.1 uncultured Pirellulaceae bacterium
GCTGAAGCCCACGTATCGCGTTACAATGTGAGAAGTGCCGGACTCGTGTAGAGTTCGTCAATGTATGGCAGAAAACATGAGGCCGTCAGCAATGCCCGTTCATGATTGGAGCCGCGTTTCGGCGGGGATATTTCATCATATGCATCACTCATGGATCGAGGAAATTCAGCGTGTCCTAAACGCTGGACTTTTGCCTAGCGACTACTATGCACTTGCTGAACAACGAACGGCTGGCTATGGGCCCGATGTGCTCGCCCTACAAGTGGATTCGGGGGAGGACTACATTGTCGCCGCACCGGCTCACCGGAATGGTAGATTGATGGTCGCGAAACCACAAGTGGCGGTAACTGCCGAAACGGATATGGAGTTTTATCGTCGAAAACAAAATGTCGTTGCAGTACGTCATGTGAGTGACGATCGGGTCGTAGCGTTGGTGGAGGTTGTTTCGCCCGGCAATAAGTCGAGTCGATCGGCGATGCGTTCATTTGTCGAAAAAACGGCACAGCTTCTCGATCAGCGAATTCATTTGCTCATACTCGATCTGCATCGACCGGGAAGTTTCGATCCACAGGGAATTCACGCAGCGATTTGGGAAGAGATTGCCCAGACCTGGGATGCCCCACCCGATCGTCCATTGACTTTGGTTGCATACGAATCTGCAATGACGATCCGAGCTTTCGTCCAACCCGTGGCGGTGGGTGATGCATTGATCGATATGCCACTGTACTTAGAACCTAATGGATATGTTCCGGTGCCACTAGAAAGCACCTATGGACGAGCATTCGACGTTTTGCCAAAACGGTGGCGAAGTGTGGTGGAGTCGTAGCGATTTCAAATAGCAATGACGAGCAAATTCCGCAAAGCGACGCGGAAGTCAATTGCGTTACGCCCACTTCAACGATAAAAGCGCGAGGGGACCGAGCGACTCCCCTCGTGCTGTGTCGGGATTCTCGTTGTCGCTCGTTTTGGACCTGCTCCCGGAAGGTAATTTGATACAAACGAGCGGCGCGAACGGGATTAGGCTGAGGCCAAGCGGCGGGCCACTTCATCCCAGTTCACTAAATTCCAGAACGCAGACACATAGTCAGGGCGACGGTTCTGATATTTCAAATAGTAAGCGTGCTCCCATACATCCAAACCCAACAATGGAGTTCCGCCGATTCCTGCGACCGCTTTGCCCATCAAAGGACTATCTTGATTGGCGGTCGAGCCCACAGCAAATTTGCCGTTTTCAGTAACCAGCCAAGCCCAACCACTGCCAAAGCGAGCTGCGGCAGCGTTCGAAAACACTTCTTTGAACTTGTCGAATGAACCAAACGCAGCATCGATTCCCGCAGCCACGGCACCGGTTGGCTGGCCACCTTTGCCAGGTCCAATTACCGTCCAGAATAAAGAATGGTTGGCGTGGCCTCCTCCGTGATTCCGTACTGCGCCGCGTTTATCCTCTGGAACGCTTGCCAAATCCGCGATTAAGGCTTCGACCGATTTGGATTCCAGCGGGCTTCCCGCTATCGCCTCGTTAACTTTGGTGACATAAGTCTGATGATGCTTGGTATGGTGAATTTCCATCGTTTGAGCATCGATATGAGGTTCGAGCGCATTGTAAGCGTATGACAACTTAGGTAATTCATAAGCCATGGAAGATCTCCTTAGATCGATGATCGTATGTGTGTTTTCGAATTCCGATGCAACAAAAGTAACAGAGAACGATAGGCACTCAGCCCGATTTTGGCAACCGCCCCGGACTAAAAACCCAAGCTGCGAGGGGCTGACACACACGGCTCTAGTCATTCGTTAGTCGCCATGCCCAGGTGCCGCATCTTGCGATATAGATTGGAACGATGTAGGCCCAGCGTTTCGGCAGCTTGAGCGATATTGCCATCAGCCGCTTGAACTTGACGTTGAATGTATTCGATCTGAAACAGGTCTGTGGCGTCATTCAACGTCAAGTTACTG
>CAZVBC010000788.1:0-1954 GCA_964625155.1 uncultured Pirellulaceae bacterium
TGATGGAGGGAACTAGATGAACACAAAAGACTTTCTTGAAGACTCAGAGGTAATCGACATCTTTTCACGACACGAGGCGCTAAGCGATGGCTTGCTTGTCGACTTGTCGAGCGTGGCGCGAGAGGTAGGGATACGGTATCCGCTGGCGGTTACTTCGTCAGCCTACAACCAGTGCCTACGTTCCGGGGAACTTGAAGAACTTGGTGACGAACGAGAACGCTCACTCGACCTCGTTCACCAAGTGGCAACACTGGCACGGGCCGGACATGAAGAACCAGAGATTCATTTCGAGTACGCAGGTAGCGACGCGGAACCGGTTCTGCTTAAGGTGCGGTGTCACTCGGGAGATTTTGGCGAACCGGTCCTTACCATCATGCAGGCAAGTGAAGACTAGGAACTTCCCACGGCTTGCCTTGTGGTTGGCCGTGGGGAGCGTTTAAGGAGAAACATAAATGCGAACATTGAACCCGACGATTTACAAACAAGTTGCTAGAGGAAGCCGCGTTTCAAGCGTGGCTTTCTTAAAGCATGTTGACGATGTAATTACTTTCGGCAAGAGCTACGAAGCACTACGAAAACTCTTGCCATGGACGACGCCTACAGAGCTCCAAGTACTGATGCTGTCCCACTGTATCGACGCACCAACGCTTGGCCAGCTCGCAAAGCACAATCCGACTGAATCGAAACTGCTTTACCGGGTAACGGTTCACGTTGAAGCACCGCAAGACCCACCCCGTGAGGATAGAGTCTGCGAACCATCACATGATGAGTATTTCTGACCCTGGAAGGACGAAACAAGAGCGTTTTTCTTGTTGACTCCACACCATTGCACAAATGTGCGACAGGTTGGACGGAATTCGGTACGTAAACCGATGCTGGGTAGCGATTTAGGAGTGTCTACAAATTGTAGACAAGCAAGTTCATGAAACGACCCTCAAAATCAGTCTCCTTTCGGCTCTCCGCTGACATCCTGGAACTGCTGGATGAGCGCTCTAAGGAAACGAATTTATCGCGCGGTGACGTGGCTAGAACTCTAGTCATCCACGGGCTTGTATCGGCTGACTCCGAGCAGCTTGCAACGAGTCTCAAGGTACTTGGTGACCGAGTTGCTGAGGTCGAAAAGGTGACCAGCCACTTGGAAAAAACGCTTGCCTATCACCTGTACTTCGTGCTCGTGAAGCTTGGCGAATACTCAAGCGAAGACGCTCAAGAAATCGTCCGCAAAGAGTTCCTTGCCAAAGTTGGAAAGGACCGAAAGTGACTGCCACGATTACAAAACTCGGAACTTCAAACGATGGCGGGTACTACCTGTACGCGTACAACCGAGGCGAAGCAAACGATCCAGGGTATTGGTTGGGTGGCCTGGCCGACGCACTGGGAGTTAGTGGCTCCGTTCAGGCCAAGGACTTTATCTCGCTCCTTGGCGGGTGCGATCCACAGACCGGGAAGAAGCTCGTTGGTACGCACAAGGGACGAGTACCAGCCTACGACATGACGTTGTCAACGCCTAAGTCGCTTGACATCGTGCGGCTTGCGGCAACGTCCGAGGTACGTGCCGCAATCGATCGATGCGAGGAGAAAGCGATCCGAGAAGTTATCGATTACATCGAGAGCAACCTGCCCATGGTTCGTCGAGGTAAAGGCGGAACGATACTTGAGACCGGAGTGATCGCCGCTGCAATTTTTCGGCACGAAGCGAATCGAAACGGCGATCCCAATCGGCACTACCACGTCGTGATTCCCAACCTGGCAGCGGATGCGTCTGGGAAAGTACGGCACGCAAATTCCAAGGAGCTTTACAAATGGGCGCGGGTATTAGGTCCCATGTTTCGGGCAAGCCTGGCCAAACACCTTCATAGGCATGTTGGTTTAGAGCTTGAGATACCTAATAGCCCTGGGGCCAAACGAGCCAGTTGGTTTGAATGCGTGGGAGTGCCAAAGAACTTGCTTGAAC
>CAZVBC010000789.1:0-1948 GCA_964625155.1 uncultured Pirellulaceae bacterium
CACCGGTCGCATCCCACCCGGCAAGAACCACCAAGCCATCGACCACAAGCTGATCGATCGCTACAGCATCGACATCAGCGAGTGGGAGCGTTCGCACCGCAAGAAGCGCGGCCTAGCCAACGTCCACTACCTCCGCTGCCACGACTGGTTCATCCTGCTCGTCAGCGAAGGCCATCACAAGATCAAGCAACCCAGCCACCTCGGCGGCGAAGCCGAATCGCTGAAAGACTGCCGTCGCATTCCCATCAAGCTCGGCGGCTATTCCATTTCCTACCGTCGCAGCGGCACAACCACTCTCGGTCAACCCAACAAATGGCGCGCCCACGTCCGCATCGACGAGCAGCGGTACAAAGAACTCAAGTGCCACTTCGAGTACCTAGCCAACCACCGCTCGCCCGAAAACATGGCTCAAGAATTCGCGCAGATTCCATACGCTCGCTACGCACCAATTAGGCGACAACTCTTGAACATCCACCGTACCGTCAACAAACTCCGCCAACAGCGCAGTTTCGACCAGCTACCATACTCCGTCCTAAACCTCCGCCGGTCACCCGTCAAAGTCTTCGCCGAACCCATCTCAACCGTTGCCCCTCCATTACTGCCGCAACCACAGTCGTCGTTCACGCACTTATCGACGGAGGCACCATGAACCAATTCCCCATGTACTTTTTCCTCAGTGCATTCGTCATCGCTCATCCAGACTTTCTCGAAGCCCTCGCCCTCGCTTGGCTCACACTGATTCTGAAGCGGCTGATGTTCGACTGAGAAACAGAGAGTGGTCCATCCTTGTCGATCCCGTCGCCCCAGAGGAAATGCAACAGCCATCCAAACGTCCGCCATAATCACAGCATGGACCTAGGCAAGCTCGAAATGTTCTCCCGGCTGTCACTGCGCGCCCGGCTATCTGCGAAGCAGTTAACTGGGCCTGCAAGGCCAGCGGGGAATGGTGGTTTTACAGACATTCATGGGTACGTGAGCCGCTTTAACACCGAAACCCAAAAGCGCGGATGAAGAATACCCGGCTGGACCCAGCTCCGAATGCTCCTCGAACCCCACACCAAATGGTTTTACGGCTTTCGTCTAGGTCCAGTCATTGGTTGCTGTTCGTATCTCACTGTCGTAGGATACTTGCGAATGAAAGTCTGCGGGAGCCGTCGTTGGCTTGACAGAAGTAGGCGGCCCGTTCTAACTCCCAAAACTCCTGCCTGAAGTGGAGTGAAATTCAATGGATCTTGACCTACTAGGACGCGTTGGGAACACGAAATTGCCGTTATCGAACGGGCTCTACCCGCTCTTTGAAGCAATTAGCAACTCAATTCACTCGCTTGAAGATGCAAAGCAGGCGAAGGGGCAGATCGACATTGAGATCATCCGTGATACCTCACAAGGTAGTCTGATCGAAGGTGAGCCTATTTCCAACCAACCTATCATCGGCTTTGTGATTCACGACAATGGAGTAGGTTTCACAGACGAAAACTACAAGTCTTTTCAAAGATCGGACACGACGACGAAGAAATCTAAAGGCGGGAAAGGTGTCGGTCGGCTGCTTTGGCTTAAGGCGTTTGGAAAGGCGCAAATCACCAGCATCTTTGCCCAAGGCGATAAACGTCTGCGACGCACATTCGATTTCACACTGAGCAGCGATGGCGTGGAGAAACCGGAGCTAGTCGAGTTAGACCGAGAACCTTCGAGAACCACCGTGCGCCTCACCGGGTTCAAGTCAGAATACCGAAACCACCCAACTTGCCCTAAAACGGCCTCGACGTTTGCACGGCGCATTGTAGAGCATTTTCTCGGCATTTTTTTGCTCGATGGATGCCCGACAATCATGCTCCATGACGTCTATGAGCAAACTGAAGTTAACCTCAAGGAGATGTTCGCACGCGATATGCGTCTCGACGTTGAACACCAGGACTTTCAACTGAAGAAGCAAAGTCTGCGCATTACC
>CAZVBC010000790.1:0-1940 GCA_964625155.1 uncultured Pirellulaceae bacterium
TCATGACAAGATTCCTAACAGCATCAAGGCGGTGCGAAGTATTGCAAAGCCGATTTTGGAAAGCAATGCGCTGCAAGAATTCCTAGGTGAAATGGCGACTGCGGTTGTCGCCTACACACTAGGATTCGAGCAACCACACTTGAATTGGCACAGGAAACACGGGCCGGATCAAGTGGGCGTGCATTCTACTGGTATCTGGGGTGTTTTTGAAGCCAAAGGTGGAACTTCAAAGTTGAGTCGAGAAGTCACGTCGAAAGGTAGGCAGATGAGCGGCGAGTGGATATCGAACTGGTTGCAAGACATCATTCGTCGCAACCCAGACTCAGCAAGGGCACTTCGAACCGCATTTTTTGCTGCCAACCCATCTCCAATGTTAGCAGCGGTGACTCGGCTTTCGATGGAAGACCTTCCCGGAGAAAGAGTCGGAGTCGAATTTCACATTGGGTTGCAAAAGTATGATCCGCCCAACGGTCGCGGCATGGTGCCCTGGATTGGATTCTAGAAATCAAATGAGGTTGGACATGAATTACTTTGAAGTTCTTGCGCCCCCTGCTCCTTGTTCGGTTCGGGGACGACAGAAGCGGATCCTGCAAGAAACTCTTCCAGACATGCAACAGGTGTTTGAGAGGAGTAAGACTCAGTTCGTTTTTGAACTTTTGAACCATTGTTATTTAGAAATGCTCTATTGCCATCACTTTGGTGATCCCCTGTTGGTTGACCATCGTGATATAACCAGCGCTTCAAGAGAATTGGTGCTTCAGTTCTACAAATCTCCTTGGTACCAAGGCGACCCGGTTGAAACTGACAGAATGCGAAAGATAGAGGGAAATCGACGATTCAGATGGTACAAGGTGTTCACCGATGCTTTCATCATTGCGTTGCTGGCTGACGATAAAGACACGATTACGATGCTTTCCGATTATACGGAGAGCTGGTTCGAGCCGGAATCTTTGGCGATGCCAGTGGATCCAGGTTGGGGACGGATTTACATTAGTGTGGCCGCCGCGTTCCGTAGTAAACCACTGGACGGTCAGGCTGAAATGGAGGAGTTAATCAGAAAGAGCCGTAAACCGGCGCCGAAGCTTCTTTTCAAAGCTTGGGAGGCAGCTCGCGATCACAAGCAATCGGATTTCGAAAAACACCTTCGTGATTCAGTGCTGATGCACGAGAAGAAATTGCCAGAACAGATGTGCAATGACGATCTAATTGCTTTTCCTCAGTCGGTTATCCTTGCTGCCGCTCGACGACTGGGGCTAAGTCTGCCATGTTTCGAACCCCGAATTATGGCACGATTGTTGACCAGCGAGTCAGTTGGCATCAAATCAAATTAGGCATTCCGAGAAATGAAGTACTCAATCTATTTCTACGCGGCTGACGGTAGTGGGTTGGCAGAAACACTGGCGAACGATGCATCCATTGTGGAACGCACGCTTGCAAAGTTTCGTACGGCTGGCGACATTCCTGAAGAGGACGTGATTGCAGTCAAACACCTACTAGTCGATGGTCTCAATGGCAATTGGCCACAAAGCAAGTTCTTGGACGCGTTTATCGCGTTTCATTGGTTAATGGAGACTCTCGGAGAACCCATCTTAGTGGAAGAGCTAATCGAATTTCGGCGCTGGCAATATTGGACATTAACTGGACTGAGCCACTTCTTCGAAATGACGAAACCACCCTTTCCTGTCCCGACTTCGCCCGACAGCCTGCCCTCTGTCTATTTTCTGCCCAACTCAGTGATGCAAAACGTATTGGCAGACTCAAACGAGGAACCTAGACCACATGACGCTCAGTTGCTGCGCGAGGAACTGCAGGAAATCGTCGCATCCGTTCATACCGACCAGCTCGATTTGATTGCCGTTGCTCTCAATTGAACAACTGGCCAGCGTGATCGTTCGCAAATGCGCAAGACCAGCTACACGTACGATGAGGCTGGTCGAGTC
>CAZVBC010000791.1:0-1936 GCA_964625155.1 uncultured Pirellulaceae bacterium
CGTTTTAGGGATGACTCACTGCCTCTGCCTTCCAAATTCTCGTCTTCAGAATTCCCAGATAATTCGCTTGCACCAAATACTTTCTCCGCAGCATCCGCGATCGACTTGAAATTTCCAGCTACCTGAATTATAGCCCAAACGCCCTGCTTAAAGCGGACTTTGTCTGCCATCATTAATTCCAATTCGAGCTATAGGCTTCGATCTGCTCGACGGGGTTTTGCAAGCTCATGTTTACTTGCAGTGTATCCAACACCTGCCATCGACCCTATGATCGCCAACAAGGCACTCACGTTGACCTCATTCGGTACACCTTGCGGAAATTTGTCGTCGAAGATTGACAGTACTTCCACCAAATCGTCACGAATTCGAGGCTGACTGGATATTACAGTGCCTTCCGCTATCGCCGCAAGTAGCCCGGCGGCATCTCTCAGGAGTGCCTTCTGCTTGTTTGTCAAATGGGCTTCGTTCTCGGTTTCAAAACCAAGAAGAGACTCCCAGGCCGACGAAGCTTTGGCGAGAAGGTGTGCGTCAGGTCGAAGATCGGACATGGCTCAAGCACTACCTGATCTACGACGGAAGTGCAATCGTTTTTTCGTCGTTTTTGATTCACGCCATAAATGTCCAACGCAGTTCGGCAAAGCGCCAAAATTCAGCCAGAGCTCAGCGTCGGACCACGAGTGGCTCACCCCAAGACCAAGAATCGATTCTACGTAAACTCAGCAATTCCAATCGCTTAGAGATGCATAGGATTATTGAGCCTGGCCAGGCAGACCATTCGACTAAAAAAATCCCATGCAAGGAAAAAAGCGATGATCAGTCACGATTTTCAGACTCGGTACAATGTCGATCCATCTGCCAGCTTATTGCAAACTGATGGGCAATCGAAGGAACAGACTATCCCATTGAATTCTGCGGAATTTTCTTTGGCCAAAACCAGTTTGAGTTTTGGTTCGGGCCAGTCATATCTGCGTATATTTCGGAAGCATTTTATTGATCTTATCACAAAGGGTTACAGTAAGGATCTTGGACTGGAACAGCGACTGGATGCATGTGACGCACTTATGAGTTTTATACCGGACCCTGATCGGGTTCGAGCTGACAACGCCGAGTCCTTTAGAAATGGAGGCCCAGGAATCTGGGCTCACGTCGTCCAGAATGTCGTCTGGCCAAGCGTTCCGTTTACAGTCCCGGAGATTGCTTCCATGGCCCCCTGTGATCCTAGCAGATTGCGCAAGTCTTACCCAATTAGATCGAACAGCGAGTATTTACACACCAACATTTTGCTGGCGATGTTGCACCACACGTCTTTCCCAACAGAAAGATGGCCACAGTTGCCAACGGAAAAACAATGGGCAATCGCCGGAATCGGCAAAATTGCTCCCCGGATTTTCGATGTCGTTTGGCAACGAATGAGATTCAAGGACTCGCGGCTAGAAGTTCGCGAGGTCACGTCGATCCCATTCAAAGTCGGAGTAGTGCTCGATTGCCTTGTGTCAAATCCAATGCTTCACGTCATCAAGAGGCTAGATGAAATCCAACCGGAAGCTGGTGTACTACGGAACGATTCAATGGTGATGCGTCTGCTGGAAGACTGCGTTGAGCAAGGGAACACGATCCTCTCCGAGTATCCCTTGCTGGTCGAAACAGTCAAACCGATCAGCCTCGAAGCCGAACTCAGAGAAATTGGCCGTTCCCTGCTCTATATCGAGTCTTGGTTTCTCAGTCGCGAACTGTTTTTTGAGAGCCTGAATGATTGCGAGCATTTGCTTGGCATCTTCGCTTGATAAGACTTCGCATTACTGGACGCTTGTCCAATTGATCCCGCGTGGCCACCGCGCAACGCGGGGAGCGCACATGAATCAGGCAAATGAGCTGTTATGCCTCCAACGCAGTTTGGAATCCAAACTTGAAAACAAACTGAACTGCGCTGAGACCG
>CAZVBC010000792.1:0-1931 GCA_964625155.1 uncultured Pirellulaceae bacterium
ACTTTCTTGACGACGGAGACCGCGAACCATGGCATCGCTTCAACGCGAACCCACCGGTACTTTTCACGTAGTTTTTAGATTCCAGGGAGCCCGATACAAGAGGTCGCTGGAAACCAAAGTCGAAACAGCCGCATTAGCAAGATGCGGCGAGATCGCCGAAACGCTTGACTTGATCAAACGAGGACGGCTGACCATTCCCGAGCAAGTGGGTCCCGTAGAATTTATTCTTGCCGGCGGTCGCATACCGGAAGTTCCCGCCAAGCAAAGCAAAGCGAAACACAACTCAGAGCAAACTGTTACGCTAAAACGCCTCTTTGACGAGTTCTTCCAGTCGATTCCCGATGAGAATCTGGAATCCAACACACTGCGGACCATGCGCATTCACCAGAGGCACCTCATCCGCCTACTCAAGCCCGAGTTTCCTGTTCAACAGCTCCGTGGCCAGGACTTGCAGAACTACGTGAATGCCCGGTCGAAAGAACAAACTCAGTACTTCCAGTCTCAAGCGGAACATGAAAAGCCGGTTCGACGCAAAGTTTCCGCCTGCACCATCAGGAAAGAGTTGGTTACTCTTGGAACCGTTTGGCGATGGGCCACCACGGTACCCCTAGTGACCGGCACATTTCCCAATAGAGGTCTGCGGTATCCGAAGTCGGACGAAAAGCCACCGTTTCGGACAATTGAAGAAATTGAATATCAGATCAGTGCCGATTCGCTTTCTGGTGACGAGGCAGACAAACTATGGGAGTGCGTCTATTTACGTCAGCACGAAATCGTCGAATTGCTTGGCCATGTCCAGGGCCGTAAGGATCTTCAGCCGTACGTGTACCCGATGATTGCGACCGCCGCGTACACTGGCGCGCGGCGCAGCGAACTAATGCGATCACTTAAGAGCGACCTTGATTTCACAGGCGGAGCGATCACCCTCCGTGAACGGAAGAGAGTACGTGGCAAACGATCTTCGCGGCGCGTGCCAATGTCCTCAGAATTGCGGCGCGTGTTAAAGGAATGGCTAGTCCAGCATCCAGGTGGCCCGTTCTTATTTTGTTATCGCCACGAATTCAGCTCTGAAACCAAATCAGTTTCACCTGACCAAGCGCACAGCGTGTTCGATCAAGCAATCAAAGGCAGTCGATGGAAGAATCTCAGCGGATGGCATTGCCTTCGCCACAGCTTTATTAGCAACCTTGCGTGCAAAGGTATTGATCAGCGAATCATCGATGATTTTGTCGGCCACACCACCGAGGAAATGAGGCGCAGATACCGACACCTTTTCCCCGATGTGAAGAACTCCGCGATATTGAGTGTCTTTGGTTAGGTTAGCCAATGCCGAGAAGACAAGCTACCAAGACAACCTAGCGAGTCTGCCAATTTCGCCACAGCCGCAGATCGGTAATTTGCTGATCAGATTCAACTTAAATCGCGGTCTGACTGTGGCTCTGCGCGAGATTCGGCTTCAGAGTGGCAAGTCGCTGTTCAATCATGTGGTATTGGCAGCACCCGACATCGACGCGGATATTTTCAAGCATCGCATTGCACCGAATATTACCACCACGGCGAAGCGAGTCACGTTGTACGCGTCTCAATTAGACTTGGCGTTGATTGCGTCAAGATATTTCAACAACGGTGCGCGCATTGGCGATTCTGGACGCGGTATTGCGCCAATACCAGGCATCGATACAATTGACGCTTCCGCGGTCGATACCAGCTTACTCGGACACTCCTACTACGGCAGCAACATCCCAGTTTGTTCCCAGTCAAGTAGTCTACTTGTGGCTGCTTCGCTTTGAGCCGGGGTTTGCCGGGTTAGCCAGCCGAACGCCTGTGGGGTTGGACTTTAGCGGAAGCAATCCCTCACTCTTGATCCGCAGCAGCTCCTCGGCCGATATCATCCATTCTTTGGAATTACCCCTGCCGCATGATTTTTTTAC
>CAZVBC010000793.1:0-1918 GCA_964625155.1 uncultured Pirellulaceae bacterium
ACCAAATGCAGATGGCCATCAAGAACAAATCCGGTGCTGGTGCTGACCCGCACGCAGGGCATAACCACTAAGCACGGAGCTCCAATAGATGTTAAACGCTTTAATCAAATTCGCACTCCACCAGCGATTGCTCGTTATCGCTATCGCGCTTGGACTTGTTGGTCTTGGCACTTGGCAGATACTGCAGATGCCAATCGATGTCTTTCCGGATCTCAACCGCCCTCGTGTCGTGATCATGACCGAAGCTCCAGGGATGGCTCCCGAAGAGGTCGAAACGTTGATTACCTTTCCCATCGAGACAACGATCAACGGTGCTAACGGTGTCGAAGCTGTGAGAAGTTCATCCGGTGTTGGTATTTCGGTCATCTATGTCGAGTTTGCCTATGGCACCGACGTCTACACAGATCGGCAGATCGTGGCTGAGAGGATGCAGTTGGTACAGGATCGCTTACCGGCAGGCATTCAACCGCAGCTTGCGCCGATCTCGTCCATAATGGGACAGATATTGATGCTCGGTATGTGGACAGATAATCCAAGCGTTACACCGATGGAGCTGCGAACCGAGGCGGATTGGATCGTCCGCCAACGTTTGCTCACGATCCCAGGTGTATCGCAAGTCTTCACCATGGGAGGCGAACGCAAGCAGTTTCAAGTGCGGGTCAACCCCGATGCCATGACGCGTTATGGTGTCACACTCGAGCAAGTCGAAGCGGCGGTCAGCAAGAGCAATGAGAACGGTACTGGAGGCTATCTCGACCAGCAAGGGCCAAGTGAATTCTTGGTACGCAGTCTTGGTCGCATTCAATCCGTCAGCGATTTGCAAGAAATTCCGATCATCATTCGCGAGGGGAGCCCTGTACTCCTGTCACAGGTGGCTGAGATCCGTGAAGGGGCTCAAGTAAAGCGCGGAGACAGCTCCGCATTCGTGCGGAAGCGAGAAGGTGAGTCGATTTTTTCAGGTGGACCAGCGGTTGTTCTAACAGTCAATAAGCAGCCGGGCGCGGACACTCGTGCGGTGACCGACAACATCATCGCTGCATTGCAAGAGCTAAAGCCATCGCTCTCACCTGGCGTACAGATCGAAACGACCTACTCACAGAAGTCCTTCATTGACCGAGCGATCAAGAACGTTGAAGAAGCGTTACGAGACGGCGTAATCCTTGTCGTTATCGTGTTGTTCCTTTTCCTCATGAACTTGCGAACAACGTTCATCACGCTTACTGCGATCCCATTGTCGTTGGTGATGACGGCACTGATCTTCGCAGTGTTTGGACTTTCAATTAACACGATGACGCTGGGCGGTATCGCAGTCGCCATGGGTGAATTGGTCGATGATGCGATTGTCGACGTCGAAAACATTTTCAGGAGATTGAAAGAGAACAGGGTGGCTGGCAATCCCATGCATCCATTACTGGTTGTTTATCGAGCCAGCTCGGAAGTTCGTCGCTCGATCGTCTTCAGCACGATAATCGTGATTCTCGTGTTCCTGCCGCTGTTTGCTCTCGGCGGAATGGAAGGCAAGCTCTTCACACCGCTCGGAGTCGCTTACATCGTTTCGATCCTGGCATCGCTGCTGGTATCACTCACGGTCACGCCAGTTCTGTCGTATTGGCTATTAGGCAGCATGCGAGCCAAAGGACACGAGCAAGACGGCTTCGTACTTCGGGGTGTGAAGTGGATCGGTGAGCGAGTCATTCGATTCAGCCTTGCATTTCCGTACCTCAACTTGGGCGTTACAGTGGCGATGGTTATTTTGGCCGGACTTTTCCTCTCGCGGCTGGAGCGAGACTTCTTGCCGCCTTTCAATGAAGGGACGGTACAGCTCAACGTTGTCTTACCGCCAGGTACCTCGTTGGCTGCAGCCAATGGCATCAATCGTACTGGCGAGTCGGCTTTAATTGAGATCCCCGATGTTCAG
>CAZVBC010000794.1:0-1916 GCA_964625155.1 uncultured Pirellulaceae bacterium
AGGCACAGTGCTGTATGCTTCCAAGTCAATGGACCACGGTGAAACCTGGAGCAAAAACATCCTAGTTTATCGTTCACCTGATGGAAGCATCTGTGAGTGTTGTCATCCTTCCATTATTGCCAGTGACAATACCGTACAAGTCCTATTTCGAAATTCGCTAAAGGGCGATCGCGACATGTACCTCATAACGTCGCTCGATCAAGGCAAGTCTTTTGGCGAAGCAAGGCGTCTGGGGCGAACAAATTGGCACTTAAACGCTTGTCCGATGGACGGAGGCATGTTAGCTGTAATCGGTCGCGGTGAATTTAATACTGTGTGGCGGAGAGACAGAACTATTCTAAGCTCTGGCACAAAGCCTGGGGCTGAAACGTTACTCGGGACTGGAGAGCAACCATGGACTTCAGCAAGTGCAGATGGGTTCTTCACCGTTTGGACTACCAAGCGTGACGGTGATCTACAGATGCTCAAGCCAGGAAGCACTCAAATCGAAACGCTCAGCGAGAACAGTAGTTATCCAATTGTGGTCTCGTCATCGGATGCCAACTCAAGTGCCTACGTTCTCTGGGAGAAGCGAGGACCTGAGGGCTATTCGATTGTTGGACAACTGATTCAGTGATATGGGCGGCGTATCTCATTCGGAAGAAATGTCAGGCAATTACAATCGTAGTGATTAGTTGGTGCGTTACCGTCTGATAATCACGCCTACGTGCGGTCAGATTGCGGGTTGTATCGGTTGAATTGAGAAGCGTCGATTTATCCGCACACGAGTCGAATCGATTCTAAAGTGCCAAGGTGGATTGGAGCTGCCATAAGTAGAACTGCCGTTTCGCTGTGCCCTGCGATGAAGCTCTTGGCCTTACCCCAGTGAAGTGCGTTTCGCCGATCTCGCAGGACAGTGCAGTCTTTCGGCGCATCGCTACTTTGCAATGATTTGAGAAAACTCGTTGAAAGAATTAGGCCGCTTTCCGACTATAGCTTTTTAGCAGCCCTCCGAGTCGCTCGTCACATCGAATGTCCGTCAGACGCATCGTATCGAACTGACGGGCGGTCTTCTTCCGCCTCTTCGTTGGCGGTTTCTGAATCAAATCGTTTTCCAAGCCCTGGTGGGGTCTTTCCAGATGATAGTGGTCCTGAAATTCCTGGCAAAGTACGTCCATGTGCTCGTGCCCGAATACCACAAAATAGTCGAGACATTCTTGCTTTATTGTTTGAACAAATCGCTCGACGTAGGCAACTGTATTTGGAGATCGAAAAGCAGTTCGTTGCGTTTTGATCTTTGCTTTGGCGAACGATGCAAGAAACGGTTTGGAGTATTTGCCGTCGTTGTCATGCATCAGAATCTTGCAAGGAATCTTGACCTTCTTGGTATGTTCGACGAATGCTTCGGCCTGCTGGATCATCCAAGCTTCGTCCGGTTTGTAGGTCGATGGTGTGATGAAGACGCTTCTAGTCTTCACATTCAAGAAAACCAAAACGAAGATGTCTCGAAGACCGGTTTTGGAAACGATCTTCTTGGAGAAAAAATCGCACTGCCACATGGTTTTTGCATGGCGTGTCAGAAACTCATCCCAGGTTCCCGGTCCTCGATTGGGGCCGGTCTCGTATCCGTTACGTTTGAGGATTTTCTTGACCGTGTTTCGGGTAACGGACTGGATGCCAAGTTTTCGAAGCTCTCCGAGGATCCGCGTGTAGCCCCAGCCATTGTCCTTCGCCAATTTCAGGATCAACTTCTCTATCTGCTCAGAAGTTCGAGGCCTTCCAATCTTTTTTCGGCGCGCTGATTTTTTTGCCGAGGCATCTCGAATCCATCTCCGGATCGTACCTGGGTGCACAATCGTGGCCAGTTCGTTCAGCGCCGGTCCAAGCTTCTTTGCGAATCGGACCAAGCGATTCTTTTCGCATTGAGTTAGACTAAT
>CAZVBC010000795.1:0-1916 GCA_964625155.1 uncultured Pirellulaceae bacterium
CGTTCTCAGGGTAATGGCGGCACAACCTTTCAATTCGACGATCGTAGCGACCACTACTGCCTGGTACATGAGTCCAATCCTGTTGGCGCTTTAACAGCAACTCGGCATGCGAAGGGACAAATTGACTGCGCTGAGTTCTATCCACCGAAGATGTTCACCGAGTTCGGTGACGTGCTTTCTTCAAGTTGTAAATTCCGCATCAACCCGAGTTCTTGTTCACATCGATTACCGGCAATGCGATGGATGACCCAAATGATTTGGGCCGATCTGATTCAGCACGGCATTCGCTTGGACGTCATTAACGCTCGACGGGAACTGGTCCCATTTTATGCGAAGATGGGTTACACCGTCATCGAAGGATGGGATTTTGTTCATCCACATTTGGGAACCGACAGCCAGGTTCTTTTTCTATCGGTTGATCCAACCATCCGATCTTTTTTTCGAGATGTGTTCGCGGAAGCCGCTGACGTGCTGTTCAAGAGCCGAGTTTTGGAAGTGATCGGAGGCTCTGACGCCTATCGTTAAAGCCTACAGACTATATCAGACAACATCTTTCACAACGCACCACCAGTAAGGAATTTGAGCCATGTCTGCAAATCAGTGGAAAAACTACGATGGATACAAAAACAAGAGCGATCGAATCAAAAACTATTATCAGGGAGTCAGTAGTTGCATTCGCCAGGTTTTGTTGCAAGCTGTGCGAACCAAGGTCAAGCGTGTGCTCGATATCGGTTGTGGCTATGGCGAATCGACGGAACTATTGTCGGAATTCGCGGAATCGGTCGTAGGCATCGATAGCTCTCAAACGCTGATCGATCTTGCCAGGCAACGTCACTACCGGGCCAAAGTCGAATTCCAATGTTCTGCATTCGAAGAAGTCCAGTTGCACAATGCCAGTTTTGACATCGTGTCGGGGGTATGGTTGCTTAACCATATCCACACGGCGGACGAGTTGAAGCAGATACTTCAAAAAATTCGATCGTTACTCAAGTCAGAAGGTCTCGCGGTCTTTGTGGTACCGAGCGATTCCTTTACCACGCCTCGCATTCAGAAGATTGCACTGAACGATTTTGGTTGGGAACAGGCCTGGACCGTAGAAGAGCCTGAGTTCACTCGCGGGCTGTTCTATTATGGTGAAGAGTGGATTCGCACGACCGTTTGGCAGCCCATCTATCTGATGCGGCTCCTGGATCGCTGGTTCGACGTGCGATCGTGGGACGTCAAAGGCACTCTGATTGCGGAAAAAATCCTGCCTGACATCAATGCCGGTCCGTCGTTTGAAGTGATTTACGGTCAACTCAGATCCGAGGATGAGGGAAAATAACAATGGCGAGTAGCGTTTACCAATTGGCCTATGCCGGAGGCTCCAATTCGTTTGATCCATACGGTTTTCGGACAATAGATCTCCTCTCGCCACGGCGATTTGATCTCTTGTTGGACTACTTTCCAATCGTAAAGGACTTTTTGAATCCCAACGCATTGATCATCAGCGCCTACCCGGCCCCTCTTGGTCTGGCTGGAATAGCTCCGTTTGTCGATACCTACCTACATCCAACGACGTTTTCTCGCGCGCTCCGACTAGCCTGCGCCGAGCATCGTCAAGTTTTGTTTGCGTCGCAACCGCTTCCTGGAGCCGATTTCCTGCTTAGGCATTGTAATTTGGACCTTGAATTGCCCAAACAGATAATTTGGGCAAACGGCGGCTATTATTTCCCCAAGTCTCTTGAGGACTATGTGCGCAGGACGTTGGCGGCGCGCGGCTGCGAATTGCGTTGTTTGATTTCGTATGGAGTCGCCGAAGTCGAACACACATGCTTTGCGGCGATGAGCCGGTTTGATTGTGGCTTGCCACGCTTCAAGCAAGTAACAACGAATGTCACGGCGACGATCGACGCGACTACTGGTGAACTAACGCT
>CAZVBC010000796.1:0-1910 GCA_964625155.1 uncultured Pirellulaceae bacterium
TGGCCCTAATATCTCCCTGGTGGCCCTAATATCTCCGGTGGCCCTAATATCTCCCTTTCTCCAAGCATTCGGCAGGCAGGACAACTGGGTAGGTTAACGCCTTGTTCCCAGTCTTGCAGCGTCGATGCCGCAACTCCAAGGAAGTCAGCAATAACGCTTTAGCTGACTCGTAAGTTCTTGCGAATAGCCTGGACCTCTTCAGCCGCGAAAGGTCTGGGCTTCATCCCGCTGGCATCTACCTTGTTCCAACCAGACGCACAGGGCTCGTTGATGCGCAGTTTATGACAAATGTCAAAATAGGAATAACGATCGCGATAGCAGCCCAGAAAAAGTTCAAGTGGTGTCCCGCCAGCCCGATTTTTTTCAGAATCGAGACGATTGACAAGTACGTCGAAGGGCTTTCATTTGTATGCAAAGAGCAGCGTCTTCTGAACAGTAACTCAAACAGAGGGCTTCCGTTAACCAACTTCTACTGCATTATTCACCGTAAGCCATTTTTTTCTTTGCGGATGTAAATAACTTAGAAAGTGTTCAATTCGCTGGTTGAGGGTAAAGTTTGGCTAGAGTGACTGTTGCGGTGCCTTGTTTAGGTCTTTCTCACGGTGTAGGGAGCTGACATCGAGAATCACAATTTCATCGTGGCCGCGTTCGTCGGCAGCTAGGAAACGACCATCGTGCGACCAACTCAGACTCAGGACATCAAGGTCAGCTAACAGGCGCGTTTTTCCAGTGGTGACATCGAGGATCCACAGTCCGGTGTTGGATTTACCATTGCTGGCGTAAGCGTAGAAGCGACAGTCTGGAGACCATGTCCCATGGACAAAAGTGCCGAGTCCGCTGGATTCAAGATCGACTGAATGAATTGCTTTCTTCGATGCAAGTTCGCGAATGACCAACTTGCCCTTGGACTCCGCTGCGAGCTTTCCATCCGGTGATATCTCCCCGGTAACACCGTCCATTTCGTACTGCAGTCCCGTTTCCTTCAGCGCACCACTAGAATCGATCTGAAAACCTTTAAACAAGGTCTTCATGGTGCCTTGTTTGGTTGACATGGATTTGATCAGCAGTGTTCCATCTTTGAGTAGTGCCGGTGCGCTACCATCCATCAATCGCGTGAGGTTTTTTCCGTCCGAGTCACACTGCCAAATGGACGCATTCAAGGGGTTCACTATGGGGCCAGCACGTAGTCTGGCAAAGAAAATGCGTTCGGATGGTAAGGTTGCCCAAACTGGTACAGTTCCATCTTCACAAACAATTTGAGTCTGACCGCTAGAGAGATCAATCCATTGGAGAGCATAACGAGATCCGTCAGACTTGATGCGCCGCACGACTTTAGTGTCGTCGGGCGACCAGGCAACTCCGCTGCCAACGATCCGCTTTGAATTCAGTACTACCTCAGCAGATAAGTAAGGAACAGATACCTCTCGCTCGCGAATCGCAGACGAGGAAGCACGAACCAATAGGTCATTGGTGAATGGAATTTTAGAATCGCACATTTGCTTGTCTTGGTACGCCCTTAGCCGAGCTTGAGCCTCCTGAGTACAGCGAAGTGAGAATGCAGCTCCACCTTCACCATATATCCGCACAGCTTCTATCTGCCTGCCCTGGGCCGCTGCAAAATCATGTACAGAGGCATGGGCTGCGGCCAGCGCTTCCAGAAAAACAGCATCTTGGTATTGGGTTTGCTCGCATAGAGACTTGGCCTCTTCGAGAGCCTTTTCTGGATCACGAAACTGGGGTTCGTCGCAGGTTGCATATATCCAAGCGCGCACAAAACGTGCCGTCATATACAAGGGTGCTTGGCGTATCGTCTCTTCCAGGAACTCCAGATTCAATTCGGTGGAAGATTGCCAGTCCGCTGCTGCAATCGGAACACCGAACCGATAGCTGTCCCGGAAAGCGATCGTCGT
>CAZVBC010000797.1:0-1910 GCA_964625155.1 uncultured Pirellulaceae bacterium
ATTTCCCCTGAGTTTCTGCAGAAGCTTTTGCTGTGTCGCGCCTATGCAATTTATGCAGGAATATAAGGATTCAATTATCTATTGCGGCAATGTAGCGGAAGGTCGATCGAGCTAGGTTCAGCAAACAGCACGTGCGTTGTTCGCTTCGCTGGTCAGCAATAATGCATTGCGTGTGAAAGCGCCGAATGTTGCGATCGCCTGCGAGTAGCGAGTGATCTCGGGTTCCTCAAGGCGAATTGTGGAGCCCTTTGGACTGGAGCGCATGAAAGGATGAGTGAGTCAAAAACCGACTTCTTTTCAGGGGTGGCCAAGGAGCCGCCACCTCACATTTGCTAAAATCTCACCACGGCAGTCAATAGGCAGTTACAGCAGCTCGAACGACACTTGAATCAGCGAGTGAACATGTCACCCAAAGCAGAAGAACAGGCTAAATCTGACTTACTAACGCTTCGACAATTTCGAAAGAAGCTACGGGAAAAGAGACCGATTTATTCCGAGGTCTTAGATATCACTGCAACTCAAGCCCAGGTCCAGTCCATGCGCGAGAGACAAATGCACATGCAGCAGCAGTCGTCCACGCTGTCACGCTTGGAGACGTACGCCCCACTGTTCACACATCGCTTCGAACTGTCACGGTCAGGTGATCGATTCAACGTGTATTTGTCTGGTATTGGCGATTCCAACTTTGTTCCCATCGGTGCGGAGGACGAGGACCACGTGCTGGCATCGTGGGCACATCCAAACTTTAACAGGCTACTCGGGCTAAAAGTCGGCGACAGCTGCGTGATGGGACAGCACGAGATGCAGGTTGTTTCAAAGTCTGAGGTCGGAGATGAAGAGATTAACCTGGCACTGCTAGATCTAAAATGCAGAGCGTGGAACGCCGACGACCAACAATTTCCCGAAGTGCGTTTCGTTGACGGGAGCGTGATTTTTGGGCCACCTCAGGTTCCACCAGCTCAGATCGATGTCGAGATTGATGTCGAGGTCGAAGAACGAGAGGAACTTGGGCCTGCCGAGAAGAAAAGCCTCGCTTTAGATTCGGTGGTAAAAAATGCCGAAGGCATCGCGGTCGCGATTCCCTTCGCGCTCGACGAAAAGCAATGGAATACTTTGGAGCAGTATTCCGGGAGCGGGACGATCGTAGTCACAGGGCCACCCGGTACTGGTAAGACCACTGTCGTACTTCTGCGTGCAACAAAGTTACTGCACTCTGTTTTTGAATACGACGAAGAAGGCAAGAGAGTTTCGGATTCGGCAAAAGTAGACCTGCAACAATCTCGTTTTCGGTTGTTTGTTGTGACCAGCCATTTGCGAACCTATCTCAAGGAGTTCCTGGCGAGTGATGAGCTTGGGCTGAAGAACGTCGGGGTCGAAGATATACGCGGCGAATTCCTGGCTAGCTTTGTTCGACACCCCACTCTGCGTTCCTGGATTCGCGGCCGACGATTCAGACTGGCAGAGTCGTCTGACCGCTTGGCTGATGATCTGATCTACGTCAAGTCGATGCGTAAGACGCTCATGCATTGTTTTTTTCATGCTGCCTTGAACGCTGAAGAGAATTTACCGCTATTGCGTGAACGACTCGACCAGCCTGTCCGCAGTCGACTCGAGCAGCTTGCGGAGCAGAACTTTCACAAAGATCGGCCTCGAAATCCAGCAGAAGATCGGGCAACTTACTTAAAGCGTATCGGAAAGACGCATGAAGCCATGCGCTTTGTGGACGACCAACAGGTCCTGATCGATCGCGCGATCTCTCAACTTGAGAGTTTTGTGAGGGCTTGGATCACGAAAACGCAGGCCAAATGCGACGAAGCATTAGGAGCAGAGCGAGAAATCATGCTAGCTCCCGGACACGATGACCTTTTGCTGGCTCATTTCATAGAAGTCATTACAGCACTTCGGAGCTC
>CAZVBC010000798.1:0-1910 GCA_964625155.1 uncultured Pirellulaceae bacterium
ACTCAAACGAGTGTTCGCTACGGTTTGCCGACACCGGAAACGATAGATTAGGGCTACCTTCGCTTGGTAGCTTGAGTTGCCACTCGATCGACAATTTGCATTATCGTGACATTGTCCCGATTTGCGAGTCGAACAATCTTTGCATGTGCCGAACGACTAATCGTAATCGTCAATTGCGTGTCAAAGTTCTGCCAACGTTGACGCCGCTTTCGAACGGAAGACCTCAGCTTGCTCCACTGCGATGCCGAAAGCACCTCACGGCACCAGTCGGTGAGCGCAGTTGCCTTGTCCGGTTTGTTTCGAATCTGAATCATGGAAATGGCAATCGAAAAGGGGACCAGTTTGGCAGCCAAAAAGGGGACCAGTTGGCGGGGTGAGTGACCGAAGGCGTCCGAGATGGTTTGGTAAGCACTTTAAAGCTTACTCGAACCGTCTCGGAGGGATCCAAGGTGCTCAAAATGGAAGATTTCGAACTCATTCGCCGACTTGTTCTCGTCGATGGACTTTCCCGGCGACAAGTCGCTCTGAAACTTTCGGTATCGCGTAAGTCGATCCAAAAGGCCCTTCTCCAGGCCGAACCCGAGAAGTACAAGCTATCCACGCCTCGTCCATGCCCGGTTACCGACGGAGTCGTTGACATCGTCAAGCACTGGCTCAACGACGACAAATCAAAACCCAGAAAGCAACGTCATACACGAACACGAATCTTCGAGAGACTTCGCGACGAGTACCAATTCACTGGGTCGCGACGAATCATCAGCGACCTAGTCAACAAGATCAATCAAGAGTACCCCGAAGTCTTTTGCCCCATCGAACACCCACCTGGTGATGAGTTCCAAATCGATTGGGGCCAAGCCACGGTCTGCCTTGCTGGCCAAGATCAGAAGGTCATGATCTTCTGTGCCCGCAGCGCCTACAGTAAAGCGACATTCGTTCGCGCATACTTACGCGATGACATGATCAGCTTTCTCGACGCTCATGTCTGGTTGCTCAGTAAGCTTGGTGGCGTTCCCAAGAAGCTTGCTTACGACAATCTCAAAACGGCCGTATCTCGAATCCATAGCCGAGGCGAGAGAGACTTGACGCAACGCTTCATTGCCTTGCGAAGCCACTATCTTTTCGAATCTCGATTCTGTAACGTGGAGAGCGGGAACGAAAAGGGCCATGTTGAGAACTCCGTCAAACGAGCCGAACGAACCTATTTGACGCCAGTTCCCAAAGTTCAAACTCTCGACGCATTGAATGACCATCTTGATGCGTGGACCAAGCGGGATCTTGCTCGGATCGATGCGAACACAAAGCGATCCTATGGTGATCTTTTCGATGAGGAGAGAAAAACACTTCGCCCTCTACCACCAACTCCGTTCCTGGCCTGTACAACGCAATCGCTTCGCGTCGACAAACGCTCGACGGTCCCTCACGATCAAAGTCGCTATAGTGTCCCAGTTGCCTATGCGACCAAGCACATCGTATTGCGTGCGTTCATCGATCGCGTCGAAGTGCTCTTTGAAGACAAAACCATTGCGACCCATGATCGAGTTGCACCAGGTGATTGGGCACTGCAATTGTCACACTACCTCCCGCTCCTAGAGACTAAGCCAGGGCTTCTGGACAGTGGAAAACCCTTCAAAAAGCAAGCTTGGACGCCATCCCAGGAGTTGTTCCGAAACGAACTGGAGTATCGCTATCAAGGCGAAGGAACAAGACGATTCATTGATGTGCTTCTGTTAGCCAAGAGTCACGAATGGAATGACGTATGCCGAGCCATCGATGCTTGCTGCAAGAACCATGCGTTCAGCGAACAAGCGGTTCTTCTCGAACTTCAGCGCGATACGAATCCACCCACTCGCCCAGTTCTAGACTTAAGCGGTCGTCCTGAACTTGAACAAGATGGCGAAGGGCTTCGCCAT
>CAZVBC010000799.1:0-1908 GCA_964625155.1 uncultured Pirellulaceae bacterium
CGTACAATCGACTGGAAGCTATGTTTGAGTGGGATTTTCAATTTGATTCGAACGTCATTACGGAAGAGACCATTCAGAACAAACCTTCCAAGGAGACATTGGAGCCCAATCCCTTGATGCAGTTGGCGCAACATTTAACGGAACGACTGAATCTGAGGGATGCAGAGAATACTACTGCGAGACTCAAGTAGCGAGTGTTTGCCTCGAAGTAGCAAGCTGGCGCAATTCTCGATAGGCGCTGGCGAGTTGCTCGCGGCAGTCGGGATGTGTGAAATCGCTTATCACTAGCGACTTCGGATAACTTCGACAAATAATGTCTCGCAGTTGATCGGCCAATTCTTCGTCCAATCTCATCGCCTGCGGCATGTGCGATAACGTCGCTTGGTCAACTGTCACGCGCAGTCGCAAACAAGCGGGGCCGCCACCTCCCGACATGCTTTCATCGAGAGAGACATATTGAGCGTCGGTGATGGGAATGGCGGGGTCGTCAATTAGACTTTGCACGACTCGTCGCGCACTATCGATCGCAGCGCACTGTGCTGGGCAGATTATGATGTTCTCGTGGCTTAGCGCTGATACTGGGGATAGGATTTGGCTGTTGAATAGATACGACCTTACAGCATCGGCCAATGGAAGTTCGTCATTAGAAACAACGCGGCGGATAAGTGGCTGGCCAGTGCGATCGAGAAACGTTCTCTCCAAGCGTTCCAGTTCACTCGCAGCATCGCAGAATGCCAACTCGTGATGGATCAACAATCCCTTGTGGCTGGTCGCGATCACATCGTTGTGAAAAACTCCAGCATCAATGGCTTGTGGATGTTGCTGCAAGAAAAACGTAGTGGCCGGGTCGAGGCGATGCCGTCTGGCGATTGCTTGGCAAGCCGCCAAAGTCTGGCGGGCAGTAAAGCGTTGAGTTGTGCGTAATCTATTTTCATCGCCATACACAAAGATATTCAAACCGCATGCCAAGGTTGAGTCGGATAATCGCATGTGATTCGCGGCCCCTTCATCTCGCAGTGGTACGATCGATGGAAGTGGTTCGTGAATAACATGGCAATTGTGGTCAGGAAAAAGAGCTGCGAGATCGTTAATGCGTTGGCTCCATTCAGTAGCTCGATGCCAACTACTGACAAGATTTGCCAGCGTAAGATGGAGACGGCGATCGGCACAATCTACAGCAGGTGAAACCGTGGCGGCATTCGCAGCCCACATGTAGGCGCCGCTGAAGGTCGCCGACAGCGCATCGGGCGCACATCGCAATGCAGCGGAGAATTGTTCATCCAGTGAGCCTTCAAAGCCGAGTTTTGATAGGAACTGTTCATCCGGGCGAGTGGGTGGAAAAAGCAAGAACTGCGGGATTCCCAGCCTAGACACCATAAGTGCTTTCTCCAGGCCTTCCAGGGCAGCGGCGCGGGGATTTGCCGTTCGAAATCGGTGTTCATGCGAAGCGATATTTCCCACGCCCAAACCACCAAAGTGGTGCGAAGGACCAACCAACGCATCCATATTCACTTCAATGAGCATGCTTGGCCAACCTCGTCGAGGCCCGGCAATAATTTGCGAGTGTCATTCAAATCACGGCACTCGAGTGACGCCACCGGAAAGCTGCAATAATCTGCTGCAAAAAATCCGCTGGGCTGATGATTTCCGCTTCGTCCGATGCCTCCGAATGGCAATCGCCCGCTGGCACCCGTGGTGGGCCGATTCCAATTCACTACGCCAGCGTGAATTCTGCGTAAGAAATGTTGAAAATCCTGCTCGTCGTCTGAGATCAAGCCAGCAGCCAAACCGTACTAAGTTTGGTTTGCCAAATCGATCACTTCCTCCAACAATCCTGTTCGCTGGATCACGATGAAGGGGCCAAAATGCTCTTCGTCAGGCAATTCACTAGCGTTGGTACAATCAAGA
>CAZVBC010000800.1:0-1896 GCA_964625155.1 uncultured Pirellulaceae bacterium
GTACCGTCATTTTCTGCCTGTGCCCATAAACGCATTGTTCACATCGGTGGCGTCATGATCTTAGAGCATGGCTTGAGGAATACTCGCTGGGTGAGTTGTGGACTAAGAACGTACTAGGCGGGAGACCGTCAAGATGATCCGAGTCCATGTAATCTGTGAAGGTCAGACTGAGGAAATGTTCGTCAACGAATTGTTGGCTCCCAGCGTTGCAAGTAAACAGGTCCTTCTTGTGCCCTCGTTGATTGGTAAGCCAGGCCACAAAGGAGGCAATGTAACAATTGACCGTGTCCTTAGGGACGTGCGCCTTCGTTTGCTTAGCGATCCTACAGCTTACTGTACGCTGCTGATTGATTACTAAGGAATCTCGCAAAAGTTTCCCGGCTACGATGAAGCAAGTCGGATGAATCAGCATACAGCTAAATTCAACATCCTGATCCGGGAGATGTCTGCTGCAATCGAGAATGAAGTGGGTCCACAAGCCATCCGCCGGTTTATTCCGTACATACAGATGCACGAGTTTGAATCTCTGTTGTTTAGCGAAGCTTACGCGTTTGCTTCAGCAATTGGCTGCCCCTCACTAGCAAACGTATTCCATAGCATCCGCTCGAGCTTCCGCTCTCCTGAAGAGATTAATGACAGCCCGGATAGTGCTCCCAGCAAAAGAATCGAAGAAATGTTTCCCGAATTTCAGAAGCCAATTCATGGAACATTTGGCGCGATAGAAATTGGCATAGAGAAGATTAGAAGTCAGTGCCAGCTATTCTCTGAGTGGCTTGCCAAGATTGAAAAACTGACTGTACCAACCTAACCAAGCTCAGGCTCGGTCGATCGCATGTAGGTTTCCTATAAGCAATTCCCTTTTTCCTTTGCCATAAACTAATCATCCCGAATTCCGTAAATCGGACGGCTGACTGATTTCAGCGAATACTGCATGAATCAGTTCCATCTTGAAACGCAAAAGGACGCATTGTCTCAAGCCAATAACCCGTGGACGATTTGGCCATGGATATCGGTGAGACGGTAGCGTCGCCCCTGGAATTTGTAGGTTAACCGTTCGTGGTCGATGCCAAGTAGATGAAGAATCGTGGCATGCAAATCATGGATGTGCAACCCATCGCGAGCGACGTTGTATCCTAATTCATCGGTCTCGCCGTACACCGAACCGCGTCGAACTCCGCCACCAGCCAACCAAATGCTGAAACAACGAGGATGATGATCGCGACCAAAATTGGTTTGAATCTTCCCCTGACAGTAGTTTGTGCGACCGAATTCTCCGCCCCAAACCACCAGTGTATCCTCTAACAATCCCGTCCGCTTCAGATCTTTGATCAACGCCGCGCAAGGCTGGTCGGTTTCCTGGCAAAGTTTTGGCAATGCATTAGGCAATCCTCCGTGATGGTCCCAATCTTGATGATACACCTGGATGAACCGAACACCTCGCTCTGCCAATCGACGCGCTTGCAAACAATTAGCAGCAAAAGATCCCGGTTTTGTTACATCAGGGCCGTACGTATCCAGCAACCATTGGGGCTCGCCAGCCAGGTCGGTAGCTTCAGGAACGCTGGACTGCATCGCAAAGGCCATTTCATAATGATCAATGCGGCTTTGAATTTCTGTATCGGGTAAAGTACGCAATTGATGTTCGTGCAGTTCACGCAATCGATCCAGCATTAGTCGACGACTCGTAGCACTCACCCCGTTGGGATTTCCCAAATACAATACTGGATCCTTGGCTGCGCGAAACAACACCCCTTGATGTCGAGTAGGCAAGAATCCGCTGCCCCATAGGTGCGCTCCCAGCGGTTGGCCACCCTTGTCTTTGGTAATCAGAACGACAAAGGCTGGCAAGTTTTCGTTTTCTTGCCCCAAACCGTAACTGAGCCATGCTCCCATGCT
>CAZVBC010000801.1:0-1895 GCA_964625155.1 uncultured Pirellulaceae bacterium
TCGAGTAAGACTCAAATGGCCTATCCCGAACGTACATGGCAACCGAGCCATACGACACCTTGTGTTCGATACGAACTGGTGGAAGTCTTTTGTGAACGCGCGCCTTCGCGTATCGATGGGCGATCGCGGTTGCCTTTCTCTCTTTGGCAGCAATGCAGAGACGCATCGCATGCTTGCCGAACATCTAACCTCCGAGTACTTCGTAAAGACACAAGCTTGCGGCCGAAGCGTCGACGAATGGAAGCAGCGACCGGAGCAGCCCGACAACCACTGGTTTGACTGCCTGGTTGGTTCTGCAGTAGCAGCATCTATGCTAGGAGTTGTGCTTTTCGGCACTGATCGAGACGTTCCAGAGAAGCGAAATCGCCTGAGTTTCAAGGAAATGCAGGGACGAAGACGAGGATGATGTTACTTTAGGCTTTGGTAGTGTTATGGATTCAAATTGACTTGTACGGAAATATGCCGTACAATTAAACGAATCAAGGGGCAAAATGATGGCAACTGCAAACAGCACCTCCAAGTCCGCACGAATCGAAACGCGAGTGTCTCAAGAGCAGAAAGATTTAATCGAGCGGGCTGCCGCCTTCAGTGGTCGGACCGTTTCCGAATTTGTGCTTGCTCATGTTGAAGTCGCTGCCAAGAAGGTGATCGACGAGCATGAGAAGCTGCACCTCGATCAAACGCAAAGCAGGATTCTTGTCGATGCTTTATTGGCTCCGAAGAAGCCAAACAAGAAGTTGAAGCTTGCTATGGAGGATTATCGCAAGCGAGTCGAAAGCCGATGAAGGACTACGTTTGTGAACCCCTAGGCAATCAACACGATCGAACGCAATTCGACTGTGGCGTGTCCGTTCTCAACGATTACCTAGCCAAGTACGCGAAGCAAGATGTGAAACGAAAGGCGTCGGCAGTTTTCGTTCTACTCGATCGCGCGGAGCCCAAGCGCGTCATCGGTTTCTATACTCTATGCGCGACATCGGTAGCCCTTGCAGAGCTACCCGAAGAGGTCACGAGAAAACTTCCGCGTTATCCCGAAATACCCGCAATCCTGGTTGGGCGACTGGCTCGAGACGTGAATTATCCAGGCGTTGGTGCACTGCTTTTGTCTGATGCAATCACACGTTGCGTCCGAGTGGCAAGCGAGATCGCGGCAAGCCTTATCGTTGTGGATTCCAAAGGTGAAGTCGCAACGCGTTTCTACGAAAAATTCGGCTTCATCTCGCTACCGAGATTACCAGACCGGATGTTTCTTTCAATGCAGACGGCAGAGAAGCTTTGAGTTTTTACGGACTTCGACAAGACGGAAGCCAAGGAGGACTGATGGATAAAAGTAACTCGTATAGGATCGAAGTTCGTGCGGCTCAGGCATTGGCCGAATGGAAAGCATTGTTTGCAGAACAGGTCGCGATAAATGCAAAGGAATTTTCCAAGAAAAGTGGTTCCACGGGCATCATTACTCTTGAGCATTACCGTCTAGCTGCAAGTATTGCAGTACAAAAGTTGGCGATGGCAGTTCAGGGCGGAGATCCAGAAGATGATCATCAAGAAAACGCCTGATCCCCAACTTGGGCGACGTGTTTATTGATGCACACTGGCTGCGTCAGTCGTTGGAATCAAAGGCTTGGTTATCCAACCGTGATGTTGTAACAAATCCACCCTTGTTTTCGTTACCGGGTCACGTCAGCGACTCTGTGGTCGTGGCAAAAAAACACGCGAAATCGACGCGTTGTGAAAAACCCTTGTTTATTAGGGTTTTTTACCGTCTTTCGTTCGTCTTCAGTCTGCGAAATCAAAATTCTTTGGGACGTCGCTCGGACAAATTGCATAGTTAGTACTGGAAGAGGCTATCGAGTTTCTTTTTCACTCGAAGAGGGTTTCCAGATGTCAGACAACTT
>CAZVBC010000802.1:0-1891 GCA_964625155.1 uncultured Pirellulaceae bacterium
CAATGCCTCTTGGCGAAGCGAATTCTCCATCAATGAAGGATGGCCTGCACTTCGATCTTTTAGAAGCTGCTGTCGTTCACGATTCAGTTCGAACAATCGCTTTTGGATAACGACTTCGTCAAACGCATGATCGAATCTCAAATTCAAGACCTTGTCTCTCAATTGCAACAGTTCTGGGTGGTCGTCTCCAAGCGTTTTTTGCTTAACGAAGAGTTCTTCGATGAGCATAATGGATGCGTCGTCATTAGAAACTGGTACTTGCGAATCTGTGTGGCCATTCGCCGCGATACGAGCTGCAAGCTTTGCGTCGACAATCGCAGCCACCCACGCAGAGAATGGGTCGATTCCAATCAGTCCATTCTCATACTTGGCTTTTGCCGCGAGGAATCCGCGCTGAACAACGTCTTCGCGTTGCTTTAGCAGTGCTGGTAAGGACTCAATATCCTTGGCCCCTGCAATCTTTGCTCCTAGCAATTCCAATTCCGCTGACAAAACTTCTTCTTCCGTAGCAACCCCTTCATCAAACTTCAGTTTCACCGAGTCCAATGCAGATTGAAGAAAGGACACATGCTTGTCCCACGGAGTTGCCGACGCATCAGGCGCCATTCCTAGTTGCCTCTCATTATCACTTCCATTCAAAAGCATTAACTGAGTACCACCAGTCAGTAGCGACGCTGATTTCTTCGCTGTATCGGCAAAATCGGGAACATCAAAGGTGATGTCGCATTTCGTATTGATCGGTAACATTACGTTTGTTGTCCAGTCGTCGGGGATTTGCTTGGCAGCGGCTAGTTTTTCTGGTGAGTCTACGAAGCGAAGCTTTCGATTCTTGAACAGCGTAGGTTGCTCGCCGATCCCCTCAACACGCCAGCCTGCAATTATCCTCAACCGATCATGCTCAACCGTAAGTCTCTGCTTGCCATCGCCTCCAAGTACATCGATTTCGACTTTATTGAAATGGAATACGTTAGGATTCGTTGCCGTCAAACCCTTTCCGTGAATGCTGCGATAGTAGAATTCGACATCGACAACTTGACCAGGCAAGTACCTCGTTTGAGCGGGCTTGAATCGAAATCCAGCCTGCAGCCCTTCGTCACTTGGCTTACCCCAGTGAATCGTCTCGTCGGTGAACGAGTTGACGTTTTGAAATCGCTCGCGAATCGTAAACGCTTCAGTGCTGCCGTCTTGATCATTCTGAACTTCCAATCGAATCGTGGAAACAGCGAAGCGGTCCTCCTCTGCCGTCTGGTAAGAATGTAGCAGCTTAATCTTGAGTCCCTTCATCTCGTCCCTATTAAAGGCAGCCAGCAATGCGTCCATGGTGGAAGGCTTCAAATCGGACGAATACCAGCTTTGTTTCCCCCAAATCGTCGATAATGCAGCCAGGGTTTCTTCGAGTGTTAGTCCCGGCTCTTCTTCCGAATGCGACGTGTTGAATTCCTGAATAGCCTTCTCCAGAGCTGATTCGGGACGCTGGAGCGAGAAAGTTTCTGATGAAACAAACTGATTGCGAATCGTGGTAGCGAGTCCTTCATTCCCAAACAGGTTGATCTGAATGGCACTAGAGCTAAGGTGTTTGTCATGCCACCATTGTTGAGGCAGGGTCCAAGAGCGAGTGTTGAGCTTGATCGACCAACCAGGTGGCAATTTGCGAGTGATTGCGATCTCCTTAACGGTCTCGCTGATTTCCTCGCGGAGCTTCGATTGACTGTACTGCCACCAGAGACTGGCCACCAACTCGTCTTCCGAAAGTGGAGGTGTGTTCGCTGAGCTCATCTTCTCCGCATGAGCACGATTGAATTGGTCTACCGCTGAGGCCAAGTCAGTCGCAACTTCATATGTTGACGCTTTCGGCACCGAAAAGTCGTCTACGTTTACCTTTGACAGCTCT
>CAZVBC010000803.1:0-1889 GCA_964625155.1 uncultured Pirellulaceae bacterium
TGGGGTCGATGACGCTGGCACCCGTGGCCAGATTCACCGGCTGCGAATCCTTATTGCTGATGATGTTGCCCAACCGGAAATGCGAACCGGGTCCAAACACCAGTCCGTTCTGCGCGATAACAATTGAAACGGGCCCTTGATTTACAAATTTTAGCGTGTGACCAAATTGTGAATTACCATTTCCGTCATCAACTACCGTAGCGAAGTCCAGTGCGAAATTATCGCCTGCACCCGATGAATCGCTAATCTGAAGGTTCGATTTGATTGTTAGACTATCCCGATCAATTCCAACCCCCAGATTGCGATTATTGGTTTCATTGGACTCCGCTATGGCGTTGTCTGCGTCCACAACGATTCCGATGTAAAAAGTACCGACTCCCGATTGCATAAATGTGTTAATAGCAGGTAGACTAATCGTCGTGGTGTATCGCGTAGCACTTCCGGCATTTGGTACTGGGACGCCGACGATTTTCCCAAGCAGAACGTCGTTCCCATCGTTTATGTCTATGTTTTGCGATAGGTAGAACGCCACACTGTTGGTTGCACCTGCAGGCGCGCTGGTGTCGCCAAAATTCGCAATTGTAAACGACTGTGCGATGGACTGACCAAAAAATACATCCGTCTCAGTTGTGTCAAAGAAAAAAGTAGGAGCGTTCGGCCTTCCATCCCAACCGCGCAGATCAATACTTGGCAAAATGAGCGTTTCAAGTCTCTCAATTTTACGTTGCAACGCACATTCGATTCGCCGTTTCTTTTCATTACTGACGCGCCAGATGCGACTACTTATTAACATGGCAATTGACGAAGCTGACTTTGAATGCTTTCGAGTTCCACGCAATGTTATGCGAATGCGACCCATTGCCGATGTGATAAACCGCGCATACTTCTTCATGCTTGCCTGCCCCCCAAGGCTAGTTCGTGAAACGCGACACGACGTTAAACTCACCAGCAAAGTAGGATTGAATGCCTGAGATGAGACCGACGTGGTATCTACATTAAGCAAACGTGAGTCAATTGATGCACTGCGGTGATAGTTGAATTCGACTGGTCAATGCCTTCTGAAAATTTCCTAAAATCCGGCAATCCATCGGTTCCCAGAAAAAACAGCCCCAAATATTGCCTGTCGCTTGATTTGCTCGACTTAAACTAGAAAAGCTATGGCAAAAAAAATCTCAAAAATTTGACCAGTAATCTTGCGGGAGAGTTTGATGAAATCACAAAGCAACGAAGACGATTCCATCGTCGGAACAAAAACGAGCCGCAAACAAAGGCCTGGATTGCCTGTACGCGGCATGGTGTTGTTAGCTTTAGAAGTCGCTCAAGCCAATGGCCTGAGCCGCAAAGACATTGTCGACAAGACGGGCGTCTCTGAAGGGGAGGTGAGTAAGGTAATGAAGCAGTTGATCGGCGATCAGGTTGTCGTTCAACTTACAGAAGGAGTCGCGAACGCTCGATTTGCACTGAGAACATCACTGGCACATTCGAGGTGGTTGGATAGTTTGAAGTCAGATTTGGAACTGAAAATGAGCGTCGCAAGAGCCGCGTTTGCAATAATTTGCGGTGGCGATATTTACGACGATTCTCAAGAGCGATGTTGCGATACTGTGCATGCAATTCACGGCATGATCAATAATGTCGAAACGCGACGATTAGCAAAACAGATTCATCGAAAACGGGAATTGACGGTATTTGTAGATGGCGGCGCTACGGGATACCATCTTGCACGCTATCTACTTAATCACGCCAGTTTTCCGTCTGGTCGCTTGATATTGAATAGACTGTTAATCGTTACAAACTGCCCGCCAATAGCGGAGTTATTGATTGAACGTCCAGAGGGGGCGCAACTCGCATTCCTCCGGCTATTTTTCAAGGGAATTCGCGGAATTCAC
>CAZVBC010000804.1:0-1887 GCA_964625155.1 uncultured Pirellulaceae bacterium
GTCAAGAGAGAGTCGCCGTTATGTCCAGACCACCGCGCTCGGATGTCTTCTCACCCGACGAAATCGCTATCGTGCACGTGATGAACCGCGTCGTCCGACGCTGCTATTTGTTCGGATACGACGAGTTCACTGGCAAGAACTATGACCATCGAAAACAGTGGATCGAAGATGAGTTGAGACGCGTCGCGGCTTGTTTTGGCATCGACTTGCTCGTCTATGCTATTCTCTCGAATCATTTTCATCTCGTTTTGCGCTCCCGTCCCGATGTCGTTGCCTCTTGGAGCGACCAAGAGGTTGCTAGACGATGGTTTATTCTCTGTCCCGAGCGCACGCACCCCGACGGTTCGGCCTGTACGCCCAACGAATCGGAAATCAACTCGATAGTCAATGATCCAGAGACGCTTGCCGACACGCGGACGCGTTTGAGCGATATCTCGTGGTGGATGCGATTGGTCAGTCAGCGGATAGCCCAGTGGTGCAATGCCGAAGATGACATCAAAGGCCGTTTTTGGGAGAATCGATTCAAATCCAGCCGATTGGTCGATGAGGAGTCGTTGCTGGCATGTGCAGCCTATGTCGATCTCAATCCGATTCGCGCGGCCATGGCCGAGTCCCTCGAGCTGAGCGACTATACTTCTGCGCAAAAACGGATCCAATCCCTCACAGAGCTTCCAGCATCTGCGGAGTTCCAATCGATCGACCGGGAGGGCGAATCCGCTATTGAGCGTCCGTCGCTACCTTCGGCCGATTGCTTTCTGGCGCCGCTTGAGATCGACGAGCAGCATGACGAATTGGGGCCGCGAGCGAGTTCGTCGGGCAGGCGCTGCAGTGACAAAGGTTTTCTTTCGATGCCCACTGCGGCCTACATCGAGTTATTGGACTGGACGGCCAGGCAGATCGTACCAGGCAAGTCGGGATCGACACCGTCCAATTCGCCGGCAATTTTTGAGCGGCTGAAAATTTCACCCGAGGTATGGTGCCAGATGGTTGCGAACTTTGGCCAGATGTTCAGCGTCATTGCCGGCTTGCCTGAGCGCGTGGACGCCCACCGTAGGGAGCCACGTGGGAATCGCTACAAATTGCCCGCCAAAACTAGAGAATTGCTTTCGGTTTGAACAGGGATGACCTTTCGCGCCGCACTGAGGACCGAAAGCGGTTGTTTTGCATGTGCCAAGCCAATCTGACCATCTTTGGCCGCCGAAATTCATCACCATCCCACGCGACGCTTGTCACGTAGTCGCGAACTTGGTTTCGATCTCTGCAACACCCTTGCCTTGTAGTTGCTGAACTGGATAACTTCGATTCCGTCATCAGCGACTCTCTTGGTGCAATCATTCGCCTACCGATCAGCACCGGCTGAGTGCAATGCTGCTTCGGTGGCCTGACATCCCTCGGTAAGCCAACCCGCCACAGGCCATCCCGCCAGCCCCTCACAAATAAGCTGTGTCCCCGGGGGGCCAAATAAGCTGTGTCCCCGGGGGGCTATGGACGAAGCACAGGGGGAAGTGTTTGCGCGTTATACTTTCACCCACAGATTCTGCCGAAGAACCAACGGAAGTCAGGACCAAGAACATGACGCGACATACTCGTCGAGAATTTGTTGGTTCGGTAAGTGCATGGCTCGGCATCGAGAGTCTGGCTAGACTCTCGAACTTGTCACAACTGCACGCTGACGAAGGCCAACCACTCGTCGTATCTATGTCATCCGACATCGCACCACTGGTCCGCTTGATTGAGACCACTCCCCGAGAGAAGTCTGTCGGCATGATGATTGGTGAGCTTCGCAAGGGAGCAACGAAAAACCAATTCGTGGCCGCGATGTTCCTGGCTGCCGGTCGAATGAAAGTCTCGCCGCATCATGTCTACATGATCAACTCGGCGCGACGT
>CAZVBC010000805.1:0-1880 GCA_964625155.1 uncultured Pirellulaceae bacterium
CCAGACCATGACTTGCGACTTTCCCCTTCCGGAGTTTTGCATCAGTCGCACCTTTCTATCTCTCAAGCAACTCTGTGCCAGTGTTCAACAAACACTGTAGCACATTCTATTATACAAAACAGCCTTTTTAGACTAAGTGTCCAGTTCGACTTCGCGACAAACGGCGTCTCTGGTTCACGAAACCGCCCATCTTTCGCTAAGAGTTACCCAACCCGTTCGGCGGCCCCTGGTGACGCATCAACGGATATATGGACCTGTCCCCTTTGATTTCGCCCCCTTGTTTTCGTGCGGACGTCGGGATGAAGGTTCTGGGGGGCGGCGGCGAAGGAGGCGTGGTCTTCGCTCAGCCACTGGCAGGGGATGGGAGAGAAGTGGCGGGGGAAGCTGGGCTGCAACTCTGCGGGGGGAACTGCGGGAATCTCGCGCTGCGGGAGTTCGGGAATGCTGCCTCCTTCGCCGCTGGAGGAGCGAAATATCTTCATGGATAAGTCCTGTGTCAATGTGATGGTATTCGTAACAAATCTAGTCAATGACGTCTGACCCGTTTTCCTTTCCACTCGTGCGCCACGCATCGAAACACACATTGCAAATTGGAACTAGCGATTTAAAAAGATCGTCGGCAATTTCAAGAAATTTGACCGTTTGATCCTTGCTGTCAAAGCCGTATTGCAAGATGCATTCAGAACAACACCAAAAGAGAATCCCAGGAGGGAGCGAGTCGTCACAAATTCCAAGGACCGGCTCCACGCCGTGCGAACTTGTGTGGCGATTATATCGTTCCTCTACATGAGGACAAACTAATGTGACGGATTGGAATCCATGTTTTTCGCATATCACAGGCGATGACATTCTACGTTCCTCCAAATAGCCCACGCATCACAGCTATGGCGGCTCGTGTTGCGGTAGGTACATTCAGCCCACCGGGCGTCAACACGTTGGCTACATGACTAATGCAACTATTTGTGGCTCTTCCGACTGAAGCGTGCGCGGCTTTAAGCTAAACGCAAGTCTTTGGTGATTCATGGTTTCCGTCTCCGCTCGAAAATAATCGTTGCCCACCACGGAGGTTCCATCCTCAGAGGTTGTCGCGGAATGCCGGCGACTGTCCCGAAGTTGGTCGCCAAGTTCCCTGAAACGCCTCGTTTTCGGGCCTCGTTCTCCTTCCAGGCACCGCTCAGACGGTGCGATCCACGGGACAATTGGCAAAAGCTTCGATCGCGCCTTCCAGGCTGCTTTCCAGCCCTCTTGACGTAAGTCCTCTCAGGTTATTGGGTTGCCACTTTCCTCCTACCCGCGCGCTTCAGTCGGATGAACCGGTTTATCTCCTCACGAGGCAGCGTTCTTGCTACAATAAGCATTCTGACCTTTTTGTAATTCAGATTGCCCCCTTTTGTCCGCTGCTATTGCTGCTATTGCGGTGACTTTCAAGTGCATTAGTCTGGCCCCCTTCTTCCTTCTCGCGCTTGTGTTCAAATAGTTCTCTCGCGATATTCAAGTAACGCTTGGCATTTTCAAAGCCAGTTGCAATTAAGATAAGCTGCTCATTGGTGTCAAAGCAACTATTGGGTTCCAAATCGCGTAAATCGCGAGCGATGTCAAGGGAGTGACGCAGACAATCACTAGATTTTAGAATGACTCGGAACCTACTGGGTTGTCTTGAATGAGATGCCGCAGTTGCATCGACCGCCTTTAACAAACGACCGGAATCCAAGGGTTGCGCTCGTAAGAGCGCCGAAAGATCCTCGAGCATCTCATAAAGTGTAGATAGCGATTCAACGAATTCACAAATGCGCTCACACGAAGTCGATGTACTCTGGATCAATGGTGAGGCGTGGCGAATTTGCTCAAGTCCTTCGATAACACGATGAAACAGCGTGGCA
>CAZVBC010000806.1:0-1873 GCA_964625155.1 uncultured Pirellulaceae bacterium
GGGGGTCCAGATTTTGCTTGCTCAACGTCCAGCCGTTCTCTTGACCGCTCGGGTGAGGTATCCTAACAGCCAGGAAAACACGCCTCTCGGAGAAAGACCGTGCTGAAGTCGATCGAAATCAACAATTTGCGTGGCATCGAGACTGGCCGCCTCGACGATCTGGCGGCGTTGACTATTCTCGTCGGCGCTAACGGTTGCGGAAAAAGCACGGTCCTTGATGCGATCGCCATCGGTACGCAACCCGACCGAGGAAGTGCAATTAAAGACGCTATCGACCGCCGACCAAGCGTCGGCCGCGGCGCGCGATGGTTGATTCGTCGCGGAGTGATGAATGTCAACAGTTATGTCACGGCAACTTGCGACAACAATGTGTTGCAACACACGTATATTGCAGCGCCAACTCACGACCAAATCAGCTGGCAAGCGAAAGACTCGACTGACAAACTGCTGATGTCAGGGCACGCTGGGGCTGGCAATCGAATCACATTGGATGGAATTGATGAGGTTCGATTTCTCGACTCGAGACTCGACCAAGCCAAATCGCTATTGACTGATCTCCATTCGAAGGTTGTCGAGGTTGGCTTGGAAACGGAAGCCCACGATAGCTTACTGCAACTGATTCCAGAGTCTCGCGGGTTCCGAATTCTCACCGATAACGGTAACCCCGTGTTGCACATGCTTCTCGATGAAGGAAGTATTCCCGTCGGGCTCGCCGGTGACGGCGTGCAGATGGTCTTGCGCATGACTCTGGAGCTCTTGACCGCTCCAGGAGGGCTGGCTCTGCTTGAAGAGCCCGAGGCGCACTTGCATCCAGGCGCAATCCTCAAAGCCGCCGAGGTCATTTGGACCGCCGTGCGACGTGGGACCCAAGTCATCTTGTCGACCCACAGTCTAGAGTTGATCGACGCCCTCGTCGCTGCCGCCAAAGATGACGCTGAATTGGACCACATGGCCGTCTATCAGTTGGCGCTCATTGCGGGGGAATTGAAATCCGCGCGCACCTGCGGGACCGATGTGGCGTTCGTTCGCTCACGCATTGAAGACGATCTGCGATGACGCGAATTGAATCGATCATTTTCTGCGAAGGCTACCATGACCGTGCTTTCTGGGCGGGCTGGTTGCTTCATTTACAATGCTCCGACCCGGGGATTGCGCCAGGAAAATCAGAGCGCGTTAAGGTAAAAGACCCGTTTGGTGAAGCTGTCACTGGCGGTCAATTTGCTTATTACACGCCCAATCAGCATTTCGTGCGAATCGTTCACTGCAGCGGTTGCACGGAAATCCCCCGTCTTGTTCGTCACCGTCTTCGTCATCATCCGATTGAATGTGCACAATCGGTGATCATCAACTTCGACGAAGACCGTGACATCGTAACCGGAAAGCTTCGCGATCAAGCATTCCGGGTTGAATCGTTCAAATCGCTAGTGCAGAGCATCGATCCAAACGCGATATTTCAAAGCGAGACGGCTTGTCGGGTCCTTCAGCCAGCCGTCCAGCTATTGGCCCTGCCGTGGACGACACCTGACCCGCATGCTGAAAATCTTCCACCATTACAAAGCCTCGAACGGCTGGTCACTGCGGCGATCGCCGAGTGCTATCCACAACGTGCAGCAGCCGTCGCCCAATGGTTGTCGAGTCGTCCTGAGATCGATTCCAAGGATGCAATCGACAAAGCGTTTGCGTGGTCTCACATGGCTGGTTGGTATGCCGACCACGGTTGCGAAGACTTCTATCGCCACCTCTGGGATGACGAACAGATCGTCGCCGCTCTCAAAAAACGATTACAACAAACTGGGGCTTGGGACATTGTCGAAAACTTGGTGAAAACATGAAACGTCATGCTCGTCTCGTCACGCTTGTCTCGATGGCCCTG
>CAZVBC010000807.1:0-1869 GCA_964625155.1 uncultured Pirellulaceae bacterium
CGCGTGAGATTGCGGTGGAATATTTTGATTCGGATAAAGTGCTCTCGCGACTACTGAGCCAGTTGGGTGTTGGATGATGAATGATTTTTCCTTTGTTTTCTAACCGGATAGACTTAAGTGACAGGAGGTACACAAACACACCGAATCACGAGGGACTTAAGCTAATCCGGAAACGCGTCGATTAGTAGGTCGCCCACATTGAAAGTCGCGATCGTGAAATCGCAACCACCCTAGCCAACTAGCCACTCTGATGGGTTATGACAACTGAGACAACTGGGGGACAACTGGGGACAACTGGGACAACTGGGGACACAGAACTTTCTCTAGGGGTTGGTAGTTGACACGGGGAGGTTGAGTTGCTCCAATGCGGCCAATTCTGTTAGCCTGCTTTCTTGAATCGGAGATTCTGCCGTGGCCAGATTAGCACGATTGGAAGTCTTTTCACCCGATGAGATTGCTATCGTTCATGTGGTCAGTCGTGTTGTGCGTCGGTGCTTTCTCTTCGGTACCGATGAGCTTACTGGCAAAAACTATGACCAGCGTAAGCTCTGGATCGAAACCGAACTGAAGCGCTTGGCGGCGGCTTTTGGGATCGATTTACTCGCGTTTTCGATTCTCTCTAATCATTTTCACTTGATCTTACGATCGCGCCCGGATGTGGTGGCGACTTGGGATGATACCGAGGTGGCTCGCAGGTGGTTGATGCTGTGTCCGATCAGGAAGGATGAACGCGGTAAGGCGGCTGAGCCGACTGAGTTCGAATTGAATTCAATCCGCCATGATGAAGACAAGCTGAAGTTGATACGTAATAGGTTGAGCGACATTTCGTGGTGGATGAGACTTCTGTGTCAGACGATCGCTCAGCGCTGCAATCGCGAAGACCAAGAAGTTGGGAAGTTCTTTCAGTCTCGCTACCGTGCCGTGAGGTTGCTTGACGAAACAGCCCTGCTGGCTTGTGCCGCGTATGTGGATTTGAATCCGATCCGTGCGGCGATGGCCGAGACTCTGGAAACCAGTCAGCACACATCCGTGCAGCGGAGAATTGAGGCGTTGCAAGCAGATATGAGTCCTCAAACGCAAATCTCGGTGCAGTCGCCAGCAGCCGCGAGCCCTGAGGCGACCATGTCGGCGGCCGTCATGCCCACTGAATCGCAAACTCTCGAGCAACCAGTTGCATCGGCGAGAGCGAATGCATGCTTGTCGCCGATCGAGATGGACGAATTGAATGATGAACTTGGCCCCCGACCAAGCAGCAACGGTTGCCGAGCAAGCGACAAGGGATTCCTGGCAATGCCAACGGCCAAGTACATCGAGCTTCTGGACTGGACGGCACGGCAAGTCGTGCCGGGCAAGCGTGGTTCCACTCCCTCCGCTACACCCAGCATCTTCCAACGGCTGAAAATCGAACCTGAGACATGGTGTGAATTGGTCAGCAACTTTGGCCGCCTGTTCAGTGTGGTGGCTGGTCGTCCGGCAATTGTCGAAGCCACCCGCAGCCGCTTGCGCAAGCGTCGTCACCACCTTCGCCATCGCACGCGCGAATTGCTGGCAAGCTAAACAAGGTCGACGACCATCCATCCGCTTCAAATTAACTTTAGGAATGCGTTCGACGGCGCTGCTCGGCCGACGGGCTGACGGGACGAGATGTACGCCCTCGTCTAATTCACGGCAGCGAGAGTCGAACCTCCGCAACATCTATCTTGGTTGCGATTCAGCTTGGTCGATCACGATCAATACTCCCGGTCCAAAGATCATCGCATCGTTGTAATCTCGCTTCCACCCCCATAGAAAATACTGTGTCCCGGCTGGTCCCCGCATTTTCGCTTCTAGCCGAAACTCTCAATCAGACAGTTTGGCCGGCCACAATAT
>CAZVBC010000808.1:0-1869 GCA_964625155.1 uncultured Pirellulaceae bacterium
CCAAACGCTGCTTGCGCCGTAGTTGATTGGCAAAGCCCAGACTGGGTAGGTTCAGTAAGAATGGCAGGGCCGCAGTCCCAATACCAAAATCGCGCAAGAAATTCCGACGTGATCGCTCGGTCATGCAGTGGCTCCCTTTAAGATCCATGATTTTCGCCGT
The DNA here is from genome assembly GCA_964625155.1 of uncultured Pirellulaceae bacterium. Lineage (GTDB taxonomy): Bacteria > Planctomycetota > Planctomycetia > Pirellulales > Pirellulaceae > Aureliella. The sequence continues at coordinate 161 of CAZVBC010000808.1, forward strand.
TTCGGCCGCCCATTGCAAGAGACAACCCCTCTGCCTAGGCCTGGGCCTAGGCCTAGGCTGATAAAAAGTCGGCTAATTTAGCTAGTTTCAACGAATCAAAATGAGAGCAGCTGTTGCGCAAATAGCAACCTGTTTCCCCCTCTCCCAGTACTCGAGGTCGTGCAGCTTCTAAGTTGGCATTTCGACTGACTTTCTGTGTTTTCGCTCCAGTCGGTCGAGGAGTTGGAGGTTTTGCGACAGAACAAGCAGCCCGGTTTCGGTGCTGGCGCGCGAGAGGCCTCGGCCGTGAAATCGAAAATGGCGACGGTTGCCTTTGGTGTCACCAAAGGAGCGCTCGATGACTTGGCCACGGATTCGGTAGCGCGCTTGCACCTGGGGATCGGCCATCTTTTTTCGCTGGTTGTCCAACAGTTCTTGGTCTTCGAGTTTCTTGATGGTCCGCTTCGAATTGCCCGGACGCAGACATTGGGATTTCAGGGGACAGGTCTGGCAATTCTCCACAGACGCTCGGTATCGGTATTCCCAAATGGTGTGGCCGCTATGACGTTGTTTCCTCGTGCGATCGATGTAGTTGAGGTCAAACCCTTGGGGACAACGATATGTCTGCTTCTCTTCGACCCACTCAAATTTGTCTCGGGAAATCTGCTGATTGGGCTTGGCCGCTTTCTTCGCTTCCGTGAAGCTGTTGGCTTGCACGGGGGCCAGTAACTCAATCCCGCGTTTCCGGCATTCTTGCAGATCGACAATGGAACAGTAGGCCGAGTCGGCCATGACTATTTGCATTTGGTTATCAACCAACTCCTGAACCCTATCGATCATGGGCGCCAACGTCCCGGCATCAGTCGCTTGCGCGTCACAGGAGTACGCCATGATCAAATTGCTGTTGGGTGCGACCACCCATTGCACGGTATAAAGGGGACGAAAGACCTTCAGTTTGTCTCGCCCCGGTGGCGCCTCTGGGTCACGGATGCTAACGAGGATCTGGTCTGTCTCTTGCCTTTTGCTGCGTTCTCTGCGGTCATTCTTGGCAATTCTCTTGTCCAGAGTTTCCGACGCCTTCTTCATTCGCACAGCTAAATCGACGCGACCGGATTCGGACGGCGGCACCCATCGGGGATTATCTCCTTCAGATTGTCCCAGACTGATTGCTTTCAACATCCTGATCCGTTCATCTAACGTGGCCCGATTGACCATCCGATGCCGCGAAGCACATGCAGCGATCGTCGTGCCGTCCTGAACGCCAATGGTTGGATCCAAGTGTTCTTCTTTCAAAGCACGTTCAATGATCTGTCGATGGAGCGATTCGATGAACTTCTCCATGCGATCTCGAAAGTCGTACCAAGTACGCCGCGAGGGTGCATAACCCCGTGCCAACCACATCGTCGGCTCATTGAACATGGCTTCCTCATGCCAGGTAGCCGGCGAGTGATTTCCCTTCAAATACTGATATAGCACCGACTTCAACAACGGAATAGGATCATAGGGTTGCGAGCCATTCCCCCGATAGATCTGGTCGATCACCGTGCGATCGAGCAGATTCACTTGCCGTTCAACAATGCTAGCATGATGATCGTCGCCGATCCGATCTCGAATCGACTGCCAACGCTCACTGTCCTCAGGCACGGGGAAAATGCGATATTTCCCACCGGTTTTTTAATTCGACTGTTTTAGATTTGCCGTTTACGAATGTTCAATGGCGCCAAACGGTT
>CAZVBC010000809.1:0-1866 GCA_964625155.1 uncultured Pirellulaceae bacterium
CACGTTTGACCCGAATGAAGATTTTGACGGATCTGGTGGCTTCAGGAAAATGCCCAACGATAATCGCTTTGGGTCCGTGGTTGTTGGAGGGGGAGGATTCCTTCTTCACGACGAGGTATTTTTCGATGCTGGAGAGATTAGCGCGTCTGACCCTTTCAAAATCATTGCGATCCAGCCCGGAAATAATTTCCGTGTGGGGGCGACGAATCATCGGCCGTGGCTTTCACGGATGGACTTGGATTTGATCGACGACGTTACCATTCGCGGACCGGGAGTAACCCCAGCAAGTGTTACAGAAGTCCTAACGGTATGGCGGACGTTGCACATCGAACAGGATTCAATGGGGCCGCCGAATGCCAACGACTTACCTTTTGCCGCTGATGACGACCCAGTTACAGATGTCCGCGAAGCGAAGCTAGGGCTTCTCAATTCAAAATTCCAATATGCCAATATTGAAGTGGTGGCGGACCTGGGCCAATATGAGACCCGCGTCACAGCTTCCGATGACGCCTTTTTCATCATGAATGTGGCCACCGCTAAGGTTGGTGAGTTTGCGTACAATTCAGCGGACAGTATGCGAGACGTATCAAATGAAAATGCTTTTTGGGCGGTTCAAATTGTAGGAAGCTACGATGCGCGTGAATCGGCCGACAATGATGGTGAAGCAATCGCGACAACAGGCACAACCTCGTTTACCACAGGAACTTACGCTGCACCGACAGTATTTATTTTTACCGAGACGATTCGGGATGCGGCAGCTGCGTATCCTATAGACGAATCACTCCTTGAAACCAGAACGGTAGTCCATGAAGTCGGACACACGTTTCTCGGTATTCACGGTCTCCCAGGTGCGGATGAGGGCATCATGAATCCCGATATTCCGTTCGACGGAACGGATATGGAAAATGTCTTTACGCCGAAGTCACTCGGAATAATCCAATCACAACTTAGACCGCATTCAGGCGTCGAGACTGCGCCTTAGGGGGACCCAATGATCCTGACGGAACGTCACTTTACAATGCCGAACTATCTTGTCCCTTTGGTTTTCGCGATAACCCTCACCCTCGACTTTCTTGCTATCGCCTGTGGAGCGGATGGACCGATTTCGGTTTCTTTGACGATCAGTGACACGGAAATTCTTGTCTGCGATGCGGTTGCTTACAAGGTCGTAGTCGAGAATGAAACCGTTTCCGAGGTGCAGCTTAGAAATGTCAAGGCAGAGCGAAAAGTTCACGTCATCCAGTACCTCGAATGCCGTGTACCAGGCAAGGATTGGGTGACTGTGCGGGAAGTATCGGCGGCCAAGGAAGGTGCCTATCGGGGAGATCTCAGGATTGCCGGCAAGGGGAGGTTTGCATTCTATGGGCAGTTGTTTCTGAACGAAAACAGGGATTTTGTCTTCGCTGAGCCGGGAGAGTACGAGGTGCGGGTTCGTCTGTCGTGCCTGCTCGGAGAATTCGTAACAGAACCGCGAAAAATTACCGCCAAGAACCGCCCCGCGAAAGAAGTGGCGAGCTTGTCGAATTCGCGCAGACTCTTGGAACGCATCTTGTCTACCATGAAAGAAGCTCCGTTTCGGGAGGAGATGGTCCCGATTCACACGTCGCTGGCGAGCGGCGCTACCAAGAAATCTCTTGATCTCTTGGTCTTAACGAGCGTTTACCGAAAGACGGGCAAAGTTCAGGATAAGGAACTGTGTTTACTGGACGCGTACGAATTGGCTTGCGCCAACCTGGATGATGTCCGCCGGGATACCGCCAATGACGAATTTCTGATGATCGCACATGAGCGGAAAGCGTGGCTCGAAATGGCAAAACTACTTTCGCAAAGACATGAGGATTCGGATGCACGCCGGACGTATGCGCA
>CAZVBC010000810.1:0-1857 GCA_964625155.1 uncultured Pirellulaceae bacterium
GCAGCTATTTCGCCCACAGACGAGGGGCTGGCAAAGATGTTAATCACTTGATTCTGCTGGTTTGCAATAAGGGTGTGGTTGCCTGAAAACATGAAGCCTGCACTCAAGGGGCTTGTAACTGATAGAGTTAGTACTATTGACCACAAGGATACATTGCACGACATGCTAAACACTGCCTTTCTATGCCTTATACAGGGAATTCCAAGTTCGTCAGCAACTCGTCAATGGCGCTAGCAAGCTCATGCTGCATGTCCCGATCGAGATCATCTAACGCGAAGTCAAATATTTTTTCATCTAAAACTGCAGCACTGCTCTGCATTTCTTGGTCTTTCATACTGCTTTGGGACATTTGGTCCGAACCATCAGCGAACAGTTCTCCATTTTTTGCGAATAGCGATCGTGTGGTCGGCCATGCATAGCCCAGTCCCTCCTCTTTCCTTAAACTTAAAAAATTGACGGGAATCGGCAGGACCATCGATGAAATTGGAGATCCAAACACTGGCTGATCAATGGAAGGGCCCTCCAGCTCAAGGCCGTAGGTCCCTTGGCTGAAACCTCCACTGTTTACTGGCGAGCTTTTCGGCGGCGAGGAGCCTTGTAGAGCTGCTCCACCGGCACCAACCGTTATCATTCGCAACGCGTCGAGGAATGAAGTTTGGTTGGAGACTGCGATGGCAATGTCCGTCGCGTTTATCTGACGGTCGCGATTGAAATCATAGGGGCTTGTCACCAGAGCAGGATTTAAGAAAGTGTTCTGATTGCTGACCACGAATGCAATGTCCGTTGCATTAATAATGACATCGGTCGTGCTGTTGCCCACGTCCCCAAGTGCGTTTCCGAAGTAGAACACGTCTTGCACAGACAAGTCCGTGTTGGCGTTTGCTCTGACGATCACTTGCAGCCAGGCTTTTTGGATTGCGTTATCGGGCCAAGTTAGCGTGACGCGATTTGATCCATTGATCCCAGCTCCGGGACGAATCGCAATCTGCGTTGGAGCGGCTGCCAGCGCCCAGTTGCTGGGGGTATTTGAATTTCCCACTCGAAACTCGAAATCACTTACTGTCGGTGCCGCCGAGAAACCAGCGATGTCAAGCATGATCCCATTGATACCGCGCGAATAATTGGAGATGTTCGCCAGCGTAGCCGCCCCAGATCGTAACGGCACTTTGCCCGCTGCAACGGCTGCGTCGTCAGCAGGACCTGCATCGGAGCTGTTGCCGTCAAAGAACGAGTTGTTGTAGAACAGACTAGTCCCCACAACCGCTGCATCGGCTAGGTTCACTGTGATTGTCGCGGAATCGCTCAGGGAAGGCACGCCACTGTCGGTGATTTGGACCGTCAATCTGAACTCAGGAGTGGATTCGAAGTTCAGCGCACTTGAGTTACTGACTGTGATTTGTCCATTCGCTGTATTGATCTCAAAAGCATTGTTCAAATTGCCGGCGGTGATCGTGTAGGTAACGGTTTGTGCGGTATCTGGGTCGCCTGAAACTGGTTTTCCCACTACTGTCCCCGCTGGCGAATTCTCTGCCAAGTTAAATGTCGCCGCCGCGATAAACGGTGCATGGATATCCCTGACCAAATCCGCAAAGTATGTCGGTGCTCGATCGTAGGCTGAATCGGTGTCGACCAGCGGATCGTCGATATCGTCGGTGATGAACACGTAATCAAACTGCCGCACCTTCATTTCTCGCATGACTTGTGTGAGGGTGGAAGTTCCGATGGCACCGTGAACGATGGCTCCAAAAGCGAGATGTGAATACGTGGGCGATGACACGTATGCAGGAGTTGGATTGTTGAAGAACGCAGTAGGTGTTCCTTCTCGAATGTTGAAAGCGTCTGCCGTATTCTGATCCA
>CAZVBC010000811.1:0-1856 GCA_964625155.1 uncultured Pirellulaceae bacterium
CACATCCGTTTAGGCCTGGCGTAAAAAAATACTCACATGCACTGTCCAGGCGGGTTAAAATCGCCATCCCACTGGCCCAAGGTAACGCGTAACACTGGTTGACAGTGGAACCGCCGCTGTTGGCGGACTGAAAGGACACCGTAACTTTGCGATCAACACCTTCGGAAGCGCTGGCAGTCTTGATTATGGAAGACGCAGTGCATTGCACTAATTGAATCGATTCGGTCTTACCATCGCCAGCAGATACGGGAATGGTTTCGTTTCCGGGAGAATTGTTTCCGACGGTAATGCCCTGAATCGCAATCGGCTGCTTGATCGATTTAGGATTGCATTTGAAGGTTTCAAGATCCATGCGTTTCAATGCCTTACGAGGATGATGTGATTTTAGCAAGCCTGTTGAACAATAGCGGGTCGAGGCCCTCACCATCACCAGTGCTTCTGTTGAATTCTCCTTGAAATCTTCTGACGTGCATGCGTTGACCTGGAAATCCCGCATTTTTCCGCAAACGCCCGATCAGCTTTTAGATTGTTCGTATTTCGTCGTGACCAGCTTGCACAGGATATTGGTAAGCGAAAAACAACGATTCACAAAAGATAGCAAGATCGCCCAACATAGTGGCTGCAATTGCCCAATTTCCGTAAACTACCGCGAGCGTTTTGGGGGCTTAGGTTGAGATTCACAATTGCGGGGGGCTAAGAAATGAACATTTGGAAGTGGTTATTAAGTTGGGTGCTCGCCAGCATCACGACCATTGAAGTGCAGGCCGGAATACTGTTAACAACGGGTACCTATACTCAGGATTTTAATATCCTTGCGAGTACCGGAACCAGCGGCGTTTTACCGCCAGAGTGGTTGATCGCCGAAACCGATACGAACGCTAATAGTACGTACACTGCAGGAACGGGCAGCAGTACAACCGGTGATACTTACAGCTTTGGTTCCGCTGGCAGTTCGGAACGAGCGCTGGGCGGATTGCGTAGTGGTACTTTGGTGCCATTGTTTGGAACATCCTTCACCAACAATGGCGCAGGTACGCTATCCTCGATAGCAATTAATTACACCGGAGAGCAGTGGCGGTTGGGAGCTCTTAGCCGAGCCGACCGGTTGGATTTTCAGTTCTCAACCAACGCAACCAGCCTGACCACGGGCACATGGACCGATATCAACAGTCTCGACTTCACTGGGCCTGTGTCCACAGGATCGACGGGCTCGCTCGATGGCAACTTGGCGGCCAACCGATTGCTGGTAACGGGTTCGATCAATTCACTTAATTTGAACGTCGGTTCGACAGTTTGGGTTCGCTGGCAGGATTTCGACGCTACGGGCTCCGATGATGGTTTGGCAATCGATGACTTTTCAGCGACTGCCAGTTTCGCTGCGGTCCCGGAGCCGTCCTCAATGTTGCTGATGGGCGTTGCGTCTGGCTGGGCAGCGCTTCGCACGTTTAGGAACAAGAGGCATCGAGCGAGTTAACTCGCCCGCAGGAATTGTATTGAAGGGTCAAGCCGCGGACGGCAAATGTGACCGTGTTGCGATTGCAACTTCAGGGCGCTTGGGCAACTCGTACCAGCGCCCCGATCAAGCGAATGCGACGAGCAAATTAGAACAGCACTTGGACTCCGACGGAGCCACCGTGAAAGAAGACCTCGTCTTCGGACTCAACCTGATTGCCGCTGTCCGGATGTACGCGGTTGATCGCTTGACCGGAGACGGTGGCAGCGCCTGGCAAGAACCAGAATTCGTAACCGGCGGTTAGCCGAATGCTGGGGACCAATTGGTATCTGCCATAGATCCCATATTCGACCAAACCTGCTAGATCGATGTCGCGGTCGATCGCATCCAGCACCAATGTTCC
>CAZVBC010000812.1:0-1848 GCA_964625155.1 uncultured Pirellulaceae bacterium
GAATGTCTCGCGCGGACTTTTGAAATCGTCCTCCCCATTTTCCTGCCAGAAAGAGACTCTCGAACTCGCCCCACCACCGATCCCGAATGCGGTTTGCTTCCCTTCTTACCCTCGGCATATTGGTTGTACAGTACGCTTCCAGGGTAGCCCAAGCCCGATAGATCATCTCTGTCGAACGTTTGTCAAAGAACGGATGCGCAGGATTGTCGGCATCGTCATCTTTCGGCGGCTGGTCATAACAAACGTTCGGCCAAAAGAGCAACTCGATCGATCGCAACCAAGCCTCCGAATCGCGACTGCCGGACGGCATCTCGGCCAAGAATTGCCAAAAGGGATAATACTGTTCCGAGTCACTTACATTTTGAATATAGATCCAATCCCATAGAATCGATTCTTCGCCTGGCCGAGCGTACTTGGCGAAATACAAGGCCAATGAATATTCGTGCAAACTGCGATTGGACCAGACAATGCGATTGAGTCCTTCCTGGTCGTTCTCAAAGATGCCTTGTTCCAGGAACGCATTCATCCGTCCCAGCAGCAACCAATTGTCTTCGAACGCTTGAGCTTCGTTTGCCCAACGGGATTTGATACTTGCCTTAACTCTGGCAAAATCGCCACGGTCGTGATTGATGTCGTAAACATATTCGGGACACGGATCTTCGGAAGTGCTAGGTTGCTTGACAAGACGAGTTCGATCCTGTGGATCGCGCTGGAAGGATGGATCGTCTTGGTAGATCATCAATGACTCGTACGCCGTAACAGCTAGGATTTCCTTGATTGTTTGAACGACATGGCTGTCGATACGTTTGTCTTGGGGAGTGCAATAACGAAGTCCATCTTCAATCAAGTTCGTCACTGCATAGTCGTAGACATCGCAAGCAGTCCGTATCGTTGAAAAGTCCTCCCGCTGGCGAAGGTACGAGAGCACCCGTGGGACGTTTAAGATGCGCCGCGCATCGCGGTTGATGGCGTTGTAGCGAATTCGTTCGCGCTGTGGCACTTCCGGATCGCCACCTCGGATCGGTGGCAGCCAGCCAAGGTATCGGATTTGTTGTCGCGTGTCGAAATCTTCCACTCTCAAATAAGTCCAATGCTCCTTCTCGTTGAGCGCAGCCCACTTGCTGCAGATCTTGTTCGAGCGTCCAGCCAAGATAAAGCGACAACGTTTAAACTCGTGAGATTCCAACAGCCAGAAGATCGGCTTCCAGTCATCCTCGGACGCCTGATCAAGCCCATCAAAAATCAGTGCACACTCACCACGCCTGGCTGCTTGGCTCAGGTGATTCTGGATGTCTCGCTTAAGCAATTCGCGATCGCCCGATTCGCCCTTGGTCTCGCACTCGTGAAGCCACTGGTTGGTCAAATCCTCAAGAAGTGATTCTGCAACCGTCCAACGATTCGTACGCTTACCATCCAAGAAGGTTCGAATCTGGAACAAAAAGGCCGTCTCACCGCTAGACGCACTGTGACCAGGGTGATTGATTCGATATTGAAGCCATTCGGTTGCCTTGGATTTGCCAATCCCAGCATCGGATGTGATGATCAGCCGACGAAAGCGAATCGGGTTCCCCTGGTCATCGCAGAGTTTCGATTCGTTCAGCGTGACGTCTTCCCAGTCGTCGACCGTACGCCATTTCTGTTCGTAACCTGCAAAACGATCGCCACCAAGAGCACTCGAATCGGTCCGCAGGTGTTCCAAATACATTTTCCGATCTTCGATGGCCGTCAGCACGCTCCATTGTTGATCGTGTATGAACCAAGGTTTGCTTTTAGCCATCATGGACTCAATTCATCAAAACTCGGGTAACCGTGGGCTAACGCCCAACGGCTAATCAGCCGGAACGCGCT
>CAZVBC010000813.1:0-1841 GCA_964625155.1 uncultured Pirellulaceae bacterium
CCGCCGCGAATTCATCGAGAAACACGCGCTGGAGGTGAGGAATTTGGATGTGTAACTTGCGAGACTTCGCGCTATCCTGCCGGTGAAATTATGAAAGTGAAAACCGGGCGAGTGAACTTCATTGGCGATAAGCCCATGGAGTTGGTCGAGTTGTCCGATAGCGAGTATTTCTTATCACCAGAACAAGAGAAGACACTTTCTACCGTAGCCGATTGCGTGAAAGCTTACTTGAAGGCTGCGGAAAGCCTCGCGAACGGCAAATATTCGGCGCTCCGGCATATGCTCCCAGCGTACTTAGTGTCCCCAGGAAATGTCGTAGTTTCTTGCAGTCTGGATGGCGCAGTAATTCGCTATGAGCATAAAAAAGGCGAACGGTGCCTTGTAGCTTCATGGAACCAAGAGTCCTTGGCGGACGCAGTGACGTTGCTGTCGCAACGTCTCGTTCGGTGTCTGTCACCAAATACCAAGGATGAATTGACCGAACAAGACGGAGTAGGTTTTACGCTTTTTGCGCATGATTCGAAATCGGACTCGCGACGAGAACTGCATTCTTGTCGTGCTGTACTCGACTGTAGACTTGCTCCACCACCGAATCCTCCCGCCCCAAGGCACAAGCCGTTTTGTCCGGTTTCTGTAAGGAGTGAGTCAACATTTTACGTACACGGTGAGATGGTTGACGATATGACCGCCCACGCCCAGTCATTTATCACATCCACGCGGATTCGAATCCCAGTTGGGTGGGACTGTCTTGAGATTTTTCCATTCCTTAGCCTTGATCAATGGGTGCCGGAGAACGCCGCGGTTTGGGCCGAAGCCGATTTGCTGGCTTTAGTGGCCGCTGAATCACAGCGAGATGCGCTCCTAAGCTCGCTGGATCCTTTGGCTCCGGCCCGTCAAAAGTTTGGTTTGGAACTGCAGCAATTCAAGGATTTGCTTGACTCGAATCCGAAACGTGAAGAAGAATTGCACCAATTCCTTAAGTCTCATCCTCAGTTGCTGTGCCCAAGCCACATCAAGATGTGGTCAAAATTGCCGCTTGGTTCCAAAGCAACGGACTTCGTCTTTCTTGATGCGATTGCAGACTATCTGCTTGTCGAGATTGAGCGCTCGACCCTTCGCCTGTTCGTTCAATCTGGCGATCCCTCAAGTGAACTGAATCATGCGTGTTCGCAGATCGCAGACTGGAAGCGATACATTCAAGACAACCTATCGACCGTACAGCGTGAGGTTGGCCTCACTGGAATCTCCGCCAATCCCCGAAGCCTTGTCGTCATCGGTCGCTCGGCAAGTTTGACACCGGAGAACAGGCGCAAGTTAACGACTCTTGAGAGTGATACACCTAGCCGAAGAATCATGACATACGATGATGTTTATGACAATGCGAAAGCACTCTTGGAGAATATGTTTGGGCCGTTAAACATCGCGAGTCCCAATACCCGGATTTTCTATCTGCCGTAGATTACTTGGCGACGGCGCGACTAGGTGTCGCGTGGGAGCTTGAACGCATCCTTCAGTTTCTTCGCTGCGGCATCAGAGAGCTTTCCCGGCATCGGCCCGTGAATTTCAGCATGCCCTGGGTTGTTGGCATCGTCCACGCGAATTACGTCAAGTTGTACAAGCTCACCTTTGCCATTTTTGAGGGCGCGAATCTCGCCGATGGTGCACTGGACAATCAGGCTGCCCGGAATCGCATCGGGCTTTGCCAGAACCTCAGCAGCAGAGACAACCGCTTTGCGATAGACCGACAGGCCAAGCTCGTTCTCACGGGCGTTGAGCTTAAAATTTGCCGTTGATATGTGATTCGGCGGCTCAAACCATGGCTGTGTCGGCGGTATCCGCCG
>CAZVBC010000814.1:0-1839 GCA_964625155.1 uncultured Pirellulaceae bacterium
CCTTGCCGAACGTCGGGAAAACGGCTTAGATATGCATACCCTCGCACTACGTCTGAAATACGCCAGAGAGCAGAAATCTCTCACACAAGAGGAACTGGCTAAAAAGTCAGGGACCACGCAGCAGTACATTCAGAATATTGAGGCAGGGGTGGTAAAGCGTCCAAGGAAGCTAGAAGCCATTGCCGATGCATTAGACGCTAGTCCGGCATGGCTCCAGTTCGGCACGGAAGCTATCGAGAAACTCGACGCGGAAGCTATTTCGCTTGCCCTGAGCTGGATGGAATTGAACGAACCCACAAAGTCCGCAATTAAAAACGCCGTCTTTGAGATGGCAAAAAAGCCCCCAAAAAAGAAGTAACCCCCTGTAATACCTAGGCTTTCCAGTATTTCCACAAACACCAAGTTTTTTGGTTGACAACACCAAGTTACTTGGTCTAGAGTAGCACTTGTACTCTCCACACCCTGAGTTTTGGCCGCCAGGAGCCAAGCGAAAGCGAATGTGGAGGAAAGAAGTTCTTATAGCGAACGAACGTTAGGTAATACGAGGAGATGGAAATGAACGCACAAGTGGGCGGGACAACGGTGGAAAGGCACGAAGTAAAAGATGGCCGGACGAATCAAGTCGTGAAGGTCTGCAAGAGCAAGCAAGCCGCTCGAAAAGTCTGTGCCAGGATGAACCAGAACTATGGAGCCTGCCGTTATACCTACAACGGAGTGGCGTTGTGACTCGGTAGCAACGTTTACCCACCCCGAAGGGGGCAAGAGGAGCAGAGATGCGCGCACTAACAATTTTCGGAATAGCGATTGGGGCAACTGGAGTGATAGTTCTTTTACACAATGCCAACTACTCCGGTGCTGCATGGGCTGCCGCGTACTTATCTAGCCAAATAACGATGCTGGCACTTGTGAGTCGCCATGATCTCCCCCGGTAAACATAAATGCAGGAATGGGTGGGAAGCGAGCGTAAGTTATCGAGATCGTATTGGGGCACAAGAATTTTGGGTAGGTGATGTTCACAGCCCGGTATGTGGTTACTGGATTAAGTGTACCTGGACCCTAGAGGGTAAGTGTTGGTATGGGGAGCAGTTGGATATAGAAGAAACAAAATGATGACGAGAGCGTGCCTGGGTTTGAAGTGCTGGCGCAGGGCTTACGAATGAAAGCGTTGGATTTATTTTGCAAAGCAGGAGGAGTTTCGATGGGGTTGCACCGCGCGGGATTTGAGGTAATCGGCGTAGACATCATGCCGCAACCGAACTACCCGTTTACCTTCGTTCAGGCGGATGCGCTGAGGCCTCCTTTTCGCCTCGAGGATTTTGATTTCATCTGGGCATCCCCTCCGTGTCAGGCCTATTCGATCTCGAGGAACAACGGGTGCCATCAGAACGCGCCAGAGCTGATAGAGCCGACACGGAGAATGCTTCAAGCCTCCGGTAAGCCATACGTGATTGAGAACGTAGGCGGCGCACCGCTGCATTTCCCATTCATGCTTTGTGGCGCATCTTTCGGCCTCAAAACAGGTGAGTTTGACCTAAACCGTCATCGCTATTTCGAGAGCAACGTCGGCATTCTTTCGCCGCCTTGTCAACACAATCGCGGCAAGACTATCGGCGTATACGGCAATGGCACCAACAGCTATCACCGCGAGAAATTTGGTCGCTGCGTGACTATTCGGGAAATGCGCGAGGCAATGGGCATTGACTGGATGACGCGCAAGGAACTATCGCAGGCCATCCCGCCGGCGTATTCCGAGTTCATAGGAAACGCGATTAGGGCCGCTGCAACCTCGAAGAACCCAAACTCAGAACAAATGAACACGGAGGAGTCTTGAAACCCAAC
>CAZVBC010000815.1:0-1831 GCA_964625155.1 uncultured Pirellulaceae bacterium
TTGGCAAACTGTTCTGCCTCCATCGCTCAACGAAAGACCGATTTTAGCCCCACTGCATTCGATCCACTGTCAATTTACGAACGAGAACGTGGATTGGCGATTGCTGATCAGATTCGATCCGAATCGGAACGACAGTCGAAGTCCCGACGCAAACCCAGTTCTCAGTTTGACCTTAATGTGTCCAATGATCAATTAGCCAAGATTCGTGCAGAGACGCAAACCTACCGGACGCAGATCGAGTCGATCGAGCGACAGATTAAGACCATTGACGAGAATAATGTCGAGCGAGAGAAGCTGGCGTCCTTGACGATCAGTTATGAACGAGATCGCACCAAAGTACGTCATTACTTAGGGGCCTTGTTCGCACCTGGATTCACACAACCCGACCCTCGCAGTGGGATAAAGCACAAGGTCACGTCTAAGAAAGGTCCCGTATCGCTGACTGCTTTGCGTGAATTTGGAGCGCTCGATGAGAATGAAAGAGGCTTGTTCAAGCTTGGATATGCTGGTTCCGATCCAACCAACGATCGGAATAGACGATCCTTTCCCAAACATGTTGGCGGTTCGTTGGAAACAAAAGAAGTAGAGATTCTAAAGCCTGCTCAGGAGCTTCTGATCAAGTACCAAAAGTTGTTGGTTGATGAAGGATTGTTGGCACCCTGAGCATGGCATTTTCGGACCAGGTTTTCCTGCGCGTAGAGTAAAGTTGTCGAGTTGTAACACGGCTATTAGTTGCGTCGATCGAGGTTGGTTTAGACGGTTTTTGACGGCATGTTGAGTGGCATGATCCCTGACCTAGCAACATGCCGGTCATCATGCCACTGGAAAACGCAAATCCAGCAGCAAATTACTTGGGATTTTGTGCTCGATCCGAGTGGCACGTGTGCTTCCTAGGAAAGGTCAAACGCTTCGGTTGATTCTTCGAATTTTCAAAATCTACTCCGGTCACTATCATGAACCACCGTTCACGTCGTTTTCGAACGTCATCCAGGTCATCGCCAGAGCCGTCAGTCGGCGGTGATTTTTCGGGGAGGTCAGCGCCCGATCAAGAACGACGGGATTTCATCCACATCCAAGGCCAGCGGTACAAAATTCTAAAGCAACTGTCGCTTCCGGAGCGAGGTCGTTGGCTGGTCCGCGACCCTCAACCTCGGCCAAGGGGAACGCTGCGAACGGCAATAGTACTCGAAGATTCGTCTGCAGCACGACAATTGGAGCGATCGCTCTTCGAGTTGCCCAAGAACGCCGATGGAATACCTCAGTTGATCGCAACGGGTTATCACCAGGCAAAGAAAGTATGGATCGTTACATGGCTGGAAGGTATGGACCTTGAGCGATATCTCCAGCGCGTTCAAGAAGGTCAATTTCGGCGAATGGGAATCTGGGAGCCAGTGCGCCGCATAAAATCGCTTGCCCACGGATTGTGGATGCTCGACAAGTTCTGTGGCATCGTCCACGGTGATATCAAACCTCGCAATTTGATCCTGCCGTTTGAGTGTGGTTCGATAGGCTTGATCGACTATGGCAGCAGTTGGCAGATTTCTCGAACTGCTTGGCGAGTGTCAGGTGATGGTGCTGAGGCGGCTTATGCGGCACCTGAATTCTGGCAACAAGGTGCTATGGTTGATTCAAGGGCAGATCAGTTTTCTACTGCGGTGGTGTTGTATGAAATGCTCACGACACAGTTACCGTATGCGGGCTTAGGCGGCAAAGCTGGTTGGCCAGAATACCGTCGCGCTGTCGAAAACGAGTTGGAGCCTCCCAGCCAACTGGTTTGCCACTCAAGGAGGCTGCCGAAGTCCGTCCTCGCAGAATTGGACCTGGTGGTGTG
>CAZVBC010000816.1:0-1829 GCA_964625155.1 uncultured Pirellulaceae bacterium
GGCAAGGGGATTCCTCGACCTAAGAAGACTTAAACATATCCATTCTATGGGAGAACATGTTGAGGTACTGCCTGAATGCCCTATTTGCGGCTTCGATCGCAATCGCACTTTTTTCAGTGGGCTTGGCTCAATGGGGCGGCCGTCGATGCCATTCATCAAGGCAGTTTTGCGGCGAGTCCGTTGTGGCTCATTGATAGCTCGCCCGAATTGCTGGGGTTAATGCATATCACGGCGCTTATCAGCGCCTTGTGTTTGGCGTTGGGATTCATGACTCGCTGGGCGGCCATCTTGTCCTATGGCTGTATTCTGGCGTATGTACATCGCAATCCAGCGGCTCTCTACGGCTTTGATCAAGTGATTGGCTTTCTCACACTTTATCTAGCAATTGGCCCGAGTGGGGCGCGACTTTCTCTGGATGAGTATCTAACTCCCGTGCGGCAACGGGTTGATAACAGTGTCTCGGCAAATGTCAGTCTGCGACTCATACAATTACATCTGTGTATTTTGTATTTCTTTGCCGGCGTCTCCAAACTTAAAGGAGCGACCTGGTGGAATGGATTCGCTCTGTGGGGAGCGATTGGTAATCAAGAATATCAAACGATCGACCTCACTTGGCTGGCTGGATTCCCCTTAATTATCAACGTGTTGACTCATTTGTCCGTGTGGTGGGAAGTCAGCTACGCAGCACTCATTTGGAATCGGCATACACGCCCGGTGTGGCTGTGGATGGCTGTTGCCGTGCATCTGGGAATTGGTCTGTGCTTTGGCATGTTGACTTTTGGATTGGCGATGCTGGTAGCCAATGCCGCCTTTGTAGAACCTCGGACTTGGCGGGAAATCGCCGAACAGATCCGTCGCACTTTTGGGTTGCGGCTCCCTGGGTTGGCTTAACGGCAAGCCGCAGACGTCGGCGTTTGCTATGGTCTCGTTTTCTGATCGAGACGCTGACTCGCGGAGATCGCAAGATGTTGGAAGCAAAGAACACGGCACGAGCGCTAGTGCGCATCGGATACGACGGACGTGTCCACAAAACGTTTCGCGGAGCCGATGCGCAAAGCCGCTTCGACAACGAAGTCAAAGTGCTGCGATATCTCGAAAAACGTGCGTGCCCGTTCGTTCCGAGGCTCTTGGAGTTTCATACGGAGACTCTAGAGATCGTGACGACCAATGCCGGAGCACGCGTGGATCAGTTGAGCGACGAAAAGATGAAGTCGCTGTTTGATGAACTCGAAACATTTGGTGTGCGACACGGCGACCCGTTCTTGCGCAACATCACCTATCGCAATTCAGATGGTCGCTTCTGCATCATCGCTTTCGAGTTCGCCCCGATCTTAGATGACGAAGCTCACATCACTCAGTTGCTGTCTGCCGGAGACGGTTCTGCCAATAGCACGAAACCGGCAAAGCCCACTCGATTGCGTTGGTCTGGAACAACCGACATTGGTCGCTTTCGCCCCAACAACGAAGACGTGTTCTTGGCCTTCGCTTTTGATAGGTACGACTTCGCGTACTTGAGTCGGCGCGGTGAAGCCGACGTTGGTGATTTTGATTACGTGTTTGCAGTCAGCGATGGCATGGGTGGCGAGAAGGCGGGCGAGTTCGCGAGTCGGTGTACCGTGGATAACATCACACGACTGTTGCCACGACGCTTCCGCATCTCGCCAACTCATTATGCAGCGGGCATCAAAGAGTGCTTGGTCGATCTATTCCGTTCGATCCATTCGCAGCTCACGGTGCTGGGTCTAAGCTACGCGGGAGGCCACAACATGGGTGCCACGTTGAGCCTTGTCTGGCGTGTCGGCGGAACGTTTTATTTTGGTCACATCGGT
>CAZVBC010000817.1:0-1823 GCA_964625155.1 uncultured Pirellulaceae bacterium
CAAACTTTCACCGAGGATTTTTGATGTCATCGCGCAAGCACCGTCGATGCTCGACTTCGCTGGCCATATTAAGTCTTGTGTCAGTCTGTGCATCCTGCACCAGTCAATCAAGCCGCTTGGCGGTGCATGGTGAAGTTACATTTGAAGGGCAGAAGATCGATAAAGGTTCCATTCTATTTCAGCCGCTGGATGGCAAATCCATAAAGACGGGAGGTCCGATCACGGACGGCAAGTACGATATTCCGGCCGAAAAGGGCCCAGTAACTGGCAAACATCGAGTGCTTTGTTTCTGGGAGAAAGATACCGGCAAAACTTACATTGACCGTGATTCAGGTGACACGTATCCAGTTCGCAAAGAGGGGCTGCCAGCCATTTTTCAATCGGACAAATCTCCTTTGGAAGTTGAATTCATCAGCGGCAAGCAAGACTACAGTTTTCATCTCAAATCAAAATAAGACGAGCGGTAGCATCCCCCAGCGAGCGATTTTTGGATCGCGTTTTATTTAACATTCGAAATACCCTTCTCGTAGGATTTGCATATATGAATCCGCGAACTGTATTGTGCCTGCTGGCTGTTGTAAATGTTTGGTTGCAGCTAGAAGCGAACTCTTATTCACAAGAGCCACAAACGGGTTCCGCAGGAAGTTATTTCTTGGCTCCCATCACCACGGAAGTGCATCGCTTACGAGTTTCGTCGACCGCATCCGCCTTCGGTCGTGTCGACGCAGCCAGGTTGATTGTCGACGGAGCAATCACGCTGACCCCACTGAACCTCATCCAGTTCGAAGCCGATCTGCGCGTGTTGTCCACACGCGAGCCCAAGAGTTTGTATCTCGAGTTGTTCTATGGTGAGATTAAGTCCGCACTCGACTTCACTTTGAACGACGAGCTGAAGAGCAGATTGCGTGTAATCGCCAAGCGAGCCGGTTTTACAGAAGTACGTTTGGTCACGACTCAGTCTTCTGCGAAATGGGAAAACCATTACGATTCTAAAGCCGGGGACGCTCGCTCGGACTTCGACGAACCGGTGATAAAAAACGAGTGGATTGTTGCGCATCCTATTCGCACTCCCCTGTCAAAGGTCGAAGTGGGAGAGGCGGACTGCGTCATTGAAATCCGCCAGCCATTCGACGGCCGACAGTCTGGATTGTCTTCTGATTTGACGACTGCCATAAAGAATGCCGTGGCAGCCATGAACTTGAGCCAACCGCGGCGTAAGTTGCTTTTCTACGTCTCGAGTACAACGGCCGGTGTAGAGTTGATGGAAACAATATTCAGTACTCGCAAGCCTCGGCCGGTTCCTGCCGAGATTAAATCTCCCGAACTGCGACAGCTCTTGCAGCGTGAAGCAGATGCGATCAAGCTCTCACCCGCAATGGTCCTCGCCCAAGAACTTGGTTTCGAGACATTCTCTTATCGACACAGCCCCAATGGTGGTGCGCCTCAGGAATTGTTGGGCCAACCAGCTCCTGACTTTGAACATACTGCACTCGACGGAAAACCTCTGAATTTCAAATCGTTTCGCAATGGACGCCCCGCCCTCATCAGTTTTTGGGGCGTCGCCTGCGCCCCTTGTGTCAAAGAGGCGCCGTACCTGACCAAGGCGCACAAAACTTTGGGCGATCGAGTTGCTATCGTTGCCGTCAATAGTTACGACGAAGAACTGGAGCACGTGCGTCGCTTTGCAACGGAGAATCACTTTGAACACCCCATCGTGGTCCAAGGGGCCGCCACTGCTGGCAAATATCGCGTTTCCGCGTACCCGACAACATTTTGTGTGGATAGCCAAGGGGTCGTAATCGATTACTTTGTCGGCTTCGACT
>CAZVBC010000818.1:0-1820 GCA_964625155.1 uncultured Pirellulaceae bacterium
AATGCCCGGACAGACACTACAGGCCACCGCGCTGGTGCACGAGGCCTATCTGCGTTTGGTCGACGTCGGTGGGCAGGGAACGTATGCCAATCGGCGGCACTTTTTTGCTGCTGCAGCCGAAGCCATGCGACGAACCCTGGTGGATCAGGCTCGGCGTAAGCAATCACTCAAACGCGGAGGGAAATTCGAACGGACCGATGAGGTCGCAGAGCTTATACAGACTTCCATGGATCCTTCCGAAGTACTTGCCGTCCATGAGTTGTTGGATCGATTATTTCACGAGCATTCACGTCAAGCCGAAGTGGCAAGGCTCAAATTTTTCCTGGGCTGTACATTCGTCGAGATCGGCGAAATCCTCCATGTATCAGCCGACGCAGCTCGAGTCGATTGGGTGTTTGCCCGTGCTTGGTTGAAAAGGGCCTGGTTACAGGACCATTCTTGAGTCTTCCTTGGCTAGGAGTGGTTGGAACCGGTTTTCTGCTGCGATCTCGGTCTTTGAGATTGCCAAGCGGCTATCGGGATCGGACCGAACTCGTTTCTTGGACTGCATCTGTGCTCACGATCTGGCGTTGCCAAAAGAAATCGAAGCTTGGCGACACGCCACCAGGAATCCGGGAAGTTCTTGGCCGATCGTTAGATGCCAAGATCGATTCACATATAAGTGAGTTGCGTGGCACGGTGATCGCGGGTAAGCATAAGTTACTGGAGGACAGGTCGCAGTGGGACAGGCAACTCAACAAGCAAAACCGCTAAGTTGCCGTCTCGACGTGCCTTTTTCTCTGCTGCCAACGAAATTCAGAGGAGCCGCATGATCCGAACACCACGAGCTAGGTCCCACGAGCTAGGTCAAGTACAAGACCAAGCCAATCGACACAGCGCAGATACCGGTTGACGCTGAAGTTTCACTTAGGATTCAATCACGAGGTTGACGAAACGTCGGACACTTCGCCCTCAAGAACGCGCAGTGGAAAGGAAAGCAGCTTGCTGCTCAATGTGATTCGTGACACGGGAAGCCTCCAGGAAAACCACACGCCATGAGCGGCGCCATCATCGCATCAGGATGTTCGAACGGTGCATGGATAACCGAGGGAACGCAGCCTAACGCGGGACGGGCTCGCAAGAGCGAAATGCGTTTGCACTGGGAATAATGGTCAGTTATGACGGGACAGACGCCCGCAATACCCACAGTCGGAATCGCCCAATTTCCAAACGGATCGACAATCGCATGTTGAAAAGAACCCTGACTCTATTTGTCGCGTTGATTGCTGTCTTGTTCGGTCAGCCGTTGGGTAAGGCGATGGTTTATCGGCCGGCTCTCGTCCCGGGTATGGGAGATCAGTGGCTCTATTACCATGATGGGACTCACTATCTTGATCATCGGTATGAGCAACCCGCTGGAAAATTGCATGGTGTCTACCTGGCCACTTTAAGAGATGGCGTGCATTTTCACGAAGTGGGCCGTTGGGACTGCATCTGGCCAATGCCGCGCGAGGAAGGCGGCTGCTGGGCTTATCTGTCAACCAATCCGCTGCGCCGTAGTGATGCACATCCGCATGGTTTGACTTACCGATCAACCGGCTCGGTTTTCAGTAAGTTGAAAGACAGGGAAATGACCTTCGCTGCCGACAATGCCATTTCGTCATTGCCCTGCGGTCACGATTCCAACAACAGAACCGTCACGTTCTCACTCGCCAACGATTTCTCTTCAACCGTCAACAGCACCGACAGCACTTGGTCGTATCGGTTTGAAGATAGTTAGAAAACGCGGCGAGAGTTTCCATTGTTGCAACTAGCAACCCGCGATGGCAATCAATCGTGGG
>CAZVBC010000819.1:0-1808 GCA_964625155.1 uncultured Pirellulaceae bacterium
AGCTTCTATGCCTCGTGAGAAAGATGATGATTGTGAATGGTGAGTGTTGGATCATATCACCGCTATAAACGCGACTAGCCCAACGCATACCGCTAAAACCTTCGTGCCGGCGCACAAGTGCTCATTCATTTGAGTCCATAAAGACGGACGAAGCCGGCTAACGCCGTTGTCCAGCCGATCTTTTCGAACAGCGCCGCTATCACCATCGTTATTCCCGCTGCTGACAGTAGGAAATCGCGTGGCGTCCATTGCGGCTTTTGCTGTTTCTTGCCTTCCAGGGCCGTAATCCTGCGACCATGTTGCAATGTGGTTTTGCGATGGGTTTTTGCGTCCTGCTCCACTACCGTCAGCCTGTGCTCTATCTCTACCGAGTGCGGCGGTGATGTGTGATTCCAGTATTGCATTCATGGTGTCCCGTTCCTCAAGAGGGGTTTGGAAAAGAACGCAGACAAATAATTCAAGCAATCAGCGGTGATTTGAAACGTCGGGTTTGCGTTCACCGAAACAGATTAGAAGCGGAGCCAATCGGGGAGTTGATCGTCTTGGTATTGGGGGACGCCGCCGATTTCTGATCTGAGCCGGACCCGTTGCACGGGATCGTCGCGACCAGCATGAGATCCAGTAACCCGATCGCCATAGAAATCCGTTACATCTGGGAAGTCCTTGCGAAACTCCTCACGTATCCCCCTAATTCCTCCAATGCCCAGGTTGTTAGGCATTAACTGGCCGTTGTCGTAGCCACCAAGGAACCCAATGTACGCCTTGCCGTCCTCGATATTGCCGGAAGCGTAGTGTTTCACGCCGTTAACGTTGAACGCGTAGTGAAATCTTCCATCCGGTCCAATTGTTTTGTCTACCAAGTCGAATGCTGGAGCCGAGTTGACCGCACCGCTGTTAGCCCCAGCAAGATCAGCGCTTGAACCAAAACTTCTATTCTCCCCACCAGTCGCTAAAGCACTACCTAATGGAGAGGGAAGGTGGTCGGAGAAAAGGCTGCCTTGGCCATCATCCGGTGTAGTCTTTGGCCCGGCAACGCTCAGGTTGTCGTATTCTTTCTGGCCTATGAATACTGGGTCTTTTCCAGAAATGGTTTTGAAGTACGGAGCATGTTCAGAGAACATCTGATCGGCAAAGGACTCGTAGTCACTACGCACGAAATGTGTTCCGTCACGCCCTACCCAACCTGCTAACAAAGGCTGGCCCATGGTAAAATGGGTTCCGGCGCCACTGTCTTGATAACGAAACTTGTTGTCCTTAGCGTCAAGTATGAAACGAAGCACACCGTTATCGTCGATCGAATCTCGGAACTTCCCAACTGTGCGCAAGTGCTTAGAAAGCGTGCGCCTGTCTGGGTTTTCCAAAACCTCATCAAATAGCGGATACCCCCGATCAACTCTAGCGCCAAGCCGAAGGGCTAATGCCTCGTCAAAATGCTTGTTCGCTGTTGACGTGACGTTTTCAGGAGCGCGATATATTTCTTGCGTAGGCGCGAAGCTGATGTCTGCAATCTCTGGTCTTGGCGCTTTTGCCTGGGCTAGTTCGTGTTCTATTGTGTTGATGAGCCACTGCGATTGCCGGTGCTTATCTGTCAGATTTCCGAAAATTGTTTTTGGATGGCTATCGTATTGCCTCTTGGCTTCAGAGAGTCGCGCCTCAATTGAAGCTATTCGTGCCAGCGGTTGGGTGATCGCACTAGCAGGAGAGCTTGAAAGATCAGCGCTTGAGCCAGCTAAAGCACTTCCAAATATAGAAGGCTTGCCGGTGTCGGAGAAAAGAGTTTCGCCAGTCGAGGCGCTGCGGACGGTTCC
>CAZVBC010000820.1:0-1805 GCA_964625155.1 uncultured Pirellulaceae bacterium
CAACGATGTGCTTGCATCTTCATTTCGGGGACGCCAAGTAAGTCAGGCGAACGGCAGTGTTCACAAAGTTGCCGCCGGTGCAGCTTGCCCGAACCAATCAACTTTACCGGCAACTTTTGTGGAACACGTTGTTATGACGCGAGATTACCAGTGCGGCGACCAAAAGCCCCCGAAGACATTTGAGCTAACACCACTTGGGGCAGCGCACGTTGAGGCGATGCCAGATGATGCAAAACGTCGGAATATACAGCGAGACTTCGACAAACAAGGGAAATGTCCGGCGTCTTCGATTTTCAATGCGGAACAAGTCGAAGCATTTTACAAAGCAAAAGGTTTGAACGTGACAGCGGTTTCATCGTCATAACGTCCCGAGCAACGGAGAGAAAACATGGAACAAAATGAAAAAGCGTCGATCGTTGCTTCGGTGGATGCCGTTGTTCTACCGCGTTGCAGTAAGTGCGATGGCGGTGGATGGATGTGGCCGAACCTCGGAGTGAATTGCTCGGCGGGTGCAGCAATGGCAATTGCGACCAATCAGGCGATGATACGGCAGATGTCTGGTGCGTCTTTTTACATCCGTTGCGAAGTGTGCAATCACGACGGACACAAACCGCACCCAGAGCAAGACAAGATCGACGCAGCGAAGGAGATTGACCGGCAAGCAAGTCAAGCAACGTATCGACATGCGTTGATGTTTGATGGCACCAGTCTAGTTGATACGTGGAGTAAGGATTACGTGTACGGACGAGCCAAGAAGTATCGGGTTCGTCGGTAGAACGAATTGTTCGTCGTTCATGCAAATCAAATACGCTATTTTCCGATTGATATGGAACCGCAAAGAGTACCAAGTTGCGTTTCAAGACGGCATTGTACGAGTCGCCAATCCTGATTTACAGGTTGTTGATTACGACAATGCAAACGCTAAATGGAAGCCATGTGCAACACACGCGGAGGAATTGGTTCGACGTTTGGCAAAATTCGTTTGTGGCTCACCACCAAAGGCAAGGCGAGCCAAGTCAGCCAAGCCATCGCTGAAGGTGGTCGGCTGATTCGACGAATTGTTCAACGTGTCATTATGAAAGAAATTTAAGTGAAAATGGCAAAAGCATCGAAGGACGACATCCAAAAAATGGTTGCGTTTTTTCGATTTATCGAAGAGTTCATGGAGTACGGAACACATACCCCAGAGAACGAGGAGTTCGAGGAAGACTCTATAGATTTGACGGACGAAAAGTTTGTCGAAATGCTACGCAGTCTTTGGGGTGGGCGATTTAAGCCAGCGGGCGTTGATTGCTCATGGTCGCGAGTAGTTTTTGGGTGCGACATGCTTATTGATAATGTTTGCGATCCAAATTTAGACTACCTCGATCTTCGGCCAGGTTTACGCAATTGTTAGGTGTTTTATGAGCGAGCCAACGCTACTAGGACGATTGAACGACGGACGCGAATTGCCAATCCAACCATGCAATTGCGGGCATTGCAGCAATGAATGGTTTATGGCAGCGATAAGCCCGGAGTGGATGCCATCCTATTGCCCGTACTGCGGAATCAAGTTTTTGCGGAAAACGATAGGCGAAGGAGACGACGAAGAACCAGACGATTTTCTTCCTGCGGATGCTGGAATATAAATACACCTAACGGCGGAGTTTTGAAAATGTTGTTTTTGATTAAGCCGATTGATGATTGGGATCCGTGGTGATGCGAGCGGAGTATGCAATGGACTTAGTGAAAGCGTTCAGGGAATCGGCATAACGCTCACAATCACCGGGCGGCGGTGATTGAACTTGGAATTGAGAGAGCGGCCC
>CAZVBC010000821.1:0-1557 GCA_964625155.1 uncultured Pirellulaceae bacterium
ATTGTTTTCTTTTCGGTGTCGCAATCTTGAATGCCCGGAATTTACGACTACGTGAGCACCGCACCCTTGGGAGATATCTATTATGCGATTTAGTTTCTCCAAGTTACTTGCTCTGGAGTGTGGTCGACTGCTGACTCATTGGGGAATGATTGCCATCGTTTGGATGGCGGGTATTTCGCCGGCAAATGCGCAATTCGATGAGAATGACTTTATAGTACCCTACCACTATCTGGCGGTGAGCCGTGACTGGGTACAAAAGGAGTTAGAATTGACTCCAGAGCAACGTCGGCAAATCGAGTCCTCATTGACGATCTATCGCAAAGCGACAGAGGATTACTTTATTCCGCTCTGGGTTCGACAGCCCGATACGGAGGGGCGTGCGATTCAGAGAAACATCTACGCAAAAGTCGAAGCGGTGATGGAGAAGTCGGCAAAAGAAATAGCGATCGTCTTGACGGATGGTCAAAAAAAGAGATTTCCGAAGTTGATGGGGCGTCTCACTACACGTATTGAGTGCCCCTATGAAATACTGATTATTGATTGCAACCAGACGCAAAGGATGCGCCCGTTGACGGCCGCTCCTAATTCGCGTGATACCTCTTCATTTGAAAAAGTACGGACGGGTGAAAACGAACTCATCGAAGACTCGCTCAGAGATTTATCAAAGGCAGGCCGTGAAGGTTACGTACAACTTCGAATGGAGTGGCAGAGGTGGGAACCGCTTTATCGTGACCGATTCTTATCGCTGATGAGCGAAGATCGCCGCAAGGCATGGTTGGCCGGTGAGCCGAAGCGCACCAAGAAAAGATTTTACGGTGCGACGTTCGTCCGTGGGGAACCCGCACTAGTTACCGCCGAAAATGGGGATCTCACTCTGGCCATTGACGGATGGGATGCAAAGCTACTGCGAAAAGGGAAACCGACGGGAATTCGTGTCTCCCACGACGAATGGCACTTCATCCAGCATTATGCTTTTAGTCCGGACGGAACTCGATTGGCCACAGTTGCTGGAAAGGCTCCCTTTTCTGTCGGCAGCGGCTTTACCAGTGAACTGTGTATTTGGGACACCCAAACAGGAAAATGCCTGATGCAAGCTCATTCGCATGGGCGGTTTGGAAAGGTCAGTTTCCCCGAGAATGAGTTTGTCATTTTTAGTTCGGACGGTGTGGTGTTTTGATAATCGACTATCCCTGAGAGGAGGCATTCTTGTGAAGCGACTGCTGCCCTCACTGCTGCTGCTCTTCGGGTCTGTCATTTGTTCGGCACAAGATGACAAGCGACCCACGGCCGCAAAGATGAAATCGTCATTTACCAATCAGTTAGGAATGGAGATGCGCTTGATTCCTGCGGGGACTTATTGGCGAGGCTCTACTGAAGCTGACGTGCAGAAGTTTATCCAAGCCGACCCCCACTTCAGGCCCTATCACGCCAAAGACGAGCCTCCTGCGCAAGAAGTGGAAATTACACAGCCCTTTTATATGGCGAAGTTCGAGACGACTCAGGAAGCTTTTCGGAAGCTTATGAAGAGAAATCCGTCGTATTTCAGTGCCACCAACG
>CAZVBC010000821.1:1567-1801 GCA_964625155.1 uncultured Pirellulaceae bacterium
CGTACCGGGCGAAGCACTGACCAATTCCCATAGCGGAGCACCAACGAGGGCAAGAACGATGTCGTCGGGCACGATACGGCCCAGTTTCCGGTCGAATGCGTGAGCTGGTTTCAGGCCGTCGAATTCTGCAACAAGTTAAGCGAACTTGAAGGCAAATCTCCCTGCTATTCCATGGACGATATTACTTATTATCAAGACTCCAAGCTTTGCAAGGCAATTGTGAGGGTCATCACA
>CAZVBC010000822.1:0-1799 GCA_964625155.1 uncultured Pirellulaceae bacterium
TATCATGGCCAAGGTCTATCTTATTCGTTGGTCCAGTTTTCGGGGTCCACTTCAGGACACGATCAACTCACTGGCTGGAAACGGCCGGTGAACTACGAGGGCTTGTTGCTTTCGTAAATGTTACGCAGAACTTTTTCTATCAAAGGACAATGATTATGACGTACCGAATCTTCTCTCTGGGTGCTTTAGCCCTAGCTCTGCTCGTTGGGAACGCACGTGCGTTTGCGGCGGATGAAGCGAAAATCTCGACGCACGATGGAAGTGTGGTCAGCATCACGAGCAAACAGCTGGTGATGACGAACAAGGTCAACAAGGAACGTAAGGAACATTCGCACATGCTGACGCCTGACACCAAGCTGACCTTGGACGGGAAAGCATGCAAAGCGGAAGACATCAAGGCCGGCACGAAAATCCGTGTTACCACGAAGAAGGGCGAATCGACGCTTGTATCTCAGATCGAAGCGATCGACAAAAACGAAAAGTTCGCAAACACACACGATGGAAAGATCATCAGCATCGTCGGCAACAAGCTCGTGATGACGGGTGCAGAGGGAAAAGGCGAGCACACTTGCACGCTGACTGCCGATGTCCAGGTCACCTGTGATGGCGAAATCTGCAAAGCTTCTGATTTGAAGCCGGGCATGAAAATCCGTGTGACCTCGGAGAATCAAGAACCGCATGCGGCGACTCAAATTGAAGCGCTCAACAAAAACCCGACGTTCGCGAGCCTTTAAGGATGCAACACGCCTGGTAGCTTTTCTTTTGGAGTATCGGGCGCTGGCCGTTGGCCAGCGCCTGCTACTTCGCTACTCACATCTAATAGCAACGGAGCTAAGAATGACTAACCAACAAATACTACAAGGAAATTGGAACGATATTAAGGGGAAGCTGCGAACCAAATGGGGGACGCTCACGGATGACGACCTCCAGTCTTTCAATGGGAATGTGGAACAACTAGTGGGAGCGATCCAGCGAAAAACGGGTGAAGCTCGCGAGAGTATCGAGAAGTTTTTTGAGCAGTTCAATTCCAACGGTGCCTCCGCAATCAGCCAAGCCGGCGAGACCGTTCGAGCTTATGCCCAGCAGGCGGCGGACACTGTCCAGGAAACGTCCCAAAAGGCCGCCGCATCAGTTCGAGAGGGCTATGCGGAGGTTGAAGATATGGTGCGGCAACGCCCCGCCGAATCGCTGGCGGTTTGTTTCGGCGCCGGCGTCATCACAGGTGTGGTGGTGAGCCTGCTATTGCGGTGGCGTTAAAACCACCAGTGTGTTGATTACGCCGGGATGTTCCGCCAAGCACAGGGGGCATATCGACTGCCCTGTGCTGGACCATGATCTCGCGCCACAGAACCAAGTCTTTTAAGAAAGTGTGATGAAATGAACACGAAACAAAACAAAGCGCTGCCGGTATCGCGCATGGAATACGCAGAACAAAAGTGCGAGGATAAATGCGATACGTTGGTAACGCAAAACCCACTCTCCTCAGTGCTCGTTGTCTTCGCGATTGGAATTGGAATCGGTGTGGTTCTGGGAAATGCCCTGGGCGGAACTGTCGTTCCTCATCCATCGTTTGGACAGCGAACGGGGGTTGCAGCAGAAAAAGTTGGTCGCCAGATACTGGACGCGATCGCGGGTGTCTTCCCCGAGTCGATTTCAAGACACATCTCTTCCTGAGGCGCAGTCCTCGTGAGGTAACCGGTACAAGCCATGGAGAAGGTCATGCAAGATTCGCCTGAATCCAAAGCCATCCGCCAGCGCATGGAAGAGGTGCGCTGTGAATTGGACGATGATGTCCAGTC
>CAZVBC010000823.1:0-1790 GCA_964625155.1 uncultured Pirellulaceae bacterium
ACCCTATGAACTTGAAAAAGCCCAACGTCAATTGGTACGCATTGGTCGACGCCGAGCAGTCAAGTTACTGGACGAACTACTCAACTTGGACCTCAAATTGAAGGGTTCACATTCGCATCTCGATCGCTCCATCTTTGCCATAGAAGAATTCGTCGCCAAGCTTGGCTAACCAAACATCTGGTGATTAGGTTTCCCCTGACTTGATACTGTATGAACCAACCAAGGCGAATGCACTCTCGCGCGGGCTATCGCCATGACCACGCGAGCGAAAAGAGTCGACCTCGGAAAGACCACTCCCCTCTTTGTGACAGCGATTGGAAAATTCGGGCAACTGACGATCCTTTCGCATTCGTCATGAGCGACACGTGAGCAATCGAATGCGAAATCGATTCACGAGAAGTTACTTGCCTCAAGACCATGCCGTGAGTTTGTGCTCATGTTAAAATCATCATCGTTCGCAATCCCAGCCTCCTCGGAAGAGTCCAGAGCCTACCACCACACAGCGAGACCAATTTTGAATCGAACCAAGCAACTATTGGCCTGTCTAGGTTTTTTCTTCGCACTTACCTTTGTCGAAAGAGCAGACGCAGCACCACCGGTGCCTGATTCCGTGATCTGGGAGGAAGGAATCATCTATTCGACGCCCGATGGTGAGTCGCTGGCCTTGAACATAGCGCGTCCAAAGTCTGAGGCTAGGATGCTCCCGGCCGTTTTGTGCATCCACGGTGGAGGATTTCGTGCGGGCAAACGCGAGAGTTATGATGGCCTATGTGTGAGGTTGGCCGAAAAAGGCTTCGTTGCTGCAACAATTACCTATCGTTTAGCGCCCAAGCACCAGTTTCCCGCAGCCGTGCATGACTGTAAGGCAGCGGTGCGATGGCTGCGCGCCAACGCCGCCAAATACCGTATCGATCCTGCAAAGATTGGTGTTACCGGCGGCAGTGCCGGTGGTCACTTGGCACAGTTCCTAGGAGTGACAGCGCATGTGCCTGAATTTGAAGGTACAGGTGGCAACCCCGATCAACCCAGCCACGTGACGTGTGTGGTCAATGTTTACGGTCCAAGCGATTTCACGAAATCGTACGGCAAGAGCGTCGATGCGCACGAAGTCCTGCCTTTATGGTTTGGCGGAAATCTCGATACACAACGTCAGCGTCACGTCGTTGGCAGTCCGCTGTATTGGGTAACGCCCGACGCAGCGCCCACTTTGTGTATCCACGGCACCGCAGACAAATACGTCGCCCACGAGCAAGCCGTATGGATTGTCGACAAACTCAAGGCGGCTGGCGTTGAAGCAGAATTGTTAACGCTTGAGGGCGCTGGCCACGGCTTCAAAGGTACCGATGCCGAGAAGGCGGACCAAGCACTGCTCGACTTTTTCCAACGTCACTTGAAGCCCGCACACAAAAAGAGCTAGCGGTCCCAGCAGACAGGTAGTTCCCGAGCCTGTACGCCGTGGCGTTGCGAACGTGCATTTCGCCTCGATACAAGTGTACAGCGCCAATGTGGGGTTAGGCCATGTTAGAATTTTGATGAAGCCGTTTGACCACGCAGGCACTTAACTCGCCGGCAGTATGTGTCTCGCAATGAATAGTTTTTGCCCCATTTACTCCAACCGCCTTCATCATCTTGCAAAATGGTGCCATAGACGGTCCAAGTAAAAAATAACTGGAGTGTTCGTCACTCATGATGACTGTTGCAAATTATTGGACGCTGAACTAATCAGCCGGAACGCGCTAGCGTCCGGTTTCATTCTGATGCTTCTATCGTAACTGCTCAGCAACCAGCTG
>CAZVBC010000824.1:0-1783 GCA_964625155.1 uncultured Pirellulaceae bacterium
CCGACAGTCTACGCCGTTGGAGATGTCATAGGTTTTCCCGCCCTGGCCAGCGCAGCCTATATGCAAGGACGTTCGGCCGCACATCAATTGTGCGACACGAGCAACGCCTGTTTGAAATTGGATGATTGTCCGACCGGAATCTAGGCGTCGATCTTTACACGGGCCGAGCACAAGATTAGCAGCATTGCACTTCGTTTGTCGACATGGTCCTGATTATTTGCGCAGCGGTACCCAGTCATCAATCGCCTTTTTCAAAACGAACCGATGATTTTTGGCTTCGCTTGCTACGAAGCTTTGCGTCGCCTGCGTGGGCGCGATGGTAGCGGTATGTTCTCAACCAGCCAGGGAAACAGGGCGCGGTGTTCTTGACCAAAGAACCTCCTCGCAGCCGTACTGCCGTCGCTACGTTGGATCACGAAGTTGTGCAACACCCCCAGCACTCGAAGCTTTCTGGCCGTGATTTCTCGCAAGCCGTGATGACGGAGCGAAAGTTGCCCATTGCGTCCTTCGACACATGAGCTCGATCGTTGGAACAACTCGGCTGCTGATTTCGCTTGCTCTTCCAGGTAAGTTTTCTCATCCTGACTGAGCGCATTGAGCGGACCGTCACGAGCTTTCGCTTTGTCGAGAATTGAGCTGGAGAGTTCACGCAGTCGTTTGCGTTCCTTAGAGTCTCGGCATCGATCGGCTACTAGCGCAAGATAGCAACCCGCAACCAGATCATGCCATACCCGGACTACCTCGGCTGAGTAGCCCTCATTGAGCTTGGCAGCCCGACTGCCAATGAGCTTCCAGAAGAACAGGATCGTTTCGAACATTGCAGGCAGCACGCGTCGAGCCTTGGCAAGGCGAGCTAGTGACGATTGCCCCAGGGCCGCTTCGGCTGCAACTTGGTCCAGGGTATCAAAGTGTGACTTCAGACTTGACTCAACTTCAGAGGCATCTCTCGGGGCGCCGGTCTTCAGGTCGATGGGATGGTAGTCTTGGCCAAGTCCTATGCGAGCATCGCGAGCCCGATGTTGCCTTGCTTGAACAGTTTCGAACTCACCTCGAGCGATATTGCGAGCCTCTTCGAGATTGGGAAGCTGTCGTTGTAGCTCCTGCTCTAGTTCCAACTGTTTGATTGAATTGGGCCAGTCTCCGTTGAAATTTGTGAGTTGTTGGGCAGCTTGCAGATACGAGTCATCGGCCGCTTTGAGTATCTTCTCGGCTTGATCGGTTTGGCGAGCAAGCGTAACGCTCGTCGCCCGAGAAGCGTCTTGCTGGACATGAAACAGGTCGGGCGAATGGTGAACACCCAGATGAGTTTCCGCATGGGAAATCAAAGCAGTGGCTAGATCGGAAACGCATTGAGTCACGGTTATGGAGAAGGGCTTGAGCGCTTCGCTTATAGCCGCATTCCAAGTTGGAGCATCGCGCTTGGCGGCATACTCTTCCAGGATGAGATAGTTGGACACTGGCTCGATGGCAACTAGGCAGATCTGAGGATGGAACGTTTCATCTTCGCAGAGAGTAATTTCGCGCTGGGGCATTTCCTTGGCAAGCCGAGCTCTTTCATCTTGGCCGAACTGTTCGATGGCTTTTTCGATATTGGCGGCAACCTTTTGCTGAGCGCAATAGGAAGTTGCCACGAATCGATCCAGTTGACAAAGCTCAAGCAGCCAGCAGATGTTTCGAATACCACCGTCATTGGCTTGCCCCAAGACAAGATGCACAGCACACACGAAGTTATGTAGGAGCGCGAGCCCTGGGGGTGATTCGAAAAAACTCCACCACAGCGGGA
>CAZVBC010000825.1:0-1773 GCA_964625155.1 uncultured Pirellulaceae bacterium
ATTGTGGCCCCGGACCAGCAAGTCTTGCACGGTCCGGGCAACAAGCAAGGCTGGATGACTCGCAGTGATCCTTTGACGCAAGCCACCGTCTCTAGTTATAAGAACGCCAACGCGCTCGTCGTCATCGGTGACCGGACGTTCCTGTTGGCTGACAAGAAACTGGAGGCCCACCAACAAGGCCACGAACAGCCGGGTTGGAGTGTCTTAGAGCCCTTGTCAGGATTAATGTCGCCTGAGGAAATTTTGGTAAGGGCCCGCGCAGAAATAACTTTTACAACTTTGTATTTCTTGGAGAGACAATATAGTTCCATTCTCCATGAAAGTTGTCAGGCTTAATCTTTAATGAGGCGATTTCTGCGTTACTTAC
The DNA here is from genome assembly GCA_964625155.1 of uncultured Pirellulaceae bacterium. GTDB lineage: Bacteria > Planctomycetota > Planctomycetia > Pirellulales > Pirellulaceae > Aureliella. The sequence goes on from CAZVBC010000825.1 coordinate 368, forward strand.
TTTGACTTTGGTAGGATAACTATTCGTATCAAGTGCGGCTTTCACTGTAAGTCCCTTGCTTGTCGTAGTACTTGCAATGAGGTTCACAATCGTTTCGATGCTGACCAACGGTTTGCCGCGCCAGTTTTGAGTGATGAAACTGAAGAGTCGATGTTCGATTTTGTTCCATTTGCTTGTACCCGGCGGAAAATGCCTGACAACCAGTTCGAGGCGAAGTTCGTCTGCGAGTTCCTGCAGTGACTTCTTCCAGAGTCGATTTCGATGGCTATTGCTTCCACCTCCGTCGGCAGTGATCAAGAGTCGCTTGGCCTTTGGGAATCGGGCTCGCCCCATTTCACTCCACCAACGCCGAATGCTATTTGCGGCAAATTGCGCCGTGTCGTGATCGATTCCCACATTGACCCAACCTTGATTGTTCAACAGATCATAAACTCCATAGGGAATCGCTTTCCCCAATTTCTTATCGAGGAAGTCATGCACCCGAACTTTCTCAGGATCGCCTTTGGCACGCCATTCGCGTCCTGCATTCTTGAAATCGCCGACTAATTCCTTCTTTTTCGTGTCGATGGAAATCACCGGCTCACCTTGAGATAGAAACTGTTTGACTTTGGAATTGATATGTTCAAATTGTGCGTTTCGATCTGGATGACGACCACCTTCGCGAGTCTTCGAATTGGCCTGAAGACTGTAACCCGCTTGATGCAAGAGTGTGGCAACTGTTCGTGCACTGACGGGATGTTGTTGTTGGGTCAACTCATCTGCCAACTTTCTCGTGCTTTTACATGTCCAACGCAAGGGAGATTCTGGATCTCCGCGAGTTCCGGGATCGATCAATGCCTCGAGTGCTTGAAGCAATTCTGGGTCATCTTCAGTCAGCCGACGCCGTCCCCCTCCACTTCGACGAACTCGTGTTGCTCCTATCGCGCGTTCGCCAGCAGGAAGATCCAGCTCGCGAACCCCCACCATAATTGTAGGTCGCGAAATCCCTGTTGCCTTGGACACCAAACTAATGCCGCCGTAACCAATTTCACGGGCTTCGGCTGCAGCCCACTGCCGCCGTCCTCGCTCATCCATTTCGGGAGCCAACAACTGGTATTTCCGTGCAATTTTTGCTAACTGTATATCATCCATGATGTGCGAGTTTGTCGCACAATTCCTCAACCTTGTCTAGATCAAGTTGTAAAAGTTATTTTTGCGCGGGCCCTAAGTCTTTCGAGTCTCTCTTTTAGCTTCTTTTCCGATAATTTGCCGGGATACAGTTTATCGAGGTTTTCAATCAATTTTGAAATCGATTTCTTCAGCTTGCTCCTCAGTTTATCCACATCAACAGACGACTGAGTTTCGGAAGCGCGGTAGAAGCGCGCCAGGTCCGCCTGGAATTCGTCCATACCGCCTTGGTACTTCCC
>CAZVBC010000826.1:0-1768 GCA_964625155.1 uncultured Pirellulaceae bacterium
GCCACTTTCGGTTATGGTGCGAAGAACTAAGTCATTGCAGCGAAATCGTTCAATTTTAACCGCTTGCCGATCCGCCCAAGCGTACAGCTTCCGCACGTGCTAGTGGCGCGCGTGATGTGTCAAGCTGAGCACAATCGAATGGAGCAGCGTTATTGGTTTGAGCGGAGGAAATTTGGGGATTCGGTCGTGTGCGGCGGCACTATTGAAATGCTATGTGCAGGCGGTTTGACGTTTCCATGAGCCCTTGCACTACAGTACGAATCTCTTGCGGCTCGAGCGGATCGTGCTCCAGTTCGTGCTCCAGTAACTCCAGCTTCTTGCGTAACAAGTATCCTTGCATCTGCTGGTACGGGCGTAGCTCAAACTTGCGAATTGCTGCCCCAACTTCCAGCATGCGCGACCAATTCTCCCAGACTTCGAGCCAGCGCAGAGACTCTTCGACATTTCCGCTGGTCGCTCCCGAAAGAGTTTCCACGCGGGCCAACCTCATTTCTTCAAGGACTTCTGCTGGAGGTGGATAGTACGCATAGCAGCCGACGATACTGAATGCAATCAGACCAACGATGGCAGTAATGCCGACAATTTGAGGTGCGACAACTCGATCGAAGCCTTCGATCTGCGCAGGATTGGCCAGCGCCTGCTCACTCCAGTTGCCCAACTTGTAGTAATCCAATATGCGCACCAAAACGCCACTCAGCAGTATCACTCCGATTACAACTAGACCGACGGCTTCACCGAGCCCAATTACTTTAGCCAATGTATCACCGACCGCGCGGGCATTGATCTGAGCCGATTCATGAAATGGATTCGTGTAGACATCAAACGCGTGAGTGTGTCCCGCCGGCTCGACTCCGGGAGGAATTAATGGGCGATCAACTGAGTAGGCAAGCCCGAGAATGACCAACATCAAAACGCTCAACCAAACAAGGCTAGAACGTGCGCCATAATTGCGGAAGATCCACCACAAAGTTGCCGTATTCACACCCGTTCCCAACAACAATAAACAAAATGCTGCACCAGGTGAGTTTCCATGTGCAAACATCATCCCTAACTGACTCATGGCCAACATCGGAGTCGCGTAGACCGGCAGAGCAACCAGGGCCATCCGCAACGGGGCGAGCGGATCGAGTTGCTCGGCTGAGGCTTGTAAAGCGCCATGTGGCAGAATTGCCCCCATAACCGCTAGTCCAACGACCGCGATCAAGGCAAGCAATCCTGATGGCCCCAAAAGCTCTCGGCTGACGAAAATACAGCAGGCAGCCAATCGTCTTAGCCCAATCGGATTGACTGCCTGCTGAGGACTGGATTGCACAGGCTGTTTTCCTATGCGATCCCAAATCAAACCCAAGATTGTAACTACCAGTAACGAAGCGAGAGCAAAACCGCAGATCACGATCGGTCTTGAAAGGGTTAAGCCGTACAATAACGACAGTGGGTTAAAGAGGGGCGCGGATAAAGCAAAGGCGGTGATTGCTCCAGCTCGCACTCCGACGCGCTGCATTTCTCGCAAAATTGGCAATACGCCGATTGAACAAACCGGCAACAGCATGCCGAGCAACCAACTTTGTGGCAGTGATTTCAAGCTGTCACCGCCAAATAGTCGGCGCGTACCCTCGGGGCCCAAGTAATAACGGAGAATGGCAGCTACAACCAAACCTACTAACATGGTCGGAGCGGCAGCAATCAGTCCTTGCAACCCTCGCACAAATCCGCCAATAACTATCACTTCCATTGCTATACCCTCTCGATGATGCCATGTTATGGATCG
>CAZVBC010000827.1:0-1762 GCA_964625155.1 uncultured Pirellulaceae bacterium
TTCAAGAGATACTCCCGAGTGACCGGACCAATCGAAATTGGAGAGATCGAACTTCCCGCTGACTTGGCAACGAAGATGGCACTTAAGATTGAAACGCGACTTGATTCACGTTTTCGATATTTGGGTTCTAGCCTCTTCGATATGATTGCGAACCTCCAGCCGGACCTCCAGAAGGGACTTGTCTACAATGAGTTCACATGCGTTGGCCTTATCGAATGGTCAGCAGAAGCGGCAGGTCTAAATGGTGGGCAAGGATTCATTCCTAACTCGATGGAATTGATAGATCTCTCGTCCCTTGACCTCAAGGTACCTACGTTGTCACCAGAACTAATGTATTGGGCTGCAATGGGAAATGTCGCACTATGGAATGCTCAGGATTGGCTGATGGGTATTTTTGATCCCGTAGATTTCATTCTAGCGGATCCGCTTGGGCGGCGTTTCGGTTTTACGAGCAGCACAGGATTGATCGATGAGATCCCTGGGATTCTCTATTCGGGCGATGGTTTGGTGGAACAGTTTTTAATCCTTGACCCACTTCCTGGCGCTTATTCCTTGCAGCTCGTTGGGCTAGATGACGATGCAATTGCCGCGATCGGAAGCCGCACGACAGCAAACTATTTCTCGGGCTTTCTCGATGCCGGATCCCTGCAGACTATTGAGTTGACAGTCGGAAATGAGCGGCCGGAACTAATGCCCATTGAAAATATTAGTACGGACGAAGGAACGGAACCATTAGTCTTCACAGTAAGCGCGACAGACGCCAATAACTTCGACACACTTATGTATAGCCTCGATTCTGCACAGGAGGGCGCGAGCATTAATCATAATACGGGCGTGTTTACGTGGGAACCTAGTGACCGGAGCGACGGCACAACGATTGTCGAAGTGACTGTGCGAGTTACGGATGATGCTGCACCACCACTTTCCGATATGGAAACGTTTACTATTACCGTAAACAACGTATCCCCGAAGGCGAACATCGCCGGTCTAGATTATGGTATTCGGGGTCGAATGCAGACATTTGCGCTAGGGGCAACGGATTCGTCACAACTCGACCAAGCCGCGGGATTCGACTATTTGGTCGACTGGGGAGACGGCACGACTTCTTCCGTGCCCCAGACGCCAGCAAATGGTGCGAATATCATGGTGAGCCATGTCTTCGCGTTAACGGGAACGTACATCATTCAAGCCTCGGCGACCGACAAGGATGGAAGCGCCAGTGCGATTGTGGGCCATCCAATTACTGTTCAACCAGTCCCTCGCGATGTGAACGACGATTTAATTGTATCGCCAATCGACGCGCTGCTGGGAATCAATTATCTGAACCAATTCGGCTCCGGACCGTTCAATCCTCTTTCACCGTTTCGACCACCGTATTTGGATGTCAACAGAGACGGCTTCGTTAGTCCAATTGACGTTCTCCAGGTAGTCAATTTCATTAACGCCAATCCAGTCGAGGACGGAGCCGGAGAGGCTGAGAGCGGGTATCGAGGCCGCGTGATCCCTCTCGAAACGGCGAATGGCCGGAAGATATTTCACACCGGCGAGGGTCAGGTTTCGAACGACTTGATTGCCTTACTGGCTCAGGATGCCGTTGATCAGTCTCTCCGACGAAAGCGACAATCATCGATCCGGGAATGAGCAATGGCGACCGAACGACTGTCACGGGAAGCCGCCAAGGTATAATTTGGCGATGCTGGGATCTCTAACTCTTCTCAATCAGCTTCTTCACCAGCGTGGCCACCAGTTCCGGCTTGTCTTG
>CAZVBC010000828.1:0-1759 GCA_964625155.1 uncultured Pirellulaceae bacterium
CTTGGTGCCAGCCAGCCCCAGAATGGCATCGCACGCAGCTTTACCCGATTCATCAGCGCCCAAAGTTGCATAGATGGAGGCAATCGACTGTGTCATCCAGACGTTTACGACCTTGCTCTCTCGGCTGACGCTAGCGAACCGAAAATCCTCCGCCGTAACCAGTTCTTGAAACTCATCTGCGATCAGGAAAAGGGGAAGTTGCTGGGTAGGTTTACGTTGCTGTACGACCTGCTGAAAAGAATGCTTGAAAATCGTTTGGCCGACCATGCCCACCGCTCCATGTGTGGCGACAGGCAAGTCGATGACGATTATCTTGCCATCGAAACAGGCTTCTGGCGTAACGTTTGTACCTCGCCCGAACATCCAGTGGAGCGAGCCGCGTGAGAAGAGATCGAGGATGCCGTACAACCCTGCTTCGAATACGCTGCGCGTCCGTTGCGCAATCGCGGGAAATTCTTGCAGGAAGAATGCCTCGATCTGCTTCAAGTCATGCTCTGCCAGCTCATTTCCCAGCGAACGAGACCGAGCCAGCGGCAGGAGTTGGCAAATCAGCGACTGGCTCTTCCATGCTTCGTCATTGGCTTGCTCGAGCGTTCGTGGGATATCGCGCATGACCTCAAGCATGTGCTCGACAGACACACTGTTCGTGGAATAGACGATAAGCGAAATCACATTGCGAGCCAGCTTGCGAATTCCTTGTGCCCAAAAGGCTTCCTGGCCTGGACCGGCCTTCATGCCGGTTGCCCTCTCGGCAACTCGCATGGCAACATCCAAAGCGGTGACCAGATTCTCAATCGCCCGCCCTTGCCTGCCTTGCAATTCAAGCAAATAGCCCAAGAAGTTGAACTGCCAGTCTGAGTGATCGTTGATGACGATTAAGTCATCCGAACGACCGGCTCGTTCACAAATCCTCCGGATTCGAGCTGCATCGCCAGCCTTGGCGGTTAGCACTAAACCGCCCATTCCCATGACCAGCAACGCAAAAAAAATCGCGTATCCCGAGCCAGTCGTCTTACCCGATCCAACGCCGCCAAAGATGGCGAAATTTTCAAACGCCATGGCAAGTGTGATCTTATCCTTGCCAAAGCTCAGCACCGGTGTGGTCAAATCCCAGCGATCGGAAGCGCGCTTACGCCGTCCGTACCCAAACATTAGGCACCTCCAGGCGTGTTAATTTTTGCATGATCGCGCAGAATCGACGAAAGGGTCGTCAAATCCAGATTTTGCGAGCGCGCTCGGCGGCATTCTCGCACCAATGTTTGCAGCACCTCAAGCAGATCGTCGACGGTCATCTTGGCTTTGCCTGCCATGCTCATCGTGGCCATTGGTGTTTCCAGCGTCACGCGTCGCACCGGCTTGTCTTCAGCTTTCTTCTTTCGAGTTTTGCTCTCAAGCTGCTGGCGATCAAGTTGTCCGCTGACCAGAGAATCGACCGACCGCAACTGCTCTTCCAGCGTCATTCGGGCAAGCAACGCGGCTTTGGCCAGACCAATCTTTCGTTCGCGTATCAACTGCTTGATCACGTCGGGCAGGCTGTCGATCGACAAAACGTTCGACACATAGGTCTTGCTTTTACTGACGGTCTTTGCCAGCTCTGTCGCATTGATTTGCAAACGCTGCATCAATTCCTTGTAGGCGTTACACAGCTCCACGGGATTCAAGTCCAGCCGATGTGCGTTTGCCAAGAACTGGTGCAGATAAAGTTCGGCAGGGTCAGGCTTCTTATCCAGCGCAATTGCTGCGAGCGATTTCAGTTTGG
>CAZVBC010000829.1:0-1743 GCA_964625155.1 uncultured Pirellulaceae bacterium
CAATAACTGACCGTGCTGGTTGTAACCGCACGGTCGAAGCCGAACCTTACCCTTTAGCTCCGGAGGTCCGACAGTGGGACATTCTACCATCGGCGATTCTCGCCGCAAGAAGCCAGTTTTTCCGCTCTGGTTGCATTCTGGCACTGGTCAGTGGTGCAAGAAGATCAGAGGAATCAACAAATACTTTGGCACCGATCAGGACAAGGCACTCGAGCGGTACATGCTCGAAAAGGCCGACCTGGAAGCCGGTCGAATCCCAAAGCCGCCGATGCCAAAAGGCTTGACGTTGACGGGACTGGCAAATCACTTCCTCACCCACAAGACCCATCAGGTTCAAACCGGGGAATTGTCTCGCCGATCATTCGAGGATTACTACGCCAGTTGCGACAAGATCTTGAAGCACTTTGGCAAGGACATTGTGGTCCAAGAGTTATGCCAGACTGACTTGATGGCGTATCGGCGTGAACTTGCCAAGACTCTTGGACCTGCTCGACTCGGAAACGAAGTGAACCGCACTCGGATCATGCTGAACTTTGCGTTCAACAATGGATTGATCGAACGACCGATTCAGTTTGGAGAGTTCAAGCGACCCAAGAAAGTTGCGTTCCGTCGACTCCGTGCAAAGATCGGTTCGAGGATGATCGAGCCGCCCGACTTGAAGCGTATACTCGATTCAGCTGATGTTCAGTTACGGGCAATGATCCTTTTGGGGTTGAATGCCGGATTTGGAAATGCCGATTGCGGTACTCTTCCAATCGGAGCTGTTGACCTGAAAAAAGGCTGGATCGAATTCCCGCGTCCCAAGACTGGAGTTGAACGAAGAGTACCGCTCTGGCAGGAAACCATCCTGGCAATCAAGGAGGTACTTGAATCTCGCAAGACTCCGAATGATGGCGTTCAGCACGATCTGTTATTCGTGACGAAGTTTGGCGCGTCCTGGCACGTTGACGACAAGCCCAGGTCCGCCATTTCTGCGGAGTTCCGAAAGCTGATCGTGAAGTTGAAGCTCTACCAACGTGGACGAAGTTTCTACACACTGCGACATATTTTCCAAACGGTTGCCGAAGAGACTGGAGACGAGACTGCGACAAAGCGGATCATGGGCCATGCTGACGGCTCGATGAGCGATCATTACCGCGAGCGGTTTCCTGATGCAAGATTGCTGCGGGTTGTCCAGCATGTACATGATTGGGTGTTCCCGGTCGATGTTGTGGAGGGTTCCACCGATGACTAGATGCAAAGTTGCGATTGGTGAAACAAACGACGATTTTTTGAATTGGTTGGAGTTCTACGTTAGTGGTTTCTACGAAGTCATTTTTGAACCGACGAGTTTAGGATGGTCAGATGAGGAACTTTCGATTGCCGAAGATTGCGTGCGGGCCGCGCTCAAAGTTCTAGGACTCTCGCGTGGTTGGTTCGGGTTCAAAGCAGACCCTGACAGATTGCTGAGGGCCGTTTATGACTTTGGCAGAAAGCACTCTGACGTGTTCCTAAAAACGCTCGCCAACAAAAAACAATTTTGCATTGACAAGGCCGCGGATGGTGGACGGGCAAAAGCGATTGCCAAAACACCGGATGAAATGCGGAAACTTGTACTTGCAATCGAACGGCGAATCGGAGACGGGAAAAAAAGGCAAACCGTCGAGCGATTGTACAGGGAAGGCAAAATTCCAATTTCGTTTCCGACATTCAAACGCTATCGCAAGAAAACAAAATAGGCTCAACCAGAGCATTGATCCGCAC
>CAZVBC010000830.1:0-1735 GCA_964625155.1 uncultured Pirellulaceae bacterium
TCAAAATTCATTCCGCAACCACGACATAATTTGTCCTTCATGTCTTTGCGAAGGCTTTTTTGACAGCGTGGACATTTCCAAATCCTGCTGACGTAAATCGCCAAACCCGCCATCATTATTGTTAACCCACACAGAGCAACTGTAGCGTTGAAGCGCCCCAAGAGATCTTTCATTAGACTCGTCAGAGGCCACACGGTAATTGCAAACGAAATCCCGGCGACCCGGCACCAGTGAACTCGATTTCTGGTGCGATCATAACTCTCTTGATATTCTACCTGTGTGCATGGAGTCGTCTCATGTGAAGGTGGCGAGGTGAGCATGATACACGCAGCCTATTAGGTGTTGGCAATTGAACTTCTATGGTCACCCTACCTTTTTAGCGCGCCTATTCTTTGTGCGATTTGCATAATCTTGGCTCAAGTGATTAGTACAGATACCAATTATGACGATTTTGCCGGTCGAGAACGATATTTGTTCTCCACCCACGTGAGTCGAAGTTTTGGGGCTGGATTGTTTTGCCGCTGGATAATGTACGCCCAATTTTCTTGGCAAACGACAGGAGCTTGACGCTGAATTGATTATTGATTATTCGTCGGCGCTTGCCACTGGCACATCACCACCGCTACAATCTACACAAGGCAACCGCCCCGGCAATTGGAATCCGCATAGCCACACATCGGCCCTCACCCAGTGCCCACCGCTTCATCGCCTCAGCTCAACGCCCAAACTAACCGGGGTGAGAGTTCTGGATGGATTGGGATAGATTCAATCCATCGAGAACATTCATTCTGGTTAGTTTGCAATACGTTTTACCCGACTGAACACAGACTGCGATGGGCATACTGCGCATCGAGGTGACTTGTGGGACTTTGCGGTTACAATTGAGGTTCTACTTCGATCCTAGGAGGTCCCTGTGACGGCTGAACAGATACTTGCTGATGCTGCAACTCTATCCGTATCTGAGAGGCTTCGCGTTGTCCAAGCAATTTGGGATTCGCTACCGGAAAGCGTGCTGCCCACGCCGAACTCTGAAGTCAAATCGGAGCTTGATCGCAGGATGGAAAACTATCGACAGAACCCAGATTCGGGAATGACTCTCGACGAACTCCGTCGCCGGCTTGATGCTGATCGAAACGAATGAACATTCGACTCGTTGACGATGTCTATGATGATTTACGTACGTCAAGGGACTGGTACGACAGGAAACGTGACGGGCTTGGCGAAGAATTTGTCGAGCTATTCTTCGACGTTGTGAACGGTTTACAGCATTGTACGATGCACTCTTCTGTGGACGAGACTGGCTATCGGCCTAAACGGATGCCTAGATTTACGGCAGTTATCTACTACGACCTGACTGATTCACAAATCGTTATCGTTGGTGTGCTGGTCAATGGCCGAAGTACGGCAAATCTGAAAGGACGCGGGTAACATTTAAAGGATTAGATTCTGCGGTGAACGAAGAGGGCGAGCTTGGAGTGGGAGAGGCTTCCTAACGGGAAGGTGTTGGAAGCACAGTAATCTAGCCAGATATCTAAGCCAAGGTTCAAGTAAGCCGCAAGCAAAGCGAGTAGGTCAGGCGCAGCGCGAGTTTTGGACGTTGAGTTTCTTGGCGACGTTAGGGTATTAAATGCGTGTGACGGCTGATTCTGCTGCTGTTTCAATTGGTCTTTAGCGGCGTGGCTGACTTACCGCAGTACGTGGTTGTTGCTTGGCAATGAAGTTTCTTGAATTTAAT
>CAZVBC010000831.1:0-1734 GCA_964625155.1 uncultured Pirellulaceae bacterium
GTTGGGAATGCAGGTCCGCCGCGAAACGCCGTTCGAAGCGCCTGCCGACGCGGCAGACAGTCAAGATGAGGCTGGAACGGCGAAGCAGTTAAATGAGCCTATGCCGGCGGATTTGGACCCTGAACTGTTCGATGAAAATGGAAAGATGGTAACGGACGCGCCAATTGGAGAGGGCGGGACTTCTGCCGGACATCTTGAAGACATTGTCGAAAGCGGCGCAGCATCCGTTGATGGTTTTGCAAACAATCAAGGAATGAACAATGATGATACACGAGCAGCAGTCGATGCTGGAAATATTTTCCACTATGACGAAGTAAATGGGGCGCAGGGACAGTACGGACCTTCGCAATTGAACGCGGCCTTTCCAGAAACAGAATTTGAATACGCGGAACGAGGCGATGCGGGACCAGATGTAACGGTTGCGGGAGGAAAACACCCTTCAGACAAGTCAGCGTACCCAAATTCGACTTGGGAGCCTGGTAATGATTACGGAGATTTTAAGCCTAATCCGAATCCAGGAGCCGCGGTTCAAAATGATATTGCCCAAGGAAAACTTCCGTCTAACACGCAAGCACTCGGATATGATCCTAATACCTTACAATTGGACCCGAATATCAATCCGAAGTAGCATGCGAAAGAAGTAGGAGTGGTTCTAAAACATGACAATAGTCATAAATAGCATCTGGCCATATGTTGAGGCTGGTAATTGGAATCTAGCGTCCGATGCTGCTTCACGCATAATCGAATTGGAACCCAACCGAGCCTTGCATTTTCGCAATCGTGGAATGATCTTGTTTGCGCTTCACCGAATTGAAGATGCTTTGGCAGATTTTGAAAAGGCGAACTATATCTCCCCCGGATCGGAAACAATCCTTATCCATGCTGGCGTTGCATTGTGGTGGCTTGGGCAAAAAAAAGAGGCAATCGAGCGATGGCGCCAGGCATTGGACGCCACATATAGGGATGCTGGTGGTGGAATGACTGCGCCTTCAGTGCTTTATTACGCTGCAACTCGATTATTTGACAGCGAAGTAAAGAGGCTGGCAGTTGAGAAGCTAATGGCGAGATGGAAGCCCAATGACAGCAAAAGATGGCCGAATGCCATCGCTGGCTTTCTGCTTGGAGATATTGACGAAGCTACTTTCCTTACAAAGCAGCGATTTCAAAATTCCGTATTGGAAGCGAGACGGTTGTGCAAGGTGCACTTTTGGCTCGGCACCAAGAGTTTACTTCGTACAAAAGACGAATTCCTGCCCGAAATGAAGCTGTCCGTGGAGGGGGCAGACGGCGTTTCATGGGCCGTTCGCCTCGAATCGGAATTCTGGCTTGCAAGCGCCGAACTTGAGGCGGCCTCTCCGTGATCATTTTGCGGCAACGACAGCACGAGCTTCAGCCTCGTTGAAATCAGCGGCAATGTGGCCAACATTGTCCGCGTCGGCAATGAGATCACCGGTGCGTTCGATTTCGAAGAGACGAGCTCCCCCACGGCGTCGCTTCACCACGAAGGTTCCAACGACCTCGGCACCTTCACGCTGGACCACGCGAACAGCACCACGATCACCGCTGTCGGCTGGGGCAACGACATCGTCGGCGACTACAGCATCGAGTCGGAAGCCAGCGATTTCTATGCCTGGACCCAGACCAACGACGGCGGCGTCAGCTATTCGCTCCATGCAGAGGGCGTGAACGTTCGCAATCGCTTCGCCGTCGGCAATAACATCACGCAGGACTACA
>CAZVBC010000832.1:0-1728 GCA_964625155.1 uncultured Pirellulaceae bacterium
GAACCGGCGCTCTTTCAGAGTATGCCTGAAGGTTTCGCTCGTGTTTCGACGCATGTCCTGAATATGCCATGCTGCAAGTGTTCGGCAACGATCTGCAAGCGCGGCGACGGAACGTCATTGATCGTCTTCGAACACAAGGACGAGCAACCGGTTTGGTTTGGCAACTCACCGTCGATCGAGACGCAGTGTAGTGGCAAGACGTGCAGGATAGTCGAATCTGCCGGGCAGCTCGCTGTGAGCTGGAAGAACGAAGATCGACAGTTGACGCTGATCGGTGCCAACGACATCGCTGAAGTCAACCAATGGGTGGCGTCCATGAAATTGTGAGTGGCGCAGGCTTCCAGCCTGTGATTTGTGAGAGTTCTGGTTTCCCACGCAAGCCAGTCGAATGTTGAAATGTTTCTACTAGAACGAAGGAAGATTCAGAATGCAGCGTAACGTGAGCATGTTTCTTGGGCTGATGGTGACTATTGCTTTTGTCGGTTTTTCATTCGCGGATGATCCTAAGAAAGAGTCGCCTGAAGCGAGGCGTGAACGACTGCGAATAGCGGTGCAGGCAATTTGTCCGGTGTCTGGCGAATCGCTGACCGGGCATGCCAAGCCTGTAAAGATGACCAACCCGGACACCAAGGAAGTTCTGTATGTTTGTTGCAAAGACTGCTTGAAGTCGAAACTTGAAGCAAAGTATCTCGACAAGATTCGGAGCAACTTTGCAAAGGCGCAGGGCCATTGCCTCGTGATGACGGACAATGAAGTTTCCGAGAAGTCGAAGCATGGAATTGTAGACGGACACTTCGTGTTCGTTTGCTGCCCGCCGTGTGTCAAGAAGATGAACGCGGCACCGGAGAAGTTCCTTTCCAAGCTTGACGACCTCTACGAGGCGTCGCTGAAGAAGTAACCCATATCCGTTAATTCTAAATGACAATTGAACGAGGATTAAGAATGTCAAGAAAGCCATTGCTTGTTGGTTTGCTGATTTCGGCAACTTCATTTTCATTTCTGGTGGTAGTTGGATGCAGTCCAAGCAATCCCGAAAAGGTCTCGCAAGCAGACGAACCATCAGGTGTTGCTAAGGCTGCCGATTCAAATCAAGTCAAAAATGCTGTACGCGATAGCCAAGCGAAGGCTAGCGATGGCGATTCGGAACACGGTCACGTTCCAGGTACTCATGGAGGCATCATGGTATCTTTGGGACGAGACAGTTATCACGTTGAAGCCGTTGTCGAAAATGGTGGAGCAATCCGGCTTTACACGTTAGCGAAAGATGAGAGCCGCGTGATTGACGTTGAGAGCCAAACGCTGAAAGGATTTGTCAAAGCCGATGGCGACGCCGACTCGAAAACAATTGCGTTTGAGCCAACTCCTCAGGACGGCGACAGCGCCGGCAAGACATCCTTGTTCGTTGGGCAATTGCCTAAAGAGTTGGTTGGGCGAGAGCTTGATGTGACGATTCCAAACATCAGAATTGATGGTGAGCGTTTCCGGCTCGGATTTCAAACGGGCCAGGAGGGGCATTCAAGCGAATCCGCGATGCCTGAAAAAGTAGCAGACAACGCAGAACGGGAACTCTATCTTACCCCGGGTGGACGGTACACCGCCGCTGATATTGTTGCCAATGGCAATATTACAGCTTCGCAAAAGTTCAAGACGTTCAAATCCGCTCATGATATGAACCCCAAGGCAGGTGATCGAATATGCCCAGTCACTGAAACCAAGGCTAATCCAAAG
>CAZVBC010000833.1:0-1727 GCA_964625155.1 uncultured Pirellulaceae bacterium
CCGCAAGGGGTTACAACCATCAAGGTTGCGCGGCAGCGGGAAAAGTTCAAGAGAATTATGCGAGCCAATTCTCGATTGTCAGTCCAGGAATTTGCTCGAAGTCGCGGGAGTTGGCAGTCAAAAGTGTCAGTCCGTTCGAAATGGCGATCGATGCAATCTTCAGATCCATTGTTGAGACTCGGATTCGCTGTGCGCGTAGAGCCTCAAATGTGTCCGTTGATTCCTTATCCCAATCGAGAATCTCCCATCGACTATAGAATGCGAACAGCCCTCGCAATTGAGAATACGAATGAATCTGCATCCGCGGTTGGGTGTGCTTGCGGACGCTTGCAAGCCATCCACGCATGTGTTCTTCAACAGAAATTATGCAAGCCCCGACCTCATCGTCGCCGATGCTAGACAGACGACTCACCAATCGCTGACGGCCACTCGACTGTTGAAGCTGCAATTCACTGAGATGATCGGTATCGAGCAAGTAGTTCACTCGCCTTCACCCTCGCGCTCTTGTTTACGGAATTCTCTTCCTAAACGGATAACCTCGGCAAACTCAGGATCATTGTCGAACATGCCTATCGTCGTTCGCCAAGCCCCAGGTTCCGGAGAGTTAGTGGCTAACGCTTTGAGACGCGCGACATCTCGCTCCAGCGATTCGAGCCGCGACTCTAATTCAGTAGTTGTCATGGTTTGCCTCCTTGGGGTTGTCGATATCTATTATACCCCGGCAATTACTTCACCACAAAGTTCACCAGGTTCCCTGGCACGACGATCGTCTTGACGACTTCCTTGCCGGTGATGTCACACTCCATGCTTAATGGTGAGGATGAGCCAAATGATGAATAGTGCCACGCAATACGCCATCCCCGTCAAGACGATTCGTCTCGAAAACACTAAATCGTTGTGGAAATCACCAACATTCCAGAGATAAAGAAAAAAATCGAATCTCCCCACTCCGTACCCATCTTCTCGCATGCGGATAGCTATTTTCCCAAGGTGCAGAAAGACATAAGGCATCGGGACAAAACAAATGGTAAATGCGCAAAGCGATGCTGCCCAAGGATTGAGTCCAAGTGGACGACCAAAAACCTTCTCAAATACCTCGTTCCCGGCAGGCTGGAAGGAACTGATCGCTCCGATGCTATAGAACAAGAGTGTAAATGCCGTGGCGACCACAATCGGATTGGGCGGTTGAGGAGTTGTCGCTTCGTGAGGCTGTCCGCGGAAGCACGAGAGCACAAATCCAAGCAAAACATACGTGCTAAGGCAAAACATCACAGTGCCCAGAAACATTGGAAACAAGAATGGCGAGAAGTCGCCTGGCTCCAGTACCGCCTGATGAGGATTATCGGGGTGATAGTAAACGTCAACGACGCTGCCCGCTGGGTAGCGCGCCACAATTGTCTCGTCGCGGCCCTTTCCGCCAGGCTCATCAAAAAGGCCAAATCCAATTTGCCGTGATTGGTACTCCCTTCGATTGACCCGATACGCATACCTTACAAGAGGTTGCTGCTCGCCGCCGTACTTCTTCTCAATTGAACTGAAAAGAACGATTCCCCTTGTAACCGGCCAAGTATTGCTCGCTCTGACTCGCAACGCCATGCCGCTTGCTAGCAAAACACCAATCGCATTTTGAATTGTGCGGCCCATAAGTTCACTTCACGACAAAATTCACCAACTTCCCCGGCACCACGATGGTCTTGACCACTTCCTTGCCGCTGAGCAGTTCGGCG
>CAZVBC010000834.1:0-1711 GCA_964625155.1 uncultured Pirellulaceae bacterium
ATCTGGAATTGGTCTTAGACACACCACATTCGACCTCGGAGATTCAGGGATGATTTCCCAAAGAATAGTTGCCCTTTACGCCCGTGTAAGTTCTCAAAAACAAGCCGACACAAACACCATTGAATCGCAGCTTGAGGCTCTACGCAAACGAATTCTTAGCGATCAAGAACGAGTTTTGCCTGAGATGGAATTCTGTGATAACGGTTATTCTGGAAGTGAACTTGTTCGCCCCGCTTTGGAGCGACTTCGTGATCGTCTGGCAACTTCTTCGATTGATCGGCTCTATGTGCACTCACCTGACCGACTGAGTCGAAAGATGGCGCATCAGGCAATTCTCATGGAAGAGTTTCGTAAGTATGAATGCGAAATCGTCTTTCTAAATCAAGACGGTATTTCGACCAGTCCTGAATCGAATTTGCTCATTCAGATGCAAGGGATGATCGCGGAATACGAACGAGAGAAAATACTGGAACGCACTCGACGTGGTCGCAAGCATTCGGCCAGTAAAGGCAGTGTTAGCGTCTTCAGCGGCGCACCATACGGTTATAATTACATCACCAAAGCTCAGAACAACGGTGCCGCACGCTGGGAGGTCAATCCCATTTCAAGTGAACATGTGCGGCTCATGTTTCGATGGGTAGGCGAAGCCGGTTGTTCGCTTGCAGAAGTGGCACGACGATTGACGGAGCAATCCATTCCGACATGCAAAGGAAACTCAAAGTGGGACAGCGCGACGATTCGAAATATTCTTATCAACCCTGCTTATCTGGGTCGTGCGATTTATGGAAAAACGCGTTCTACGCAGCGAAAACAAGGAAAACGGGCAAGCCGCGGAAGCCCATCTGTGCCACGACAAACGAAGGTTCCGAAAGCAACTGATGCTTCTGAGCAGATTGTGATCTCTGTACCGGCGATCATCGACCAATCCCTATTTGAAAGAGTTCGAGTTCAGATGGATGAGAATAGGAAGCGACAGCGTGAACGCTCAACAGGAAGCAAATACTTGCTGTCGGGTCTAGTACTATGTGGAGTCTGTGGCTCAGCCTATTGTTCTCGCCGATGCAACGGCACGCACACATATTATCGCTGTATTGGTGCCGACAAGTACCGCCGCAAAGGCGCGACGATATGTGACAACAGTTCGATCAAAGGCGACGCAATTGAATCGCTCGTATGGTCGGAGGTATGCAAATTGTTGCGAGATCCGGATCGTCTTCGTGCTGAGTTAGAGCGTCGTTGCGCAGAACCAAATTCGCCAAATTCGCAACTGCAAGAATTAGAAAAAACAGTTAGCGATCTTCGCGGCCGGCTCGATCGCCTCATAGACGGATATGAATCCGGATTGCTTGAGCGCAGCGAGTTTGAAAAACGAATTGGCCCACTTCGAGAGCGGCATGAGCGAGAAAGATCTGCGTTAGATAGTTTACGTGGCAAGACATCCGATGCGTTTAGCTTGGAGTCTGCAACTTCTGCGTTGTCGTCGTTGACTCAATCGATATCCGGGGGCCTGGACGCGGCCGATTGGTCCCTTAAAAGAGAACTACTGAAACTCCTCGTCGATCGTGTCGAGATTCATCGAGAGGAAATCCGGCTCGTTTTTAAGGTACCCCCAAACCCTTTTTCCCCAAGCCCCGATAATCGGGGCTTTTTACAACATTGGTTGTGCCGTCTTGGCGGCCCTTCGGGCCTCAGAACATTGTGTCGCGGCTGT
>CAZVBC010000835.1:0-1710 GCA_964625155.1 uncultured Pirellulaceae bacterium
CCGGCCGCAACGATGTGCGTCGATCGGGCCAGGTCTCCGGCAACCGCAACAGCGACGATGTGAGCGCGTTGCTCGGGAACGGCGATGGGACGTTTCAGAAACAGGCGACATTCGGCACAGGCAGCAAGCCGGCCTCGGTGGCCGTGGGAGACGTGAACGGCGACGGCCGGACCGATGTGCTCGTGGCCAATAGTAAAGCCGATTCCGTGAGCGTGCTGCTGGGGAACGGCGACGGCACGTTTCAGAATCAGACGACGGAAGCCGCGGGAGGCGGTCCGTACTCAGTGGCCGTGGCCGACGTCGACGGCGATGGACTGCCCGACCTGCTGACTGCCAACCTTTCTGCAAACACGGTGAGCGTCCTGCTCGGGAACGGAGATGGTACCTTCCAGGCGGAAGCGGTTTTCAAAACAGGGAAAAGTCCGTTCTCGATCGCGGTCGGAGACGTGAACGCCGACGGTCAGCCCGACCTGGCGACCGCCAATTCGGCGGACAGCAGCGTCAGCGTCCTGCTGGGAAAGGGCGATGGCACATTCGGGACTGCGGCCACGTTCGATGCTGAGACGAGTCCGCTGTCGGTCGCCATCCGGGACGTCAACGGAGATGGCCGGGCCGACCTGCTGGTCGCCAACAAGAGCGCGGACAGCGTGAGCGTGCTGCGCGGCAACGGTGACGGCACGTTCCAGACGCAATCCACATTCGCGTCCGGTCTGCGTCCGTACTCCGTCGCCGCGGGAGACGTCAACGGAGATGGCCGCCCCGACCTGGTGAACACTAATTTCTACAGCTCAAGCGCGAGCGTCCTGCTGGCAAGCGACGGCAGTTTTGACGGCCAGTTGTATACGCTTGTCGCGCCCGGCGGCGGTGGTGGAGCCGTGCAGTCCGCGACCAGTCTTTCGGTCTCTGCCCCCGCGATCGTGCTGGGAGCTGACGGCAATGTGACCGTCACCGTCAGCGCCGCAAGTGGCATCCCTGCCGGTTTTGTCTACCTGACCGTCGACGGGGGAGGCCTGCAGGTCCAGACTCTTGTGCAGGGAAGTGCGTCGTTTACTGTGACTGCCCCTGGCGCTGGCGAGCATCTGCTGTCCGCCAGCTATACCGGCTCCGGCAGCTATCTGGCAAGCGCCGGCACCGGCAGTCTGCAGGTGAATGCGGCCCCGCCGGTCAGCCCGGTGCTCACCGTCAACCCGACGGACGCGACTAAGGAGTTTGGCCAGATTGCGACCAACCTCACGGGTACAATTGATGGCGTCCTGTCCGGCGACCAGATCTCGGCCATCTACGTCAGCGACGGTTCAGCGGAAACGGCCGGCGTCGGTACCTACCCGATCACTGCCACACTGAATGACCCGAATGGCAGACAGGGAAGTTACACGGTCGTCCTGAATACAGGCACGCTGATCGTCACGCCGGCCGCAACTGCCATTGATCTGCAGGCGCCTGGCATCGCGTACGGGACCGACGGGCAAGTGCAGGTGACGGTCAGTAACAGTTCCTCGGACGCCGGTAGCGTCCCGTCGGGGGATGTGACACTGACGGTCGACGGAGGGGCGGCCGCCACGCAGACCCTGACCAACGGAACAGCCACGTTCACCGTTTCCAGTCCCTCCGGGGGTGACCACACCCTGCAAGCCAGCTTTGCAGACCCTGCGGGCAACCACGCCTCCAGCAACACGACGGGTGTGCTGTCGGTCGATCCGGCAGCGCTGA
>CAZVBC010000836.1:0-1705 GCA_964625155.1 uncultured Pirellulaceae bacterium
CCCCCAAAAACTTTCGCGCAATTCAGATTCCTGAACCCGGCCAACCCGGCCCGGATGAAGTGTTGGTGAGCATACATCGCATCGGAATCTGTGGTACAGACTTTGGTGGCTATCTGGGGAAGATGCCTTATTTCAGCTATCCACGCATTCCTGGCCATGAACTGGGTGTCGAGATCCTGGCCGTGGGCTCCGGCGTAAAGCACGTTGCACCAGGAGATCGATGTGCTGTTGAGCCGTATATCAATTGCCAGCATTGTTACTCCTGTCGACGTGGTTTTACGAATTGCTGCGAAAGTCACAAGACGCTTGGAGTGATGTGTGACGGTGGCATGACCGAACGCATGCTCTTGCCAGCGCGCAAAGTCCATCCGTCAAGTAGTCTGACTTACGACCAATTGGCACTGGTCGAGACCTTGGCGATCGGTTGCCATGCGGTCCAACGAGCTGAATGTAGTGCCACAGACAACGTACTAGTGATTGGTGCGGGACCGATCGGTTTGTCCGCCATCGAATTCGTCAAATTGTCTGGCGCACGCACGATCGTGATGGACATGAATCCCACGCGGCTCGAATTTGTACGCTCGGCCATGAACGTCCCCGATACGATTATGCTGCAGGCAGAAGGACAACCAAAGGCTACTGAGCAATTGCATGCTCTGACCAACGGCCAGCTCGCCGATGTCGTCATTGATGCCACCGGCAGTCACGTCAGCATGGGTGAGTCGTTGGCTTACTGTGCGTTTCGAGGCCGGATGGTGTACGTGGGCATTACTCAACAACCAGTGAGCTTTCCCCACGCACCAATCATGCATCGACGCGAATTGACAATCCTAGCAAGCCGGAATGCATTGGCCGATGATTTTAAAAACATCATCGACTTGATCGAACGTGGAAAAATTGATACTCGCCCTTGGATCAGCCACCATTCCAGCTTTGATGCGTTGATCGATGTATTTCCCGAATGGCTAAAACCCGAAAATCGTGTAATCAAAGCCATCGTAGACGTCTCTTAGTTGCCCAGCGCCACTTTCGATTATCATTGAAAGCACTAATTTGTTGTACAGAAATCGTGTTACCGCGTCCCCATCAGGCCGCGTGTACGGCTCAACGCCCCAAACCTCGCCTAAGCCGGTATTGCGTTTAACCGCCTGTGTTGGAAAAAGTGCTGCAATCGCAGACAAGATCACCGGGTCTGAGTCGCCAGATTTTTGTTCGAATGGCTCCCACCCCAAACCCAGGACTTACATGGATTCTTTCGTCGACGAAGAAGCTTTACTCTCATGGATGACTATTACCAACTCGAATGGACGTTTTCTCCAACTGACTATTTCGAGCAACACCTCGACTTGAATGTAGAGGGTGTTACCATCGTAGTTCGAGATGGTACCGGCGAGGTGCGAATTGAACCTATGCGGTACGAACAAGACGCTACACTGCATGAACGACTTCATGAACACCTGTTTCAGACATTTCGCGGAACGCAGTTGGCTGCTCTTAGGCCCTTTGATTTGTCGCGACCTTCAAAAACTCGAATTCGGCCTGATGGCAAACGTGAAATCTATGTCGAGTTGTCGGACGATATAGTTTTCGTTGAAGGCGGTGCAATTGATATCGTCGTCCGTAGAGCTGACGGAACCATAATTGATTCCAAGGCGGAGCGATTGGCGGTGAAACGCGAACTCGCCAATCGCGTGCCCAAGCATTC
>CAZVBC010000837.1:0-1705 GCA_964625155.1 uncultured Pirellulaceae bacterium
CTGAACCCGAAAATTGAAACCGGTCCCTGCATTCAACACGCGAGCTTCCATAGCCAATTAATTTTTACATTAGGGCTTGCGCGATTTCACTCACTTCGATTCAGTAATTTTGGTTCGTTTATCACGATCAACGATGGCGAGGATGTGCCCGAGGAAATTCTATATGCAACGTTGAAAATCGCTGATGAATTCAAATATACATATATCCCCTATCAGTACCTCGATGCGGAATACACTGGGGCAAATCCAGGCGTGACCGGAATCGACTCATGGTGGATTCGCTACTTCGATTACGTTTGATGGCGAACAATCGCATGCAATGGAGCCGGCGGTCGGGTCGGTTTGAAATCAACGCATCTCGCGCCGGCCCGCTGATGCGTAACGTTATCGCGATTGAGGAGTGCCCTGGTGGCTCGACAACAGACGAATCGGTTCGCGACCATCACGAGCTATGTCTCGTTCGCTCTGTTGATTTCATCGCCGGGCGTTTTCTTTTGCGCCAAGGCTGTATCGATGCACCTTTATCGGCAACGCAAGCTGGATCAGGGATTCGGAGTCTTTGACGTTCCTGGAACTGGGATGTCGATTGACGCATACATCCGGTGGATGCTTGTCTTCAGCGTCCCGTTTATTGTATTGTCGTTCTTTACCCTATATCGACTTATCGTCGGTTTGAAAAACGGAGACATCGACAACGCAAATCTAGAAAACTACTGAACTGTTAACCAAAACGCCGTCGCCTGTCGCCGTAATGATTTAGAGTCCCGTCCGCTTATGCGCGTCAATGTCTCGTATAATTTGCGATAACCAAGCGATGCAACCCTGCCGCGATGGGTGCCGATTTTTCCATGGTCAACCAATCCCTCGCAGCGGGCTGATCGTAGACGTTCGCCTGGCCTACCTGCCATGTGAACGTCTGATGGAACGGAATGGCAGTCCGTTTGGTCGACGTTGGCTGAGTCGCTCTCTGCCAAGAGGGGCATGGTGTTACACCATGTCATATCTAGCTACGGACCTGGAGCGGTCCTGATTGAAGTCCTTTCCTTTGCACCAGCTTAAGCCTGGTGATAGTTCGATAGCCTTAAAGGTTCCCGACCAGGCCGCTCCAACCGGGAATCCGGCCACGCGAACAACTGATTGGAGCAGTAATGGCGGAGCGGTACAATGCCAAGGTCGGCGCTGTTTGGCGCCATTCCGCTCAATCAGACGTTCGTTGGCAACAGTATGCTAACCCAAGAACAGAAATCCGCCGCGATTGCAGGTCCATGCTTTGCGCTGAGATTCTTGGTTGACACAAAGAATCGACATCATGCACGTGCTCAAATGGCAGGTTTCTCGGACGCCGCAATCTTTCATCGCTGGATGAGCCTTGCCTGGACTCTTCGAGAACCCGAGGCGATTGCGCTCCTGACGTCCAAAGAATTGAGATTGCTCGACGAGTTCAACAGAATCTATGATTCGATTCCGTGGGTTCCAATTGAAACCCATCCATTCATCAGCGATTCTTCTGAAACTGAATTGAGTAAACTCACACCGATTGCTTCACAACTGCTAGAATCGCTGGAGGATCGCTTGCACAAGACCCGTTTGCGACCGTTGTGGTCGTCATGGTGGACTTGGCTTCGTTCCATGTCAACTCGGACAATGCCAACGAACATTTAAAGGATTAGATTCTGCGGTGAACGAAGAGGGAGAGCCTGGAGTG
>CAZVBC010000838.1:0-1705 GCA_964625155.1 uncultured Pirellulaceae bacterium
AGCTCACTCCGCAAAGTCCATCGCGCCACGCCGCAGGTTTCAGATATCACTTTTTGGTACTGACTGGCTTCGGTGTGGCGCGGCCGTGAGAATTGTTCATGGGGCTTGATCGTCGTCAGACGTCAATTCGATTTGCGAATCGAAAACGCGATACCGACCTTTGGCAATGCGATTGACTGGCGTGCCGCTCGCGGTTCGCAACTGCTTCAGCCCTTGGGTCCGATATGGTCCCTCAGAGGTTCGACCTTCATGGAACTCCGTGAAGATCAGAATATCGACTTCCTCACCATCCGGTGACGTCGCCATGAACTCGCCAGTTTGCTCAATAGTCTTGCGGCTCATGCTGCCCTCCCAGAACGATTCAATCAGCAAACGAAAGAGGCCGCCAGTCGGCTGCTCATTTATTCGTCGTCTTTTGAATCGTCTTCCGACTCGTCAGCGGCAGCCTTCTCCATTGCGGTCAATTGCTTACCAAGGCGACGCAGAAGCCCTTGTCGCAATGGGACATCAAAGCTGATGCTGGCGTATATCGGCGACCCTTCTTCGGCGTAGCCAACTAGAATGCTAATCGGCTTTGACGATGTCGCAGGGGCTTGGAAGCGTGGATTCTTTGGTGGTTGTGCGCGCGGAGCAGCACGCTCGCTTGAATCACGGCCCGGAGAAATTGGCGGATCGACAACAACTAACTCAGACATTGGAGCACCCACATCCATCTCGTCGAACAGCGCAAACTTCATGCCTCGATCATCAATGATCTCGGTGATCAAACAAGGCCACAGAAACTGATCCACTCCGTTCACTCGATGTTGAACGTAGTCGCCTACCTGTGGTGATTGTTTTTCAGCCTCAATTTGCGGCTCAAGATCATTCCCATAGACCCCTGCGAAGTCAATTGTTTCGCGAAACTTCTTGATGAATAGATCGACTTGGACATCGTTGAAGTCCAGCTCTCGAATCAGGTAGGATCGAAGTGTGCCATCGGACGGGAGACCATCGGGAAACTCGGCCACAATTTTCGCATGAACTTCGGGGTTAGTGGCTGCTCGTCGGATGGCGGTCGTTTTCTTTGCATCCTGCTCGGAATCCGCAAGCAGGATATCAAGCCCCAGTTCTGAGATCTTCATCTTTCGCTGCTCGCCACGGCCGATGTCATCCAGAAGCCCATACTGGCTTAGGGCGGAAAGTAATCGAAGGGCAGAGCTGCTTTTTAGATCGCTGTAGCCGCAATGCTTCACCAAGACATCGACAGGGACTGGATGTCGCTTCTCTTTAGCGTAAATGGCGCTCGTTGACGCTATGGCGTCTGGAAGGGAGATGTACGGGTGCGACGGACTTCGGTGCTTAGACATTTCTTGGCCTCCTGATGCGTATGTAACAGCGAACCCTCGATCTAGTCAATCGTCCAATCAGGAATTTAATCAGAATCCTGACTTGATGCTTGATTGGTTTTGGCGAGGTAGTTAATCTGCTGGTCAGAAAGTGAGGGCCGACGAATGAGAAGGAGCGCAAGGTTCATCCCTGTGGTTGTCGTGGGATGAACCGCCAAAGGCCCGGAGGGGCGAGTCGAAAACGGGGACGGCCGCAAACTGTGACCCGATTCGGCGAGGCGACCACTTTTCAAGCGTAGTGGTTTAGAGAAACGTCCCGCAGGTGCTTCAACACCTGCGGGACTCATCACAAACCGACGTTTCCGCCAGAGTGCGAC
>CAZVBC010000839.1:0-1679 GCA_964625155.1 uncultured Pirellulaceae bacterium
TCTTGGCGAATAATATCGAGCCCTCCTTGGTTACACGGCATGTGTAAAAGCCAAGGAGGGTTTTTTTATGGCCGATTTAATACCAAATCCGCCACACGGAAGCAGTAGCAATTTCTTGCAAATTGTTAACTCGTTTCTTTCTACGGAGGGACTGCCGTTCGCCAGCGTGTTGCCTGCCGAACGCATCTGCGAGATTTTCGCCAAGCACAATGCCCTCTTTGCCATGAATAGCATCTACAACACGGTCGTCGTGTTGTGGGCTTTCATGGGGCAAGTCCTACGAGATGGCAAACAAGCCGCTTGCCAATCGGCCGTTGCCTGCATTGTTGCTCACTGCGAAATCACTGGCAAAGCCGCTCCCACCAATGATACCGGCGACTATTGTGTCGCTCGAGCGAAGCTTAGTGAACCGGCACTTCGTGAACTGAGCAAGGAAGTCGCGAACAAACTCGAAGCGGACGCTGACAATCGTTGGTTGTGGAAAAATCACCTGCACGCGAAGTTGATTGATGGTTTCACTTTCACGATGCCCGACACACCGGAGAATCAAGCGGCTTATCCGCAGAGTACATCGCAGCAGCCAGGTATCGGTTTTCCTATCGCACGTTGCGTGGCGATTCTTTCATTGACGACCGCTGCGATCATAGACCTAGCCATCGGGCCTTATGCAGGTAAAGAAACGGGCGAGACCGCACTATTGCGTTCGATCATGACGAGCTTGAACCGCGGCGACGTCGCCGTTATGGATCGGTGCTTTTGCTCGTTCATGATGCTCGCGTTGTTGCATAGTGAAGGGATTCACTCGTGCTCCAGGAAAAATCGGATGCGTGCTTCGGATTTTCGCCGGGGCAGAAGGATAGGCAAGTACGATCACATCGTTACTTGGACTCGACCGGAGTGTCCGAAGTGGATGACTCGCGAACTCTACGATAAAATTCCTGAGACGCTTGAACTGCGAGAGATTCGCTTCCACGTTGCCATCCCCGGTTATCGCACTCGTACGCTTGATATTATCACGACGTTAACGGACGCGGATAAATACACCAAGCAAGACATTGCCGATCTATATGGTTTTCGATGGAACTCGGAACTCGATATTCGCAGCATCAAGTCGAACCTCAACCTCGAGCACGTTCGCTGCAAGTCACCTGAGATGGTGCGTCGCGAACTTTGGACATCGTTGCTGGCCTACAACTTGATTCGCACAACGGCTGCCTCGGCCGCATTGCTGCATGGCAAACAGCCGCGTCAAATAAGTTTCACCAGTACATGCCAATACGCTTTGTCTTCGTTCGAAATCATCGGCAGCGGATTGATTCCCGCTGCTCAACTCCGTGATTATATACTCCGTCTACTCAAGCAAATTGCCGCCTGCGAGGTCGGCAAACGTCCAGGTCGACTGGAACCGCGGGTAATCAAGCGACGCCCGAAACCATTCCAGTGGATGCGACGTCCTCGCGCGGAACTACGTGCGGAACTTCGAAACAAAAACAGCTAGGCTTTTTGTTTGTTAGCCCGGTTGGCTACCGTTTCAAAGATAGGAGAGAGCACGTTAGGCTCATTGCAAACCCCATTGATGGAATTCGCTCTTGGCGAGTTCTCAGTTTGATGCTGCGCACTAAAGGGAAATTTTGGACACCGTAAACCTACTCTCAAACAAATGTAACGATGTTCTTCAC
>CAZVBC010000840.1:0-1677 GCA_964625155.1 uncultured Pirellulaceae bacterium
GCGAACATTATTGAAGTTCCGTTAATGGACCGCGACGCCCGGCAGATGACTTTGCCGACAAGCGAGATTCTGCGACGCGAAGTGTACACCAAGGACCTGAAGGGCCAGACAATGGTCCGCAAGTTCGTAATGTGGCGCACGAACAAGGAGACATCGAGTGACGAATTCCCGGCCTATGTCGTGCACTACACGGACTTCAGCCCCAACCGGAAGGACTCGCTCGCCAGAGAGTTAAGAGTCTCGAACTCGAAAACACAAATCGAACAACTCTGGGAAGCCTTCAAAGCAGAGAACATCAAATCTGGCTGGAACCCGCAAGGTTCTGCCGTTGCCATCGCTTCCAAGCAAACCTCGGCAGCCAAGGTCGCTTCTGACAAGGAGCCCGTTCCGGAAGTGACCTCCGCGCCGATTGCAGAATCCGCCAGGGCAGATGCACCCGCCAAGCCAAAGAAGAAAGCCGCCCCCAGGAAAAAAGCAGTGGCAGAATCGGCAGTTGAGCCTGCAACTGAAGAACCAGCGGTCGACGAGCCGCAACAAAAAGAACCTGCCGTCAAGAAGCCGCGCAAGAAGAAAACATAGTTCAGCGCTGCCTGAAAATGTGTTTTCCCTCGGCGGTATCGCAAATCGGGGATCCAGCAACCTCGTGAGTGCCCCGATGCTGATCGCCGAACGTTTTCCTTAACTGAGTTGCGACTTTGATATTTTGAAGTCGAGAAGTCCCGATTGGTACCATACGTTTGCTGAAGTAATGACGTCGGTCGACATAAGGGAAGCGAACATGCGGCCTTTTATCCTCCTCATACTCTTGGTTGCGAACACGCGTGCTTTCGCAGTCGAGCTGAACTTGCACTCAGTCATCGGCACCCCTGTCGAGGATCGGAAAGAGGGCTGGCAGGGACACGTTGACTTTATTGCGTGGCTTGATGATGAAACTATTGTCTACGCGGGAAGATCTGGATTCATCAAATGTTACAGTCTGGATCAGCAGGCGGAAAAGTGGAGTACGCGCGTTGAAGGGAATCTCTGCCAACTTATAAAAGGACGGGATCACCTTTTCGTGCTGGACGATGACGGGACAATCCACGCGTTTGAAAAGGCAGGTGGTAAATCGCTGAAACGTCTGGATGAAGGGACGATTGAAACCATCACGGGATTGCCGTCGATTCGACCTGCAAATATTGCCTGGATCCCGAAGCACAACGCAATCCTCATTTCCATGTTAGCCGAGAAATACGGAGAGAACTTGCTGTTGATCGACGATCAGACGTTCGAGGTGGTTGGACCCGCGAAATCAGAAGGATTCTTGACGCAGATCCATCCGGCACATACCGGTTCCCACATTGTTTCATTGTCACGTAAGAACAACATCCGGATCTGGTCTATCGACGAGAAGCGGGAAGTATTCCTCATGGGCGAAAACATGTTTGCAGGAATCGACGCGTCTTTCACGAGCAATGCATTTTTCGATGGCAACAAGACTCTTGTGTATTCGGTCGACGATAGCTGGTCGACTGGGGATGTCCACATTTTAGATACCAACCAGAAGAAAGAACTCGTCCAGTTCGATTCGCGAAATGGACATTTGGCAATGGATGTTGATTTCATATTATCCCGGATCGCCCTGACGGGGACCAAACAAAATTTGACGATCGTCGACTTCAAGGGGCGTGTACTTGC
>CAZVBC010000841.1:0-1675 GCA_964625155.1 uncultured Pirellulaceae bacterium
GAAAAGGTAGCAACCTGAAAAACGCTAGAGGAAAGGATATCGATTTCGAGCGAGTTGTCCTGTCACTGCAGAAGGAAGAGGACGGACAACAAATTCGTTACCGTCGGTCGATTCGCGGGATTTACGAGTCGATGTCCGATATTCTTCATCCTGAATGGCGAAGTCGCCTAAGCCATCTCGGAAAGCTCCAAAAGAAGCGAGTAAACGAGTGTCGAAACCGAGTGTTAAGATACCCCATGTACACGATGTTCGTTCAAGCAAGGATCGCCCACATTCGGGAGACCTTTCTTCGCATCAATACACAGGGCATGAAGATTACGACGGCAGACGCGATCTTCACGCGAGCTGAGGACTTGGACCTGCGCGACATCCGCCATGAGGTACGTCAGCACATCGATGAGAGCTTCGGACAGATTCCTGAGATGCCGATTCTCTTCGCGATGGCAGCAGTACGAGGAGGAACGGAAGCTCGTGGTCAGGCATTGAAAATAGTCATTCAACGTCTCGAACGCGAAGCCAAGGCGAGTCCACAACTTCGCAAGAAGCTTGCTCGCGAATGGCACCGACTCGGCGTTTGCTTCGGCAAAGCAGTTGATCACCTGCGTCAGAATTTCTCCGTGTTGAACCGTGAGTTTCTGTATTCAGATTACATGGTCGCCATCTTGGCCCTCTTCTTTTTTTGGAATGGTCGTGGTCCCAGTGGCAAACAGAAAGAGCAATTACGCAGGTGGTTCTGGGCCACATCAGTCGGAAGTCGGTACTCAGGTCGCAATTTTCTTCGTTGCCTTCCTGAAGATTTGAAGTTTTTCAAACGTCTTGCCAAAAATGGTATGGCCCGGTTCACCTACCGCCCAGAAGTTGACCGCATTGACGTTCGAAAAGCACAGTTCGCATCCCGAACTGGCATAACTGCGGCGTTCTATTGCATGATGTTGCGGCGCCGTCCGGTGAGCATTCTCGATGATGGCTTAAACGATATTCCGTTGGACCGTTACTCAACTGCCGCTAACCGAAAGGATCGTCACCACATTTTTCCTCGCGCAGGACTTTCGGCAGGAGGAGTGCCCGCCAGCCTTTACAACAGCATTTGCAACATCTGCCTGCTCACGGCGGAGGAGAATCAGTCAATCGGTTCGCGAAGGCCACGGTCATATCTGGGCGATGTAAAGGAGTACGGAACCTTCTTCAAACGCAAAATGGCGAGGCACTTGATCCTTGTGCATGATGAAAGCGGCGTGTGGAAAAGCAACGCGTCGAAGGGTTTTGCAAAGTTCATCCGTGAAAGGACCAATCTGATCTGTAAAGCACTTGAAGGAGAGGCCGGTTTCCGCCTGTTTCGACGCGACATCTAAAATCACTGCGCGTTGCAAGTCTTGTTCGAATGCCACTCCACTACGAACCCTTTCAAAAAGAGTCGCTCGCGATTCTTTCACGTCGGCGTTTGGTTCATGATAGCCCTTTAGCGTAAATCTCTCGATATTCTCGACGGAGAGCGTTGTACACGAGTTTCTTCATCACACTGCCAAGGAGGCATGGTATGGCAAATTGGTGGAAATCGGCAAGTCATGTGACCCTTGGGGAAACCAATCGCATCTCACTTCTATTTCCCCATCACTTCTCTCATCCCCTTTAGGAGCACGTCTTCCACTTCCGGCGCGGTGCGGCTGACGAAAGT
>CAZVBC010000842.1:0-1672 GCA_964625155.1 uncultured Pirellulaceae bacterium
GCCTCGTCAGTGAAATCTGTGGGTGAGTTTTGGTTCAGGTAAGTTGCCAAGGCTATGAAACAAAGCGATTTCGATGGCGTTTTCGGTGCGAAACCCATACGCTTTTCTCATGGTCAGTTTCGCCTTGTTGTTAAATCCTTCGACCGTACCCGATGAGATTTCCCCTTCGGCTGCAAACCAATTGAGCAGGAGCTCTTTGTGCTTGCGTAGCGTTCCTGCCATCTTCTGCATCGGTTCAATCCGGGATCTCATGGCTCGTTCGCACCATTCGTCCAGGAACTTGCCGGCCCACGTGGCTGAGCGGTATTCCCAAAATCGCTGGAAGTCCTCGCGCATTAAATACGCGCGAACTGTTGTCAGATTCGTCTGCAACAACTCCGATAGCTTGATGGCTTGCTTCTCCGTTAGATTCTCCGGTCGTTTCAGCAAGCACCAACGCGAATGCTTCAGGCTTTCGTCCTTGTCGAGTTTCAAGCGGCGGGCCTCGGACGCTCGCACTTCATCCAACGCCTTGTTGAACTTCGCCATGACGTGAAAGCGATCCAGCACCACTACCGCATTCGGTGCTTCTGTCCGCAATACTTCCAAGTACGGCTTCCACATATCGCTGCAGGTGAATTTCACCAGCCCAGATTTCCGCTTCCCCAATATCTCGAAGAATCCCCGCAGGCTCGCCTCCGTCCGATCCTGGGCCACCCACAACAGACGACGTACTCCCTGGTCGATCTGGTACACCAGCGTCAGGTACTTGTGTCCTCGCTTCCATTGGATCTCGTCCACGCCAATCGTCCGGATGCCCCTTAGCTCTCGATGCACGACTCCCCAGAAAACTGCGTGTTTTACCGACGAATAGACCTTTTCCCAGGTTGTGCCAAACGCTCTTGCCGTTTCCTGCCAACTCAACCGCTTTGCCCAGCCGGCTAGAAACCAGCAGTAGCTGTTTGTCAAAGTCGACTTGCCGTCACCAAACGGTACCTCTTCTACCGTCACACCGCATCGCGGACAGTTCACCCGACGCATCGTGTACACGAAAAATACTTGGATCGCCCACAATGGCACGTACTCGAATCTACGCTCCGTCAATCGATCGTAGCCTGGGCCAGCTCGATGGCAACCCGAGCAGATCGGCCGACCGTTGGACCGCGCTGTGATCGGAATCTCGATCCGAGTCTTGCCTGAATCGTCCGTCACAAAATGTCCCTCTCCATAAACAAAGGACTTGTGCCACTCCACATGATTGAGGATAGTTTTAAGAAGCATTTCGGTGTTCTCCGATGAGGACTGATTTTCGCAAAAAAACAATTCTCTAATCGAAGACGCCGGAATGCACTCCCTCATCCTCTGTGTTATCCTGATCCTCGTTCGGCGAAACGGAGTCGGGCTCTGCCAAGGAACTACGCTGGTGCGCGTTGGGCTCTACCGGAGAGGAAGCCGTGAAGCATGGTAAGCGGAGTGTAAACATGCGATGGCTAGTCGGATATGAGCTCCGAAGTGTTGATTTTGGCACTGTCAGCTTGTGCTTAAGAGAACCCTGCGCAGAGTATCGGCCTAGACCACTGGGGCTGATGAGCGGAATGGCAATGAAGGTGGTGCCTGTTACGCCGTAACGTCTGGGGTTAACCCAAAGCCAAATTGTTTTGCCCGGCGACGGAGGTTATCCAGGGCTCTTTGG
>CAZVBC010000843.1:0-1671 GCA_964625155.1 uncultured Pirellulaceae bacterium
GCGGGCCGGGGGCTTGTGCCCTTCCGCTCACGTGAACCGAGACCGATTTCGCAATCCGGTCCATAAGCACTTTGAGGACAAGATGCTACACACTTGCCGCCGCGCCTGCTGTCGCGTTGCTGGCGTAGTGGCGATTGATGAAGTCGTTCTGAATCCAGAGGAGCTTGTTGAACGCTCGCAAAATTCGCAAGGCAGTGGCGGAATCAACGGGCAGGCCGAGGATGGCTTCGTGGAGCGTTTCGGACAAAAAGCCCATCAACGCATTCATCTGGACCAGTGGAATATCGATCTGGGGATTACCGGCTTTCGGAGTGTGGATTTTTCCGACCATATCGAGATAAGGGACCAGTTTTGCATCGCAGGTCCTGCCCAATACCTGCATAAAATAACGCGAGAGATGCTCCTTCCGAAATTGGATTTGGGGATGGTCCCTGGTGAGCCCACTCAGATCATTCGGAGCGGGACCATTGAATCCGGCCTGGCGAGGCACAAAATGACGAGCGCTCGCTGTGTAGCTCAACAATTTCTCGTAGGTCTTTTCTACAAGTTGCGGAATCAATGGTCCAAGAAACTGTCCGCTCTCTTGCAAAGCCGCCGCATCGGCGGCCTGGAATCCAATGAACTCCGCCAGGTATTCGAACCGATAAACGAGATCCGATTCCAACTGCTGTTCATCAATTTCTTTAAGCTGCAATTCTCAGTCTCCGCATGAGTTGGCTGGCCTCAAAAAAGTGAGTCGTCACGCCGAAAGTTGAACGAGTTCACGAGGTGGTTCGGCCTCGATCAGTTTCAGATCAAATTTGTCTTGCAAAACCTTGAACACGTTAGGAGTGACGAACGCTGGCGGCACCGGCCCGAGTCGAATGCCTTTCACGCCCAGAGCCAGCAGACTAAGTAAGACCGCGACGGCCTTTTGTTCGAACCACGAAAGGACGATCGAGAGTGGCAAATCGTTAATGGAGCAGTTGAATGCTTTGGCCAGCCCAAGTGCCACTTGGACAGCACCGTAAGCGTCGTTGCACTGGCCCATATCTAGCAGTCTCGGTAAACCAGCTACCGTGCCGTAGTCGTGATTGCGAATGCGATACTTGCCGCAACCTAATGTCAAAATCAGCGACTCACTAGGTGTGAGTTGCGCTAACTTGGTGTAATAGTTGCGACCAAGTTCGGCGCCATCACAACCGCCGATAAGGTAAATGTGTTTAATTTTTCCTGACTTGACCGCGTCGATTACTTTGTCAGCTAAACTGAGAATGACACTGTGATGAAAACCAATGGTCGATTCTCGCACCTTGCGGTCTGGCAAGGATGGTAGCCGCTTGGCTTGTGAAATTACAGCCGAGAAGTCGTTTGACTTCAGCCGAGTGCCGCCTGGGACGGCTGTGATGCGCGTCGTAAACAACCGATCCTTGTACGAATCAGGCGGAATCAATACGCAATTCGTCGTCGCCACAATCGGTCCTGGGAAAGCCGGAAAGTCCCATTGTTGGTTCTGCCACGGTCCACCGTAATGGCCGGCAAGCTCGGTATAGGCGCGAAGCCGAGGATAGCTGTGCGCTGGTAACATCTCACCGTGCGTGTAAACGCTGACACCTGTGCCGGCAGTTTGCTCGAGTAGGTCACCAAGATCGACCAAATCGTGTCCAGTCACCAGAATTCCAGGTCCTGTTT
>CAZVBC010000844.1:0-1661 GCA_964625155.1 uncultured Pirellulaceae bacterium
ATATGCCGTGCGTGGCTGATACGCCATGATCGCTTCCGAAACATCTTCCAATCGCATTTTCGATTGAGACTTGTCGCGTGTTAACGACCGGAGGTAGTACAGGCTAGTAGGATAGTGAGTCTTAGCATAAAGGCTATTCCTGAAAAGTTCGCCTTCGAGTACTCTTGTCGTCATAAGTGCTATCTGGCCATGGTATCGATTATTGTCCTTCGCACTTACCACGTAATAATGCCACAATGCCTGATTGGCCGCGTCAAGGTTGTCCGGCTCTAGATTGAAACGTTTCTTAGCGTCGGCAAGTCCCGATTGGAGCAGCGTCAATTCTTCCGCCTTGTTGAATCTGGCCAGCTTTCGTTTGGCGACCGCACGCCGTTCGTACGCAGCGGGATAACCCGGAGCCAAGTCGATTGCTCGGTCGAGATCGTGAATCGCTTTCTCGATGCCAGCGGCAGTAGACCAATCATGTTCGTCACAATCATCGACAAGCAAGATGGCTTTCTCAAACTTCTCAGTGAGCTCCGAAGGCATCTCAAATCTTTCCAACTGAAGTGACGCTTTCGTCACGGGAAGCGATACTTTGTCGTCCAATTTGTGATACGCGATCAGTTCCCAAAGTGCGTCGATCCGAATTCCGAAGGAAAGGTTTTGTCTCATTCCACGATCTTCCTCAACCCTGCCACTGTTGTTAATGACAACAACGTGGCCAGACTTAGTGAAAATTGGTGATCCGCTGAACCCACCAAAATTGGCAAGGGAGTGCTGAACAAATTGCTTAAAACCATCTGGGCCGTTCGAACTCATAGTGTAGTCCGTCATGCGGCTGATTGTTCCAGTGCGAGGAGTTGCTTGAAGCAGATCATCCTTTTTCGGATTGTAAGTATCGTGTCCCGGAAACCCTATCATTGACACCGGCGTGGCGAAGAGATCTGAAATTTCCGCCGGAGAAGCCATTGGGATTTCGGGCGGCAAATCGGAATCCTTCGCCAATTCCAGCACGGCGACATCGGCACTCATTGAGAATACCTTCAGTTCCTGATTCACGTGTTTTGACGTCGGAGTCTGTGAGCGGGTAAGTATTCCTCGTCCCTGACGAAGCAATCCCGGGTGATACCACACCTTCGTAACACTGTACCGGTGATTCGTTAGATTTGGCGTAACAAACGTATCGTGCAAATTATTGAAACAAATATCCGCCACGTGAGCATTTGTTGCAATCAGTCGATGTTCTCTTGAAAGCACCCAACCTGTCCCATGGCCGCCCTTTGTTAATCCGATCAAGACCACCGATTCTCGGAGCTTTTTTGCAGCGACGGAGAGTTGCTCGTCGTCTGATGCCTGGACGTCAGTAGGCGCTAAGAACCATAGAAGAAGAATTGATGCGAGGAGTCTTTTGAAGCGCGTCACGCGAATGGACACGGTGTTCCCCTTTTCGCTAACAGTGTTTTCGAATGCTAACGTCTAGGCCCATTTCGATCAAAACGTCGACTGTCTGAAAAGTGGGCACTGCTCGTGCGGTTGGTCCGCAACGCGGGTCGATCATTGTTGGCAGCGTCCTACCTTCTTGCACATCGTGCCACCCCCTCGACGACATCCCCGTCGGACAAAACGCACCTGACCCCCGTCGCGTTCCTGACTCCGTATCGCTTGAAAGAATTCCGGCC
>CAZVBC010000845.1:0-1657 GCA_964625155.1 uncultured Pirellulaceae bacterium
TAAAGGATTAGATTCTGCGGTGAACGAAGAGGGCGAGC
Source organism: uncultured Pirellulaceae bacterium (assembly GCA_964625155.1). Lineage (GTDB taxonomy): Bacteria > Planctomycetota > Planctomycetia > Pirellulales > Pirellulaceae > Aureliella. The sequence continues at coordinate 39 of CAZVBC010000845.1, forward strand.
CTGGAGGCGGAGAGAGATTGTCTAACGGGAAAGAGCTGGCATCGGGGTAGTCTAGCCAGATACCTAATCCAAGGTGCAGGAACCGACGAATGAACTCCTCGGCGGACACTTTCCGCGTATGGAATTTGTGGTGCTGCAATGGGTTATCGCGGGAGGTCGTACGCCAAGGCACCAAGTCGCAATGAACTTGCTCCATCTTTGCCTTTGAGTCTTTGCGTAAAAATCTGCTTTGGCCGCGTTCTTCGGATCTCGTCGATCGGATGATATCTATTCATATGTAGTAGCCACTACTTGATCTGACGACGCTTGTCCATTTTTACGTACTGGACTGTACGAGTTGGTCGAGCATTTTCTGTTCGACTAACTTTTTTGAATCCAGGAAGGTGTCCATTGGTGTTTTACCGAAACAGTACCTGCCTGAATGCGGTCTCTCTTGGTTGTAGCTCGCGATCCACTGGTCGACATCCTGCTGCAGTTGTTCGATCGATTCGTACAACTTTTTGCGAAATGCGATCTGATAGAACTCTTGCAGCATGGTTTTGTGGAAACGCTCACAGATGCCATTGGTCTGTGGGCTTCGAGCTTTGGTCTTGGTGTGTTCGATTTCTTCGATTTTGAGGTAGAGCTCAAACTCGTGATGTTCTGGGCTTCCACAGTACTCGGTGCCTCGGTCCGTGAGGACTCGTAGCAGAGGTACATCCTGCTCTTCAAAGAAAGGAATCACTTGATCATTAAGCATATCGGCAGCCACGAGCGCATTCTTGCGATCGTATAGCTTGGCGAACGCAACTTTTGAGTAGGTGTCGATAAACGTTTGCTGGTAGATGCGTCCGACTCCCTTGATGGTACCCACGTAGAAGGTATCTTGGGCGCCTAAGTATCCAGGGTGTTCGGTTTCGATCTGACCATGCGATTCGTCTTCTTTTCGACAACGCTCGAGTGCGTTGACTTGTTCTTCAGTGAGTACACCTCCTTCTTGCGCGACGCGAGCTTCCAGAGCTTTGAGTCGCTTTTTAAAAGTTTCCAGATCGTGTCGCAGCCAAACGCTTCGGACACCACCAGGGGAGACCAAGAGACCTTGCTTTTTGAGTTCATTGCTCACCCGAACTTGCCCATGAGCTGGCTGTTCGAAAGCCATCCTGAGAATGGCCTGTTCGATAGCGGGCTCGCAACGATTTTTGACGACAGGTTTCTTTCTTGAGATCTCTCGAAGGGCTTCATCGCCACCGTTCTCATAGAGTTCTTTATAGCGATAGAAACTATCTCTTGAGTAACCGAAGACTTTGCATGCCTCCGAGACACTGCCCAACTTCTGCGCGAGTTTGAGCATTCCGACTTTACGATCAACGATCTTGCGTTCCAGACTTGTCATTTGTAACACTCCATTGTTAAGCGGCGAACGTTTGTTTGCTAGCTTTACTTCGTTCGCTGCGCTCACTTCGTGCCGCTAGCAAACAAACGTTCCTGTCTTCTATCCAAATTCCAATGTCAGATCAAGTCCTAACTATTCCACTTCAACTGACTGCCAATGCCGCAGGCATCTCGATTAGCGATTATGTGAAGACTGAAGTGGACCCCAAGAATTGGACCAGCGGCGCGGCGGTTTAAGATAGAGCCGA
>CAZVBC010000846.1:0-1655 GCA_964625155.1 uncultured Pirellulaceae bacterium
TGCTTGAAAACGGATGGTTGTGAGCGCGGGCAGCCAAGTTGTGGTTAGCGCCACCAGGTAGAAAAGTTGGATCGTTGATCGGACTGTTCAGAGTCAAAACATGTCGCGTGGGATTGGATGGGATTCGTATCCGATCGTTGCGCGTCGAGGGTAGGAACCCGCCCCCTTGCCACCAAGCCGCAAAACCACCCTGCGGCCGAGTTGCCGGCGGTGCGGTACTGGCGGCGACACCAGCCAATCCCTGAATTCCTCCGGTGGAACCGTCCACAAATCCGAACACGATCTTGATCGAATTTTCGCCAATCGCCATCGTGCTGGAAGTACCATCGATGATGTCACCAATTCGGCGCCCTTCGTAAACACCCAACACGCCATCGTTATGGATGTCTCCCCTCGCGATACTGTAATTTGCGTTAAAGAATCTGTCCTTCGCACCTTGAATTCCAAAATAATCACGAGCCCAACTTGGCGACGAATTTGAGGGACAGCGAGCAAACGGTAGGGTACGCAATAATCCTCGAATGGCGTTCGTGCCAGGTTCCGCGACATCGTAAAATGTGAACGTCCAGTTGGGATTGGGCAGCGCCGGAGTCGTAGGGGCCACAGTATAACTGAACCCATTAAGGACGTTTCCGGCTTCGATATAGGGCATGAGCTGTATAAACCAGTTGTTACCTCGAGCAATTCCACAGTTTCCAAGTGGACAGTTGCTGGGTGCCGGGTTGGGAAATATCTCAACACGGTCACCCGACGGAAACCTTTTTGTCGTGGATTCATGATTGTGCATCGCCAACGACATCTGCTTGAGATTGTTCGTACATTGCATCCTTCTCGCCGCTTCGCGAGCCGATTGCACGGCAGGCAACAGTAAACCTACAAGAACGCCAATGATGGCGATAACCACCAGTAGCTCGACAAGTGTAAAGCCTTTTGGTCGCATCGAGACCCTCCCACAATAAAATAAATAAGTGCAAAACCCATCCAGCCAACGCGTCAGCCGATGGCATTCAGCTAAGCCTATCTAGGCCCAATCTGCGAAAAGATACGTGCACGAAACGAAGCATTCTTACAGAATAGGCATCGACGGCAAGTTTACGCATTATGAAACTTTAACGAGCGATTGTACTTATCAAGGATTCGTTCGTCAAAGGACAGCCTCAATAGTTTGACCAAATTGCAGACCGAAGCAATTGAATCTCACTCTCAAGCTCCAGATCCACTCGTGGATTTCTATGACGTTAAACACGGAGTGACCACAAAGTCACGACAGTAAATCCGCGCTCCTTTGCGGCAACCAAATGAAAGTCCCGCTTCAACGGTTCTGCATGCCATGCAGGGGTGACTGTAATGGCCGTTCTCATTTCGTTTCACGCCATTCGATTCCTTTCCTGCTTGGTGCTGGCATCTGCAACCGTGTCTGTGCAACCAGTAATAAAAATGTCCGGCGTGCTTGCAACCGAGCCGACTGAATTTACCGCTCGGAAAGCATGCGTTGCACACTTTCAAGAGCCAATTGGCAGTGCTGGCTTCATCAAAGTGCACGCAAATTGGGGTCGAGCGGATTTGAAACAAGATGTGCCCAGTGTTTGAAAAGCTACTCAACGGCACGGGTGAGAGGGTAAGAAAAAGTGTCGATTCCCACGGCGCTGCGCGCA
>CAZVBC010000847.1:0-1645 GCA_964625155.1 uncultured Pirellulaceae bacterium
GGGTGGAAAATGGCGTCAAGTATGTAAAGCGCAATGCCTTGGCAGGTCGGGATGATGAGCTTCAATGTTGGGACGATTACAGGCATTTAGCGATCGATTGGCGTGACAACATCGCCAATGTTCGAATCTTGGATCGGATTGGTCAAAAGCCGATTGAACGCTTCGAATTGGAAAAGACCGCTTTGCGACAACTTCCCAACCATGGTTACAACACCGATGAGTTCGTGGTTACTCAGGTGCGATCTACCGCACAGATCGAGTTTGACTGCAATCGCTATACGGTTCCACCCAAATTCTCGCGTCAATCGGTAACGGTCGTTGCCAATGCGGAATCGATTCGCGTGTTTCATGCAAGCGTATTGATTGCCGAACATCGTCGCAGTTACGGAAAAGGCGAACCGATCACGAATGACCAGCACAAACTCGACGCACTTCGCATGCGCAATCGCCGGAGAGTGTCCGAGGTCGAAGAGCAGTTCGCCACCTTGGGGGAAACCGCACAGAAGTTTCAGCTGGCATTGATGAAGTTACCAACTCGCCCGACTGTTCACCTGAAGCGAATCATGTCGTTGGTATCACTTTATGGTCGTGAAGCAGTGCTGCACGCAATGCAGGTTGCCATCGAGTACGAAACCATCGATGCCGCGTACGTCGAAACGATCGTTCTTCAGGAACGACGCAAGGCAGCGATGCCTTCCCCCTTACCTCTCCAACCGAAACGCAAAGAGCTGATTCAGTTGGAACTGGATATCCCGGACCCCGGTCGCTATGACCACTTGATGAACGAGGAATTGCAAGATGACCAAAGCCAAACATGAACAATTACACCAAGACTTGATGGAGCTGAAGCTGCAACATATTGCGGAGAACTACAAAGAGGTTCTCGACGAATCGGCCCGAAAGAGTACACCCATGTTGGACGTATTGATCCAGTTGATCAGTGGCCAGCTTGGAGCGCGACGAGATGGAGCGACGGCCAGACGCATCCGCGCGGCGCGTCTTCCGCCAATCAAGACACTTTCTGAGTATGACTTTACATTCCCTAAGCGGATATCCAAGCCAAAGATTCTACGACTGTTTGATCTTCAGTTCGTAGAGACGTTTGGTTGTGCGGTATTCATGGGTGGAACTGGTTTGGGAAAAACACACCTTCTAACGGCATTGGGGTACGCAGCCTGTGAGAAGGGAATCAACGTACGGTATAGCCGAGTCGTTGACATGCTCAATTCTTTGACAATGGCCCAACAGAACGGGACATTGCCAAAGCGATTGAGAGAATATGTGCGTCCTCAGCTTCTGCTTCTCGATGAGCTGGGGTATCTTCCGATAGACAAACGTGGTGCAGACTTGATGTTCCAAGTCGTGGCTTCCCGCTATGAAACGGGCTCGATCGTGATAACGACGAATCGAGCGTTCAAGGACTGGGGCCGGATCTTCGACGTCGACAACACTTTGGCTACTGCAATGATCGATCGGTTGATGCATCATGGGGAAGCGATTGTAATTCAAGGAGATCGAAGTTATCGAGACAAAGACAACCGCAACGACGAGTAACCCGGCCCGCTGTCACTGATCGAGTTCCCCGAAGCCACTCTTTCACGCTCCGAGATTCGGAACGAAATGGAGTGGCTTTCTGTTTGGGCTA
>CAZVBC010000848.1:0-1645 GCA_964625155.1 uncultured Pirellulaceae bacterium
TGAGACCCCAAAGATTCCCGAAGCCTTCAGCGCGGCCTCACGAGTTGCCACAACACGCTGAAAGTCCAACGACTTCGTAGCACGGTCAAAACCTTTGACTCGCTCATCCAGCAACCCGTCTAACTTTTGGATCAACGCCGTCGTCGCCGCCTCGCGAGCCTTCCTAACCGAACCCCCAATCACTGCTCCCATCATCGTCACCAAGACGGCAATGATGGCGATCACAATCAAAAGCTCCACGAGCGTGAAGGCTTCTCGGCTTGACGAACAGCGCACCGCCAAGCTGCACCGCTTCGACCTCGCATGCTTAGCGTTCATGGCTCACCTCAATCGCAGAAATCGACACTTCACATCGCGCGGCAATCTTGCGCCGCCAGCAAAGACTGAGAATTTCAAACTGTTCGCTATCTCCGCAATCGTCCCGAATGAAAATTCGTGATGTTGTCTTGGTCTGCCGCCGACAGAGTACCCGTACTATCCGGATTGAAGAGCCCGCCCGTGCCATACTGCCCGTCGGCCCCTGGAGAAATGATCTGAAAGCCCTTCGACTTTTGCGGTAGACTACTTCGAGCGGCAGACGTCGCCGTCATTGCACTCGTTCCTTTGTTAAAGGACTGAAAATATGCGTGCTCCATCAACGTCTGACTCGAATTAACTGTTCCCGCTGCGGTCCAGCCCAAACAATCTGTATTCCTCCAGAATGCACCGCTCGCCGAAGCCACAGCTTCAAATGGGTAGCTCCCACCATCATTAGAATGGAAGTACGCATACGGCATCGATTGCTGAGGTAACGTGTCCCGATACTCGGGCATCTTGTCGTTGTCGTAATCCATTAAGCGACCAGTCCAACTCGTGGTAGTAACGTTCAATGCGCCTTTGAACTCGAAAAACGGCCCCTCACGACTGGTGTCGTCCTTGAACGGCAACTGGGGATCCTTCGAAAACCCATTGAGGGCTCCCGCCCCGTTCGTCACGCCGCCAAGAAAGAACACCAAACACTCCGCCCCATTCAAATTCACTGCGGTAACTCCCATCGGAAACAGCAGGCCACCGCTCCCTCTAAGGGGGTTGGTCATGTCGGTATAGGCAAAATTAAACTTTGGCCAGATGCGCTTGATTGCTGCACGACTGCGAGCGTCAGCATTCCATTGTGCATCCGTCTTATAGAGGGTCACCAAACTCGGCGGCTCTACACCGTAGGCAACTTTGAACTGCGTAATCGCACTCTCCAAGTCACCAATCTCTTTGCGAACTTCGACATCTCTAGCAATAACTCTCGCTGAGAAGATCGCAGGCAAAACCAGCCCAACCAGAATAGCAATGATCACAATCACGACCATCAATTCGATTAATGTAAAACCGGATCGCGGTCGCGGCACCATCAACGAAGAATTCCAAACCATTCGCATGACGACTACCCCCCTGTATGCCAGCACCTTCGCGACGTGAGTTTTTCGAGCAGGCCTAACGACAGCGATTCAGCTCTCTTGACAATCAATTCAAGAACTATTTCCAGCGTATGAGATAGTCCAAACACGGCCGTCTGTGACCCTAACGCACTGGCAACGCGGCGATGCCTTGAGGCCACATCTACGACAAATCGTTGAGCAACTTAATGAGCGGCATGAAGAGCGCGATGACGATG
>CAZVBC010000849.1:0-1645 GCA_964625155.1 uncultured Pirellulaceae bacterium
TGTCGCGAATGATCTTACCCATTCGCTGCTGAGTTGTTTCCTGAGGTGGAAGCTCGTCATTGAATAAGCCATCCTGGACGGTGCGGGTGTCTTGAACGAAGGAAGCCAAAACCTCGTTGAGGTCCTCACGGCAGATTCTGGTAGCTTCGTCACTCTCGGGTTCGATGAGCCCATTTATCTCAATCTGAACACCGCCAGTCGCAGGGTCCACGCCAACATTGCAGCCACCATGGTCGTATCCGTCAGTTCCGTAGTCCAACCCCGGCTGAGGGCCGCTCGGAACATTGGGGCCGTTCGGTACGTTGGCTGGCGTCTTTGGACGGAACTCGAAACGAGGTGCGAGCACTTGTTCCATCAGCAAACTAGCGGCGATCGCTTTGAGTGTGTCGTTGACCGCCTCGGTAACAGCTTGCTCACCTGCGTCCGGCTCGGCGATCAAGTTAGTGAATCTTGCCCTTGTCTTGCCGACAGCATCGCGTGTCGCTCGACCGATGATTTGCACGATTTCAGTCAAGCTACTGCGGTAACCGATGGTCAGGGCATGTTCGCACCAAATCCAATCGAAACCCTCTTTGGCCATCCCCAAGGCGATAATGATGTCGACGTGATCTCGATTCTCGCGACCTACTGGATCACGGAGGGCCGCTGCAACCTTTTCACGTTTGATCGGTTCATCGTCCACGAGATCCGCAATTCGCAGAGTTCGTCCTGTCGATGTTTTCACAAGCTGAAAACCAGTAACGTCATCGGTGCCCAGCCACTCACCTAATGTCTCGAGGATATGCTCAACTTCTTTGTGCTTGTCTTGAGTGCTTTCGCGGCTGTTAACATTCGGGATGTGAATGATCGTCTTTTCGTTCTCGTCGAGCACCTTCGGCAGATCGTCAAGGTAGCTGCCAGAATAGAAGTAGTAACCAATGTCCAACTGCTTTAAATGCTTATAGCCGCTAAGCTGTTCGTAGTAGGTGTAGGTCACCGTCACGAACCGCCGCTCATCTTCAGGCATCAGCACGGCCGCAGCGTCGCCACGGAAGTAGCTACCCGTCATGGCGATCAAGTGAGTCTTATCACGTTCGATCAATTGTCGGACGAACTCACCGAGACGATTGTCATCACTCACCGATACGTGGTGAAACTCGTCGACGGCAATAAGGCGATCATCAAAGGCTTCAACACCGAACTTTTCAAATGCAAAACGGAACGTGGCGTGAGTGCATACCAATAAGCAATCTTCGGAAGTCAAAAAACGCCCCAGCGCTTCAACCTTCCCACCGTCTGTACCAGGTGCGTTGCAAAGGTTCCATTGTGGAGCGACAGTCCAGTCGGTAAAGAAACCGTCCTTGGCGAGCTGAGTGTTGCCAAAGCTCGCACCAATCGACTTTTCAGGTACGACCACGATCGCCTGCTTAAGTTTTTGGCGATGCAGCTTGTCGAGAGCCACGAACATGAGCGCTCGGCTCTTGCCCGATGCCGGTGGCGACTTCAAGAGCAAGTACTGTTCGCCACGAAACTGCCACACACGCTGCTGCATGGCACGCATGCCCATCGCGTTGGACGTGATGGATTGGCCACTGCCCGCATAGCTGACGCTTACGCCTGGCATCGTTTTGGGTTTGGTATCACTCATGTTGTTGTCCTGCGTCAA
>CAZVBC010000850.1:0-1644 GCA_964625155.1 uncultured Pirellulaceae bacterium
TTTTCACTGCACCAATTCAGCTTAAACAGTTTCCAGGAACAATCAATTAAGCGTTATCCGTCATTTCTCTACGTCGATCGGATCGCCGCTGTCTTCTTCCGCGTCTCTAAGAAGAGTCCCAAACCATGCAAAATCAATGTGGTCTTTGTCGTTCTCTAGCATGATCGAAAGCTGTCGCATGACATCCCATGCCTGATGCTTTCGCAACCGCAAGCGAATCATGTGCGGACCTGGGAAGTGTTCGTCAAAATTAAACACGCCTTGAATGTCTGATGCTGCCATGACGGATAACAAACCAATCCAATCGAGTTGCCGTCGAGCGTGTTTGGGATGGAAAATCAATCGCGGCAACCGATTGATTGGTAGCGTTATGCGGCTACCCAAGAACCGCCTTTTTCAGCGGTTCGATCTCGTACCACGGATACACGCGATCCGTTTCGTCTTTGTCGCGCCAGTTGGTGTCGTCACCAACCGACTCCAGTTCCCGAATTATCGGCCACGCTGCTTCCCTCAATCCTCGCACATACTTGGCGATCATGTCCGCCTCAAAGGCACTCATCGAATGCGTGCCTTTCGCGTTGGCCAATCGTGTCAGCCACGCTGGCTCTGTCGGCAGCACATGAGGATCGTTGGCGTCCATCGCTCGCACTCCACCGCCGCAGAACAACAAATTCAACCGGAGCGGCGGCAACGTCGCGCGTTGAATCCAGGCGAACACTCGCCGCCCGGTTAATTTGATCGTTATCTGGATGTGCCACGATCAAACAAATGCACGCAACCAGCGACCACTCCGAGGATCGCAAGGATCGCCAACAGAATCGCCAACAGAATCGCGAAGCCACCCCAGAACGGTGCAGTAACCCACCACCAAGACCAGTCGATCACCTTGCACAGTTTCAGCGTTACAAACACCACGCCGAGCAAGCCAAGCACTCCGATACCACCAGAAGACGATGAAGATTTTGAGTCGGACATGGAACGAATCCAGATAACAAGTCGGTCAACGTGAGCCGCCGATCACGTTGGTTGAAGTTGGTGGCCGTTTTGGCGGCGGCCACGTTACCTTGGTCGTTAGCCAGACTTTTTTGAGTCCCAATCTGGCATGTAGTTGCTTCGATCTTCACCGTGAATGTGGCCATGCGCCGACACGGCCTCAATCTCGCAACTGTATTTGATCTTGTGTTTCACCAACCTTGTCTCCAGGCAACCGCACATCCCTGCCTTCATCGCGTCGGCGTTCGCGTGCAACCACCACCTCAACGCCTGCGCTGCCGAATATCCCAGCATGGAATGACGCAGTGTGTGCTCTTGGAATTGCGACGCCCTCGGAACTCCAATTGGGCTGTCTTCAAACTTCACTTCACGCCAACGGTCATCAAATATCTGATCGCCAATTTTGATTGGGTTCGGGAAGTTGTAACGGGCCTCAACGCTGTAGCATGTCTCTGAGCCTGAAGACTTACTCCGACTCTTTGGGTACTCAGCCTCGGCATGGCTAACAATCGCTTGGGCGACGACGGCGGGTTTCTCTTCTTCAACGGTTATTGTGTTTTCCATGCTGTTTCTCGTTCGCGCCGCGTGCCAACCGAAGCGTTCAAGGGCGTTTATTGATCTCGTGCAAAAAGGCTTCGTACTGCTGGATCG
>CAZVBC010000851.1:0-1642 GCA_964625155.1 uncultured Pirellulaceae bacterium
GCGGCAATGGTCAGCGGCAATGCAGGATCGGGTTTGGGTGTAAGGCCTGAGTACGTTGGAGGGGGCTTGGTACAGCTCGGTGGGGGTCGCAATACCCGAGTTGACGTAACCAATACTGTGCTGAGGCCCTCGGGAACCGCTGGGCTGCCTGCTGCGATTGCGATTCCAATTTCGATCGCCAGCTCAAACTCCGCCGACAATATTGCAGCACAGATCAAAGCTGCAATCGAGAATGCACGGCTGGCAGGTGTGAGCGTAACGCTCTTCGGAACGCGAATAGTCATTGAAGGTTCGCAGGGAGTCGCCGGTACCGGTGCTGGGCAGATTCAAGCCATTCGCGATTTAGCAGGAAATCCGTTAAAGGCCAATCAAGTCAATGGTACTACCTCAGTCACGATTTTCCTTGGCGAAGGCCTCGATTACGGGGATGCGCCGACTCCTTATACCAGCGCTCAGGATGCGAATGGACCCCGCCATACGGTTGTCAATGGCTTTAGTTTGGGAACTACTGTCAGCCCGGATGCGGATGCCAAGTTGCCTAATGCCGATGATGACGATGGCATAGTATTTACAACGAATATTGTCGCGGCATTCCAAACGAACCTGCAAGTCTCGGTTACCAAACCCAGCGGTACCAATGCGTTTCTATCCGGCTGGATTGATTACAACCGCAATGGTACGTTCGACGTGGGTGAACGAGTGGCGAGCAGTTTGCCAATAACGCAAGCGGTGACCACACTGTCGTTGTTGGTACCGTCCTCCGCGTCTCTGGGCAGCACGTACGCAAGATTCCGTTTGAGTTCCGATGTAGCTAGCGTGAACACACCCGTTGGTCCTTCACCTGATGGTGAAGTGGAAGACCATTTGATTACCATTCTCGGCAATCCGTTCAAGAATCCAAGTAACGGTTTGGATGTTAATGGCGATGGTTCTGTGTCACCAATCGACGTATTGCAGGTTATCAACTACATCAATGATCCGAGCAAACCAAAGAACCTATCGTTACCCGTAAATCAACCGTTGCCACCGTATATTGACGTTAACGGCGATGGATTCGTTTCAGCGATCGATGCTTTGTTGGTAATTACTCACCTGAACAATTTGCCACCACGAGGCGGCGCAGAGGGTGAAGGCGAATCGCCGAGCAGCGACCTAGCGATCATGGAATCGTCTCAAGTTGTAATGAGCAGTGATTGGCACCTTGGCTTGGATTCGTTATTAATGCCGCGACCTGCTAAGCTGTCCGCCAGCCGGCAAGATGCGTCCGCGGTTGCCAGCAGCGAGCGAGTGGCAATCCTGGAGAGCCTCGAGTCGGAAACGATGCCAATTCAGGTTGGGCAAACAGTATCAAACACGATCGATCTGGCGCTGGTTGAACTCGACGATGTACCTGAAGTGCTTGCCCAAGATGTCCGCCTGGAGTACCTGTGGCTGGATGAACGCGATTCACTTGATCCATTGGCTTAGTCGTGAGGTTGTTTGTAGAAAGCCTATTCGCCCATTAATAATTCTCGTGTCACGCGCCGGCAGTCCATCTCGAATTCGATATCGACCACCGGTGGCAAACAATCGTGCCAAGTAAAACCGTGGGGATTCGCCCCACGTTCGCGAATTGACTGAGCGACCGTGGCGGGCAAATGAC
>CAZVBC010000852.1:0-1636 GCA_964625155.1 uncultured Pirellulaceae bacterium
CGGCATGTTCAATTTCGTTTCTATTTACAAGGAATGCTCCGTCACGTCCCTGAAACTCAGTGCAAAAAGCATCATAAGACGTGGTGTCCTCGAAAGGGCGTTGGTATGCCACGCGGACCATTTCCAGGTCAAAATCGACTGAATCCCTCGCGAGAAGCGCCTCGATTGCTTCCCAACGACTGCGGAGCATGCTGTCTGTCGGTTCCGGGCTAACCGTTAGATACCATCTTGAGAATTGCGTATGCACTTGTGACCTCTTTGGATTGCAGCTTATGCAAAAGGATTCGTAGGATATCGTCCGTCACCATGTACTTTTTCCACGAGCTCCCACAGCTTCGCTAAGCATGCTTTTCCCTTTTGCTTAGCACGAACCAGATGCTGTCTTTGCCTTTGGCTAGTTGAGAGTTGATCATCCATGTCGTTGTGAAGATCCAACTCCGTCGCAATCTTCACCTTGTTTACATAACCGAGGACGAGATACCGTCGCGCTAGTGTTCGCTCAGGGTCAACGACCTCGGTACCGCGGTTGTCTACAACTGCTGCCGGCACACCAACGTCTGCGACCGGAGCGGGACCGCTTTCTGATCTAACTGTACCTTTGAGACGCATGGGCGCCGCCAGATATGGCTTTAGTGTTAGGGGAAATGAAACACTCTCCTGTCCTTCAGTTGCTTGGTAGTCAGCAGTAAATCGTTGCTTGTCCTTGTTCCAAATGCGTGGATGCACTTCAACAACCATCTCTCTCTTGGTGCCGTCATTTTTCACTTCGAGTGTAAACCAGTTGTAGCGGGGTTCCCAATCTGGCTCGCTCCGGCTTGGTTGTACTGCTCCAGCACCAATTCGAAGCATGTTACCAATCGGCACGAGCCGATGTTTGTGCTTATGACCAAATAATTGAAGGAACGTTCTGGGGTTTAATGTTTGCTCAACTGCGTCACAATCCCGCAACCAATCTGGCGGATGATGGCACATCGCCAAGTTTTCGATGCCATCGCCTTGGTGTAGTATGCACTGATGCTGACCGAGCACCATTCGCCCCCTTTCGAAATGATCTAAGTCGTCCGACAGGAGCGTCGAATTCAAGCCGTATATCCGTAGCGTGGAACCGTCTTGCAATGGAAAATCCTTCGTCCATACAGGACGCTCAATCGTACTTTCGCAGTCATATTTTTCGGCGAAGTGTTGATTATAGGAATCCAGCGGGGCGTAGAATTTTTCGGCTTCCTTAAGATGCCGTGCAAGTAGAATGTCTACTTCTCCCGGCTCGCATGTTCGTAGAGCAAGGCGGACATCCTGAAAACTCGGCCGCTGTAGAATAACCGATTGATCAACATCATGATTACCCGGCACGCACCAAATTTGTGATGCATCGCCGCCAATCGCGACACAAAGGCCGTTTTCTAGCCATGCGCGGGCATCTTCGTATTGAGTCTTATTTCCGCTGAAAGCGACGTCGCCGGACACTAGGATTCCATCGGGCCGGCCAAGTGCCGACGACCCCCTTGAACCGCCTTCTCAGGGCTTCTTGCAGATCGACGTTATGTTTGGCACAGTCAGTCAGGGCTCCACGCACCATGGAACCGTCGTATCGGGGATCGACCTCGCGTGCGATCGCCTCGAGCATGTCGGTGGTGGC
>CAZVBC010000853.1:0-1634 GCA_964625155.1 uncultured Pirellulaceae bacterium
GGCAACGCTGTGAAGCATTTTTAGGCGGCAGCCTTAGTCCTTTTGTGGAGCAACTTTAGCTTGCGACGTACTTCCGCGTTGAGTCCGTTTATTTTTGGGTCGCCCAGTGGCTTTTTGTCGGGGTTCTTCGGTCGATATCGCGCCTTCTTGTCGGTAGTATTTTTGTACTTTTGCACCAGAGCTTTAGCCAGTTGGCTGAGCAGATCGGTATCGGGATCGGAATACTTGGTCAAGTTGCGCATGCAATGTCGGAGTGCACGAACCGTTCTAGCGAGGCTGCGATCCTTTGTGTCATACTGGGCATGCGTTTCACGCTTCTTCTGTTTGCGTGTTGGATTGTTCGCGGGGATTTGTTCACGCAGCGCGATCAGTTCGGCAAAGGCCATCGCCCGAATGGACCAATTCAGCTCCACGTAGACCCGATCACTATTGCGGCAACGCAAATGCCGTTTGTCGATGGTCTGTTTTAATCCTCGGTATTCAACTTCGATCCCCCACCGAAGTTTGTAGAACTTGATGATCATCGAAATGGTGAGCTCTGTCGCGTCCAGGACGCTGGTCAGCATCCACATCTTTGTTTTTCCGATTTTGACTCTGACAAGGCGAAGGTGAAGTGGTTTTCCTCGGTTCATCTTGTGCTTTGGCCAGCACAGAACGATCCCACGGCCTCGTTCTAGGATGTCGGCATGCTCGCTGAGCAAACTCACGTTGCCTCCGACGCGGACGAGAAAGTGCCCCGTGGCCAAGATCGTGGACCAAAAATCGTACCCAACAAACCCCGCATCGCCACAAAACAAGGTCTTTTTGGGGAAGGTTTCCTGCTTCAGGATTTCTGCTACATGCGCACGTTCACTCGAGTCAGACGGACCTAGACGCCAAGTCCAAGGAAGTCGCAAACACATGTGCCACATCATGGTGATCCAGACCTGGGGCGATTGTGGTTGCGGAGGACTCTTCTCGTTCTTTTTGCGACGCATCCCTTTGGATTTCTTCTTTCGATACTTTGCGGTCTTTCCTTGCCCATAGTTCCTTGCGCAAAACTCGTTTTCATTTGAGACAGTACGAGGAACCGTCACTCGTGAGCCGTCGAACCCCATCAATACCCAACCAGCGTTTCGCCAAAATCGTCCCGCCACTTCCCGCGCCAATGCCTGGAATTGCGCGTTCCATCGAAGCCGAAACATCTCTTCGTAACGCCCCAGCGCATTCATGAAGGCCGTATAGGTCCGGGCGACCGCCTTAAGTTTCAGTGTCTCGCAAACCTCCGAGGCCGCCGTAAATTCGTCCGTTACGAAGCGAGCGTCCTGCAATGCCCAGATTAACGCTTGGATTGCCAACTCAGCGGGAATCCATTTGACATTGCCATGAACTCGATTTTTCGCAAATAATCCACCCAGTGGAATTAACCAACCGACTAAAGCATTGAATAGGATTCCGTTCCGTTGCCGCCGATTCTCCAATTGCCTCCGCTTGATCTTGCTAGCTTGATTGCGTCGCTTCCTGCGATTCATGGCCAGATTCCTTTCTGACTGATGTGTATTCAGTTAGGTGCACACGGAATCTGGCCGTTTTTCATCTTTTCATGAAACGTGAAACCCCAGTTTTCCCGAAAAAAAATGCTTCACAGCGTTGCC
>CAZVBC010000854.1:0-326 GCA_964625155.1 uncultured Pirellulaceae bacterium
CAATTTTGAGATACGACCGAGTGCGATGAATCGCTGATCGAACGGAGCTTAAGCCAACCCCATAAGCTTCCGCTAGCGCGATCGCAGGAATTCCTTGGAGCAGGTTTGCTCTTACAACTTGGCGCATCAGCGAACATCGCATACTTTCGTCAATTTGCGCACTGATTATTGCCAGATGGCCCAATCGCTCATCAGTTAGCCGGGGATCTTCAAGCGGCCTCTGGTCAACGATCGCAGTTAAGTCCGTTTCTGAATCGCAGCACAGTAGCACCAGTCCCCGAGCGCGATCCTCCTGCCTTCTGGCGTACGACCGGTACGCCATTACA
>CAZVBC010000854.1:336-1621 GCA_964625155.1 uncultured Pirellulaceae bacterium
ATGTCGTTTTCTGCTGGTTGCAAAATCACTTTCAGTACCCTCCCCAAAGCAAAGGACTATCGAAACCCCCATACAGGCGAACTGTTAGGTTGAATAACGCGTTTGCATTGATCGCATCATCGCGGTAGGAGCGACAGGGAATGGCGCGCAATGTTTCCGCAACATACTCCAGGCGTTCTTTGGCAATTTCCTGAGTGATGAGAAACCCATACTCAGAGTTGGGCTGCTCCCCGAGCGCAAGTTTCGCTCGACGTCGTTCAGCGAAGTAGCAGTCATTCAGTTGCCAAAAGTTTTCATTCGATGTTGGTTCGGAGCACAGCAAGCCGAGCCTGATTGAGCTGGTTCCTTTGGGAAGCTCCCGGCACATCAGCTTCGTCTCTGCGATGTATAGGGGTGGACCTCCCAGTGCCTCTCGAATGCGGACCAGTTCAGGGCAACTTGGATTGTCTATCCACGGCTGAAAATCTAAACAACGACAAGGCGCTTCGATTCCACAGTCGCTAGCGGCTGGTTTCAATTCCGATCCCAGCTCGCTGGCGTATCGGAACACGATCAAGCGTTCATTGGATGATCGAGCCACGAATGTAGCTTGTATGACCCTTGGTGAGTCTGATTGTGGATCTAGGACAAAACCGATGGGCAATGGATTTCCGTTTTTGCAACTGGCTAATGTGTTCATTGCAACCCTTTCATGAATCTCTAAATTCGTGAACGAAATTGAACCAAACAGGGCTGTGAACTGTCTGCCAAGTCAATGAAATCGAGACTTGTCCACAGCCCAAAAACGCACGCCTGAATTATTTGATTAGGGTTCTACAGAGGCCATTTAGTCGCTGATCAATGCACAGGCACTGCCCGAACACAGCCCAATGACTTCCCGTGAACTGCCCGGTCGGAGCCGCAAATTGCACTTTTTTTGCCCCAAGAATGCACTTCACACAAAGTGTCCGGTTCATGGGAGCAGGTTAGCGCTGACAATTGCTTGCCTACCCGAGGAATTGCTGGTAGTAACGGTTATATGAAAGACGAAAACGACGACGATTTGCCACCAGTTCGACGCTTCGCAAAACGAACGTCCTCGATGCTTGCCGGCTTTGAAGAAGCTGAAGGGTTGCCGGATGATTTTCTATCCCTTCTGTCGCCCAGGTCGAAAGTCCTGCTCGACGATGCGAGAGGATTGCTAATGGGTATAGAGCAAGGCTATATTACCACCTCGCAACCGCGAATTCGCGACACCTTCCTTGAAGTTGTCCAAGAGTTGTCAGCAGTGGAAGACAGCGAACCC
>CAZVBC010000855.1:0-1621 GCA_964625155.1 uncultured Pirellulaceae bacterium
AAATGCGGATAAGTGGATGTGGCTGATGGGGATCACTCACCGTGACGCCGGCCAGTATAAAGAAGCCATCGGAGTCATGCGTCAGTGCAATAACTTTCCAGCAAACTACTTAGAAATGGCGCAGTGTCATCGCCATTTGAAACAATATAACGAGGCTGTAATCCTCTACGGTCAAGTCGTGGCCGGTGCTCCAGCATCAGCAGCCGGAGCGTTGCTACAGATTGGTTACACTCACGAGCAATCGGGTGATAAAGACAAAGCAATCTCAGCCTTCCAACAAGTCTGTAAGAAATTCCCAGCAGACAGTCACGCCAGCCAAGCTCATGCTCACTTGCAGACAAAGTACAAATTGAACGTCACGTTAGGCGGAGCGAAAGACGAGAAGTAATTCCGCCCTACGAATTGGCACCGACGCCACCCTTCTTGGGAATTGTCGATTTAATAATGCCTCAATTTCAGTGATCGCATGAATATTTGGCATTACGATCCTTAAGACATGGGATGTCGGGGGATGGGTATGTATTGGGCGAAGCCGGAGTTGGTGCGTGAGCAGGCGGTCTTGTTTCCGACTCGCTTGGATGACGTCATCGCTTTCGATCATGAAGTCCGCATGCTGCATGCGGGAAATCAAGCAGTTCGTAACGTGTGGAGTCTTCGATGGTGATCGGCATTGCGATCAGTCCGTAATTTTTAATGGCTGCCGATCAGCAAGCGGTGCATCGATCGTTCTCGAACGCAGGTCAGCACGTTGCTGCCATCGGGCGTGAAATTCAATCGCGCTGCCGACTGACTCGAACGCTTCGTAAGCACCCAGTTCTCGATCGACGACGTTCGAGGCATTTAGAAACTGCGAGCAGCGATGTTCTGGCGCACTGGCGCTACTAGAGAGAGATCACTGGATCAACGACACTGGTTTTGCTAAACACACGGCTTTCGAGCTTTTGGGTCCTGCTGATCGATGAATCTTGTCGGGACTGAGTTCGTCGTCCTGTTTCTTGGCCGCAAGCGAGTGCTGTCGATGTTCGAATCTCTGTGGAATTCAGTCCCGTTAAGTGACCTCTCCTGCCTAGCAGCGATTTCGGACCATCCGTTGTTGGCCCTGAAAGATAGTCTGATCAACCTATTAGTGGCTGCCTACGAAGTCGTTAAAGCGACGTTCCTATTCTTGCTGCCCTACTTCGGACTGATTTGCTGGGTTGCCTATTGGTTGTTCGCGGTCAATTGGACGAAGTTGTACGAACTGCTCTTCAAGAAGGGCGCCGTGATCTCGCTGAGCCTACTGGTTCTCTTTTGGATTTTTGTCTGGTGCACGGTTTCGCCCCCAGCTGATGGCTATCACGAGTGGTTTGGCTTCAAAGTAGGCAACGCCGTTGGCAAAACGGTTTATGTT
Source organism: uncultured Pirellulaceae bacterium (assembly GCA_964625155.1). GTDB lineage: Bacteria > Planctomycetota > Planctomycetia > Pirellulales > Pirellulaceae > Aureliella. The sequence goes on from CAZVBC010000855.1 coordinate 1,391, forward strand.
GTGGCCTTGATGTCGCTGGCCTTCATCTGCGGATCCTTCCAACTGTCCGGAGCGGTCAATCGCTACATCGACTTCAGCGACGAACTTGAACCTGTGGACGACGGACACGGCCATCACGGCCACGATCATTCCCACGGTCACGACGATCATGGAGACCACAGCCACGCAGATCACGGCCACGCAGCTGTCGCTCACGGCCACTAGATAACATCCCGCCCAGAGCGATGCCCT
>CAZVBC010000856.1:0-1615 GCA_964625155.1 uncultured Pirellulaceae bacterium
CAACCTGCCTTGGCTCTCAGGATGTTGTGCGGGCAACCAATCTCGATTTAGATCGAACCAATAATAATTGGTTCGACCGGTCGGCCAGGCTTGTTGATGCTCTCGATGATTTCGATCGTTGTTTAAGATCTGACCTCGATTGTTGTTTGCCCAGTGAGCGAAGCGTTCGAATCCGTCGGGGTTCAAGCACGGATCCAAAAGTATGATCGTATTCTTCAACAGTTGCCGGATTTGCTTTCCGCGGCCGGCTACCAGATGATAGGCAACCACAGGAACCGCGTTAGCTCCACTGGGCTCGTCACCGTGAATGCTGTAGCCCATATTGATCACGGCGGGCATCTCTTTCAGATCGAGATCGGCGGAAACGGATGGGTCGATCAACCGCAAATGTTGCTGTCTGATTTCTTCCAGTCTCGCATGATTCTCCGGTGCGGTAATAACAAACATCAGCAATGGACGTCCACCATAGGTCCGACCGTACTCGAACCAGGTCATGCGTTTGGAGCGCCCCGCCAGTTCTTTCAAGTAACCGATCAATTCATGATGTTGCAGGTGACGCTGGCCAATGCGAAAGCCAAGAAAGTCTTCCGGCTTGGCAAACTTCTCATCATAATCCGTGCCTGGAGGAAGATATTCCTTGAGATCGAAAGCAATCGTTTGATTCGAACTGATTAAGTTAACAATTAGAAATACAACGACGGCCCGATACCAAATTGCCGAAGCTCCAAGCCGACTTAGGTAGCAAAGAATATTCATTGGCTGCTTAGCTCGATACAAAATCTTCTCAAAGGAGCACCTCGCACGACCGCCCGTGGCGAGGGTTCTGATTAGCTCACATGTGTTGGAATTAGTATAGTCACCGTATTGTCGTTGGGCCTGCGACTGCAAACATTCGGGGGGCGACAAGATCGAGCTGCTTTTCAGAGTCCTGTCAATGTATTGCAGCCGCCCTAAATGTCTATTACTATTCGCTAAAGGATAATAGCGCATGTTCCTTATGACTAATTCTTACTGGGGCACAATATGGCGAAAATTAACAAAAAGCTTGGCTTTACGCTGGTAGAGCTGCTGGTGGTAATTGCGATTATCGGGGTTCTTGTCGGTCTGTTGTTGCCGGCAGTCCAATCGGCGCGCGAAGCAGCTCGAAGAATGCAGTGCAGCAACAACGTAAAACAAATTGCACTGTCGGTGCATAATTTCGAAAGCACCTTTAAGACGCTACCTCCGTGGGCGATTGCGACATCCTCGCAGTTCGCCTCTGGCCATTTCCTTATTTTGCCATTCATCGAACAGAACAACATTTTCAATCGCGCAAACGGTTTTTCGTTCCAAGTCCGAACGGAGAAAGTTGCGGCGTTTGCTTGCCCCAATGACCCAACTCTCTCCGGGGCCGGTTTCACTGGATCGGCGATTACAACTTCTGCTGCGCGAGCGTCGGTAGGAGGCAATCCTTATGGTGGAACCACCTATCCATTGAACGCTCAAATCTGTAGCGCTCAATTTGTTAATGGGCATCCAAGCAAGGCCAATTCCACTTTTGCCAGAATGACCGACGGAACCAGCAATACCGTGCTGGTTGCTGAACGCATGGCTTTCTGCACTGGCCCTGACTTCC
>CAZVBC010000857.1:0-1615 GCA_964625155.1 uncultured Pirellulaceae bacterium
ACTGTAGAAAAGAAACTTCGAACCCATATCATCCTGACCTGTGAACAAAAAATTGCACGGGAGCCGCCGATCCCGCGTTTCTACAGTGGAGGCCGTGTCGGCGGCGGCCCCGTGAATTTCAGCGTTAGCCAATCGGAGGCCATCCCATTGATGCTCTCAACAAATTGCGGCATTCCTTCGCCGCTGCTATTTCCGTCTCGTAACGTTCAGCGATCCATTTGTTCTTGCGTGTTGTTCGGCCAAGTGCTGAGTCATGGTTCACCAGCAACTCGGCAGTGTTCTCAATCGCCGTCTCACAGACTTCAACCGCCTTCCGCAATACCTCTTGATCCAACGAAATGAACGTCGGTTGCAATTGGCTAACAACGGCGCCAACCGGAGCACTCGACAACGTCTGTTCTGAATCCATGTCTACCTCACAAACTAATTCATCCAAGTTGCGGCCTATCGTTTTCCTCAAATCAATCATCCTTGGCCGCAATCTGACATGGTTGCTTTTCATTTACTGACTCGGATAATCAAAGCGTTGTCCGAACCTTAATCTGCCCATTCGACTATCTCAAAGCCGTACTCTCTAAGCAATCGCTCTTGCTCCGGCAACGAATGCGATGAGTCCAGTGTGTGTTCTTGACACTCAAAGAATCCTGTAGGCACGCGGTCAAGGCAATAGTCTGGTATGTAGTAATGCTCGTCCCAAAACTCTTTGGGAGCGATACACCAATTGAAGTCGTCTTCGTCGTCTTCAAACAGCACTGCTACCCAGCCCGACCAGTCCTCTTTTGCTGGAAGAGGTTGACCGCAGGACGGACAATAAACGGCTGCATCGCTAGGGTCTTTTGGGTTAGTCATGCTCTATCCTTTCTGGCTCGATGATCGGGAGCATTCATGCGATCTAATCGCCGATCTTTTTCAACCCTTGGACGATGTGCAACGCAAGCGTCAGGTACTTCGCAACCTGGTCATCCGTGGGTGAGTCGCTTTCGTAAATGTTTATCGCTTGCAACGCATCACAACCACAGCACGATCCATACGAGACGAACACCGACCAGTAATCACTTGGCTTGTAGCCTTTCGCCGCAATCACAAATAACAACGTACCTCCGTCAGAGCCATCATCAATCGTATGAATCCGCTCTGGGTCAATGTCGTTGCCTGAGTCTGTCGTGACGACTTCGACTACTGCCTTCACAATGGCGATGTATCCGCTGGGATGAGCCGCGCGAAACTTCGCTTCTAGCTCTGGCTTTTTCGCCATGAATCGATCTACAAATTCCTGAATCACAATCAAACTCCCGACAGTTCGGAGATCCGCCTTTGCAACTTTTCCCGAAACGATTCAGAGTCCAAGACCCATGCTGTGTAAACCCCGCTTGGGTCATCGGGCTGCGTAATGCATTTTTCGCTTCCAGACATCATTTCATCAAGCTCTTTCAACACCTCGCGAACAATCGATCGTTTTTCTTCGTCCGTAATCATAATTCACCACCACATCCCTATCGAATTGAGCCAGTAATCTCCAATCGCAAACGATCAATACAAGGAGCTAAACCTTGATCATGCTGTCGCACCACACTGGCCGCAACCTCAACCAGTCGCACATATTTTTCACGCAACC
>CAZVBC010000858.1:0-1610 GCA_964625155.1 uncultured Pirellulaceae bacterium
TGATGGAGCATGACATGCAAGTCGGTCCGCTGCTGAAGAAGCTGGATGCACTCAAGATCGCGGAAAACACAATTGTTGTTTACACGACCGACAATGGCGCGATGTCGGCATGGTGGCCAGATGGTGGCAGCACACCATTTCGAAGTGAGAAGGCAACAACTTGGGAAGGTGGCGTACGAGTTCCATTGCTAGTTCGTTGGCCGTCGAAAATTGCTCCAGGCAAAGTTTCCAATGGAATCCAAGAGCATACGGATCTCTTCACGACACTTGCAGCCGCAGCTGGTCGTCCCAATGTGAACGAAGAGTTGAAGAAGTCGCATAACGTTTATATCGACGGCATGAACAATCTCGAGCATTGGACCGGAGATAAGCCTTCCGCCAGAAACGTAGTCTATTACTACAACGAAAGTGAAATGACCGCGATTCGTATCGGAAACTGGAAGTCCCACTTCAAAATTCGAGAGGGCTTCTTCGATTACAACCGTCCTTCAGCGCTTCTCTTCAATCTGAGAATGGACCCTTTCGAAAAGCAAGATGGGCAGAAGAGCAACGACCTTGCAATGAAGCTTGGAGTAGCTTGGGGTGGCCAGGTACAAGATGCTCTGGCAAGTCACCTACAGACTCTTAAAGACTTTCCGCCAAGACAAAAAGGTGGCACGCTTACCCCGCGCCCCGACTGATTTCGAACTGGCGCTTGGTCTGATCATTTCATCAGCCGCGTCGGTCTAACTTGCCACCGGCTGTGAACCGTGCGAACTTTAATGGCTAGATCGAAGATTTAGCAAATTTGAGTAGTGCGAAAGTGATGATTCTTCCGATTTTTACGCGAGGAGCTTTCTGCGCACTTTTCGGGATCAGCAAGGATGCAACTTTACAAAATCAGTCGCGAATCAGCAAGGCAGTTGGTCTCGCTCGCAATACCTGCTTTTAATCTAGTCCTGTTTCAGTGTGCTTCTGCTAGCTATATCCACGGGCAGGAAACACCTTGTGACACGACTGTTGATTTGAGTACCCTCGAAACTGCGTCTGGTGCTCCAAACAGCTCCAATTCCGTTGCTGATGATCCCCTGGCTTACTCGAATGATCGGGTCAAGGTAAAATATAGCATTGCTGGCGTTGCTCAAGCCAATGGAGTCACGGGCTCCTGGTGGAATTTGTCGGATACTTTTGCTCCCAGCGCCAACTACAAGCCTGACCGCGCGTGGGGCGAGTCATGGATTAAACCGGGAGTAACTACCGAGTTTCTTTTGAATGACACGGCCCGTCTTTACTCAGGGCTATCTTACGTTGGTTCAGGCAACATAGGCCGTGACGTATTTGAGCAAGGGAATCGAGGACTCTTTGCGATCGAAGATGGCTATCTTGGCGTGCGTTTGGGGGATCGAGAGGAGTCTTCCGAGCTGGACATTTCCTATGGGCGGCAACAATACAAAATTGGTTCTGGCATGCTCATTTCCGTTGGAGCTTACAATGGCTTCGAACGAGGTGCTACTACTTCATTTGCTCGGCGGGCTTGGGAGGAAGCGGGGCTGGTGAAATGGAGTAAAGGGCCGCTTTCCGTCGACGGATTCTACCGCAATCCCAACGAGCTTCGTTCGAGTGGCACACAG
>CAZVBC010000859.1:0-1605 GCA_964625155.1 uncultured Pirellulaceae bacterium
CGAGACAGACCCTGGCTCGGAACTTATCGTCGCCGAGACAGCCCCTGGTTCGGAACCAATCGTCGCCGAGACAGACGAGATATTGTCAATTGTTGTGTTTAAGAATTTGGACTTAGGCGGCTTCCTGCTTGATTCCGTTGACGAATTTTCTTCCTTCGAGAAGTGCGATAATGTGAACGGCACCGTCGAGGCGACGCCAACTCTTGGCAGCAGCTTCGGCTAGTTTGAACATCATCATCAAGCTTGCTTTGCGTGTACCACTTCCCTTCGTCTTACGATGCCGCAAGCGGATCGTGGCGAAGGTGGATTCGATAGGATTGGTTGTCCTTAAGTGCTTCCAATGTTCGGCGGGGAAGTCATAAAAGGCCAGCAGTTCTTCTTTGTCCTTCTGGAGGCATTCCCAGGCTTTCGGGTATTTGGCGCCGTATAATTCTCCGAAGCGATCGAAGGCCTTGTATGCGTCCTCCCGTGTTTCGGCCATCCAAATCTCTTGGATGGCCTCTCTGGCTCGAGGCTGAACGCTTTTAGGAAGACGATTCACGACATTCGCGCTCTTGTGAAACCAACAACGCTGCTCGCGTACTTTCAAGAAGACTTTTCGCACAGCAGCCCAAAAACCAAGGGCTCCATCACCGATCGCGAGCCGTGGCTCTACCTTTAAGCCGCGTGCTTTGATGTCGCTGAGAAGCTCTGTCCAACTCGCTTCGCTCTCACGGAAGCCATCTCTCACTGCAATCAATTCTTTATGGCCATCGGCAGTTGCTCCCATTAGCACGAGGATGCATTGCCGCTGATTTTCTTGGTCTTCCAAGCGAACGTGGACATGTATTCCATCGGCCCAGACATAAACATACTGCTTCTCTGAAAGGTCACGTTTGTTCCAAGCATCGTATTCGTCTGTCCATTTCTCTTTTAGCCGCACGATCGTGTTGGGCCCTACTCCATCAACCGGAGAACCTGTCAGACACTGCAGAGCTTCCGAAAAGTCGCCCGTAGAAACTCCCCTGAGGTAAAGCCAAGGGATCAGTTCATCGATGGCCTTGGAGCGACGTAAATACGGCGGCAAAATGGCCGATGTAAACGTGACTCGATCCTCGGAGTCAGGTGACTTATCGCGCACGCGGGGTTGGCTGACTGCTAAGCTCCCGGCTCCGGTAACCAACTCCCGTGACGGCATGTAACCATTACGAACGACCAAGCGTCGACCGCTCGCATCGACCTTAGCGGAATTCGCTGCCAAAAACGAATTCACTTCTTCTTCCAGCGCCGCCTGTAGCATCCTGCGAGCTCCTTCGCGTACAAGCTCATCCAGAATACCTCGAGCATCTGTGCCAGGTTCCATCTTCAAAAACATGGCGTTGCCTGCTGGTTCCAGTAGGTCTGATAAATTACCTTCATTCATGGCGTACTCCCTGTGCCCTCGTTGGGCCGCTAGTGAAAAAATCTTGTTTCAACCAGCAGGATACGCCACCTTTTTCCTACTTCATAGAACACAACTTTCGGTTATATCTCTGACATGAATCGAGTTTACTACTTGCTTGTGGTCGCAGTTTCTGTTTCTGTTGCTGTAGCGACAGTTTCAATGATTAACCATTGCGAAACCGG
>CAZVBC010000860.1:0-1595 GCA_964625155.1 uncultured Pirellulaceae bacterium
GGGGCCTTACGACCAGTGCTGTAAAGGTCTTTCAGGGGGCTTTTGGTTTAGTCTTTTTGGATTTCTTCGCGTGATCAAGGAGTATTCGGTAGACGGAATTGTGACCAGAGCGTCCGACAGTTTGGTTCTTCTTCGGCCGCACAGGTGCGCGAGTTTGAGGCGGGGCTTTTCTCCAACGTTCACGCCACGCATTGCCAAGAAGTTGTTCTAGTCGTTTTTGGAGTTGGTTCAGTGTCAACGGTCGCGAGAAATGGTCGGTAGTCACATCGAGATCAATCACAATGTTCCATGCGACGAGTTGTTCCTCAACGTCTTCGAATACCTTTTCCACCGAAACGTCTTGTGGCTCGACATTGTTTCCTTGGGCAATGTACGCACGAACGACCTGTAACATGTTGTCAATAATCATGCAGAACGCTAACTGAAATACGCTTGCCTTCGGTGTTCCACCGATGAGATGCTTCAGGCCGAACACCTGGGTCACTTGTTGAAACACCGACTCAATGGCCCACCTTTCACGGTATAGTTCGAGTAAGTCTGTCGCTGGATACCGATCGCTTTCCAAGAGATCGGTAATCGGGATCAACGGTTTCTTTCCCTGACGAGCCACTTCAATTCGTCGAACATAGATACGACGTCGGTTATTGGGACTTCCAAGCCATCCCCATGACTGACTGTACTTGCGTCCGAGCTTGTCAGTACCACTCTCGGCAGCCTTTTCCTTGTCTTCAAAAAAAGGGATACCTGCATGATAACGGACCAGAAAGTGATCGCCTTCTCTGGAAGCAAAATGAGCTGGTTGAGTTAGGTCGCAAAAAGCGCTATCGGCAACCCATACAATTGGTTCCGACTTTACTTGTCGTACTTGCTCTACCAATTCTCCTGTGAATCGTTTGTCGTTTGCTTCACCGTATTCGGCAGCGATGAGTCCACAGACCAGTCCGTCGCACCAATCAACCGCAGCCAAGGCTCGTCCGCCCAGCAGTCCACCGCGTATTTCTCGGAGTGGCTTGAGACGCTTGGCTGCCCTCTTTATCGCCTTGCCATCAACTACCAACACCCGAAATTTTCTTAGACTCTTCGGTAATCGATACTCAGCCCATCGCGGATAGGCTTCACACAGTGCTGAGGAGCAACTGGTCAAGAAACCCTGGCTTACTTCGATGGGTAATCGCCCGAGCTTTTGGTAAGCAGCCTGCAAGCTGGCCTCCAGCTCCTCAGTTTCGATTCCAAGTTCAAAAGCCTTGCGACCACTCCCTTCGTGCTTGATCAAGGCATCCGCGATCAAATGAACCATGACCTCAAACGAGATTTGCCTTTCGTAGCATCTGCCTCGATGCTCATCCCAAATCGCTTTCAATCGCTCTGGGGAAGTTACCCATTTCCACAACAGCATCACGGACTCGGCAAGCGGCATGCGCGCAAGCAATTCTGCAGTTGGACGATCCATATCCATAAGCCTCCATTGTTCCCACGATCAGCTCTCCCTTACTTCACCCGGCTAATCTGATGAAATTGCGAAAAACACGCAAGCTCAAGACCTTTACAGCACTGGCCTTACGACCCCGGCAGAGGATCTGTCGGGCCTCCGGCCC
>CAZVBC010000861.1:0-1586 GCA_964625155.1 uncultured Pirellulaceae bacterium
AAAAGGTAAGTCGCATGGCAAGCGATGTTCGTTTTCGACAGTTTCCAACCGCCAGGCTTGTACGGCTGAGACGTAATCGACTACGTCGCATGTTGTTGGAAACTTTTGAATCCCGTACGCTGATGGCTTTCGAGGCGGTAAACACAGGCGATTTACTGCCGGTGATGGTCGCCAATTCTGGCGCAGGTCTGCCAACGTATTACGAGATGAATTCATCTACTGAAAATTCATCCGCAGCGCGCGGCATGTCGCAGATTGAAGGCGACCTTGCCGCCCAAATGGATGCTGCGTATGGAGGTGCCAGTGGAGCCCTAACGGACCGTCCATGGTTTCCAATGGTAGAGAATGCATATCGTCAGTGGAGCCATGAAAATGGTTTGGTCCATTCTTTTGCAACGATCGGAGGATTAATTGGTGAGGGAGAAGGACTTCGTGGCGAAGGTGAAGCTGGCGGTCCAAGGTTGTTATCGATCGCTCCGAACTCTGGCGACATTTTTACATTTAACGGTGTAAATCAACTGACCGATGCACCTAACGAGTTGGTTTTTCGATTCGATGGATCTGGCGACATTGCTCAGCCGTCCCTCGCGGGTGGAATTCGCATTACTCGAGCTGGAGGTGATAACGCTTTTGGAAATGCCAACGACATTGTGGTATCGCCAGGGTTTTTGGGATTTGGTGATAACAATCGAGTCGTCATTGCCCGCTTCGCGTCAACGTTACCTGACGACTTGTATCGGGTCGAAGTTATGGGCGCCGACATTGCCGGCCAGGGAATCACTGCGATCCGAAATGCGAGCAATCTCCGTCTAACTCCGCGCTTTAGCAATACAGATCGCGATAGCATACAGTTCAATTTGGAACTTGGAGCACAAGTTGTGGCCGTTGTACCGCAACCGGTCGATCGAAAAGCCGACGGGTCATTGGATCCAAAGCTCAAAGAGATTCATGTGTATTTCAACAATGATGATCTTTACCCATCGGTGGTGGAAACAGGCGCTATTTCTCCCAATCCCACAGTAGTCGATCCAGCTTTTTATCAGTTGATTTTGACGAAAGATACGGTCCAGCCGCAAGATGATGTAGTGTTTCGTCCTACCAAGAGCAACTACGCTCCCACGCTTGATCGAGCAGTCTTAGAGTTTGCCAGCGACATAGACGTCCTCGCAGGTGGTGCTGGCACGTTTCGCTTGCGGGTAGGTTCTAGTGACAACGTAACGTCAGCTACGAATCCACCTGTTGTAACCAGCGTCAACCCCGGTTCAGATCCGGCAGGATTCATAGCTGGGGCGTTCGATTTTGGCCCTATCAATTCGTTGACATCACGCATCGTTTCTGAGCAGATCGTTACAGTTTCCAATCCGTTGCGACTGGACTATCCTGGTTCGAATACTGAACCTGGACATCGAGACATTCAAGATGAGAATCATCTTCGTCGATCGGTGGACAGTGATCAGGCCATTACTACGGCAAGTTACAATTTTGCTTTAAATCGTGCCTACGGGCTAGATTCTCAAAAACAGCCGGTATTTACGAATGCCACAACCGACCAAATTCAGCGCATTCGCGAGGTTTTTGAACTGTAC
>CAZVBC010000862.1:0-1578 GCA_964625155.1 uncultured Pirellulaceae bacterium
ATTGAATCTGCAAACAGCGCATTCACAAGTTGAAACTCAGCAGCCGGCTAACAATTCGGGTCGCAGTGAGGCCAAGGTTGTGGTCTCCGAACGTGCGCTGGCGCTTCATCGACGCAGTTTCGTCTTCGATGGACACAACGACTTGCCTTGGATGATTCGCGAAAAAGGTTCACGGACATTCGCGAGAATTGATATCGCCAAACCACAGCCTACGTTACACACCGACATAGCCAGATTACGTCAAGGTGGAGTGGGTGCCCAGTTTTGGTCGGTTTATGTTCCATCCAATACCGCCTACGACGGCACCGCGCACCAAATGACGCTGGAGCAAATTGAGATCGTCAATGCGATGGTCCAAAAATACCCGACCGTCTTCGAAACGGCACTGACCAGCCAAGATGTCCTGCGCATCCAGACGGCTGGTCGCATCGCATCCTTGATTGGTGTGGAAGGTGGGCATGCCATCGATAACTCGATCGAAAAGCTTCGACGACTTTATCAATTCGGTGCACGCTACATGACACTCACTCATAGCGATACGCTGGATTGGGCGGATTCCTGTTGTGACAAGGCAAAAAGCCAGGGACTGAGTGAGTTCGGGCGCGAGGTCGTTCGCGAAATGAATCGTTTGGGAATGTTGGTCGACATTTCACATGTCTCACCCGATACGATGCAAGATGCCCTCGACACAAGTGTGGCACCAGTCATTTTTTCTCATTCTTCGGCCCGTGCTGTGGCCGATCATCCACGCAATGTACCCGATGAAATTCTTCGGCAGATGCGCGCCGATGGAGGTGTGGTCATGGTTAATTTCTATTCGGGTTTTGTCGTCCCTGCCTCGGCCAAGCGATCGCGAGTTCTGGCAGAACAGAGGCGTGAATTGCGTTTGAAGTATGGCGACGATGCAGATGGAATGAAAAAAGCGCTCGCTCTCTTAGAAAGCCAACATCCCATGCTGCCCGGTTCGGTTTACGATGTTGCTGATCATGTCGACCACATTGTCAAAGTTGCCGGTATCGATCACGTCGGCATCGGCAGTGATTACGACGGCATCGACACGGTACCGCGGCAAATCGAAGACGTCTCTAAATATCCTGTGCTCACACAAGTGTTGCTTGATCGCGGATATTCAGAATCCGATCTTGAAAAAATTCTCAACAAGAACATCCTTCGCGTGATGGCAGCGGCCGAGCAGGTCGCACGAAGCCTCCACAACAGCCAGCGGAATTGACTGAGCGTGCCAAGCCTGACTATCGAAAACTACGTCAAAGCAATTTATCAACTCGCCGGGTCGGACCAATCCGAGGTTGTCTCAACTGGCGCTCTGGCGACTCAATTAGGTGTGTCGCCGAGCAGCGTGACGAGTATGTTAAAGACGCTGCACGACAGTGAACTAGCCGAACATCGACCGTACGTTGGCGTGCGTTTGACTGATCAAGGTCAGCGATTGGCGCTGCGCGTACTGCGCCGCCATCGATTGATCGAATTGTTTCTCGCCAGGACTCTCAAGTTGACTTGGGACGAAGTCCATGACGAAGCTGAACACATGGAACATGCTGTCAGTGATCTATTGGTCGA
>CAZVBC010000863.1:0-1569 GCA_964625155.1 uncultured Pirellulaceae bacterium
CGCCGCGTCTGAAAGGCTATCCCAAAGAGACGGTCATCGCGGAAAAGTTTGAGGCAATGGTCAAGTTCGGGCAGCTCAACAGTCGCATGAAGGACTTCTACGACATTCATTTACTATTGCGTCAGTTTGAATTTGATGGCGAGATTCTCCGCCTTGCAATTGAGGGGACATTTGCAAATCGAGGTACGATTATCGACTCCGAGCAGTTCGTTTTTTCGCCTCCGCTCCTTGACGACTCGATTAAGCAAAGTCAGTGGACTGCATTTGTTCGCAAGTCAAAGCTGACCGGTGCCCCCGATTCCATTGCGGATGTGGTACGTGAGATTCAGGCTTTTTTGTTGCCGTTAGTCCAAGCTGTTTCTTTGAAGCAAAACTTCACTTCAAGATGGGCTTCGGGAGGACCATGGTCCTCCCAGCCTCCTTGATTACTCGATCACCTGCAAACGGGCTAGTTAAAAACCTGAAAACGCGGATCAGAAGTAAGCGGCGGCAAATTGTGCTTGGCGTGTTTTTCTGTACTTGCGCGACAAGAATACGCTCCTGGCATTCGGGTGTCATTAACTCGCAACTGAATACATTTTAGTCGTAGTAGGAATTCACAGCCGATTGCTTCGTGTAGTTTGGGCCAGCGGTATCGTCGGCCCCCTAAATGGGAACGGAATCTTCAACTGCTTGTGGCCCGTACGTTGCAATATGTGTTTAGCTGACAAATACTCGAATCCCTGATCGCGAAGAAATCGCACAATTCTGCGTTGTCCTTGTCCTGACTCCGAGAGGCATAGATCTTGAGGGTCCAGATTCGCCACATAGCGCCCATCGCTTACCAGCCAAGACGCAGCAAGCCTTATTGCCTGCAGCTTGTCTCCAAGATAGTGGAGTCCGTGTACACAGGTGATTAGGTCAAAGCGTTCGACAGGCTTGTATTCAAAGATAGAGCATTGAACCAATTGTAAATGGGGTGAGTCACTGGCTAAAAACATTCCCACCAAGTCAACGCCGGTGATTTTTATCGCATGAACTCCAATACCCTCACACAACTTCGCGGCTTGGATCAGCGCCTTGCCGCTACCACAACACAAATCGAGCCAGCGTACGGTCTGGTGCCTTGCCAATCGCCCGCGCAACCAATTCAGCGGATCGAATCCCAGCTCCATTTCGTAACTATTCGAGCCAAGAAGCTCTCTCTCGCGGTTCATACAGCAGTTGGCCACGATGGGCGAGACCTCCAGTTCGGCTGCATTCAATAATCGCTTTATTTTCATTTTGCGTGCCGTTCTAACCAGCAGGATCTTGTGTAGTGCCGCTCTCCCAGCCAGATACTTTTTATCAGTGACGTTGGTGCCGAGTTGGCTGCGGCGGCAAGTGCCGGTTTACAAATTGCCGCGAGCGTCCGGCCCGGAAATGCTCCGCTGAGCCAAGAATTCGAAAAGCATGCGATTTACAGTTTCGACGAAATCGAGCTCAGCCCCATTTTCGATGTCCTACGACCGTAACTACTCAATAACCAAGTGCACGAGCCAAGTTCATTCTACGATCTTGCAAGATAATGACCAATTTGCAAATCCGCTG
>CAZVBC010000864.1:0-1545 GCA_964625155.1 uncultured Pirellulaceae bacterium
TCCGCAGGGACGCCGAATGTGGTTCCGGCTGCATGAGAAGGGCGGGAAAAGGCACGACGTACCTGCCCACCACAACGCCGAAGCCTATCTCGATGACTCCATGCTGGCTGCCAACATCCAGGCTCAAGCGAAATCGCCGCTCTTTCGGACGATTGGGCCCGACAAGCGCCTTTCAGCGAACCGAATGTCCCGGACGGACGCACTTCGGATGATCAAGCGCCGAGCCAAGTCCGCTGGGCTTTCGCCTCAAATTGGTTGCCACACGTGGCGCGCAACGGGGATTACGAGCTATCTCCAAAATGGCGGAACCCTTGAAAATGCCATGCGCATCGCTTGCCACGAATCGGCTCGCACTACCAAACTCTACGATCGTACCAGCGACGAAATCAGCCTGGATGAGATTGAACGGGTGAGGATTTAGGCTTACGACCAACCAGCAACCCCATGCTGTTTCGAGCGTAACGATAACAACTCGCAATGATTCGAATAGGCGTCACTACAATTGTGAGTTCAAGAAACAGACGTCGGCACAATTTGAGGTTCTTTTTAAACTGAATTGTATATGGATGGCGAACCCCAAGTAATTTGGCAGATACACATACCGCACTCTTGAAAGATCTTGAGGCCGCTGAGAGGCGATTAGTGTAAAGGAAAACAAGCCCAAGATTGTTCATTGCGACCGCATAGTCTTCAGTCTGTTCGCCGAGCGTTTCAAGAACCCACTCCAGATAGAGTTGGAGGAAGGACTCTGCTTCTGAGTATCGCCCCATTTTGCGATGTACTTCGCCAAGGTTATTCAGGGTAACATTGAAATCACTGGACTTGCGGCCAGCAGAACGGCTCCATATCTTCAGCGCGATCTTGAGGTAGCGAGCTGCGTCTTCGAGTTTCCCTAGGTCCATGCAGATCAAACTGAGCACACCTGACGATTCTGCGATCTGATCATGATCTTCGCCAAGGATCGTTTTTTGGCGGTCGAGCAACGCAGTTAGTCCATCGTAGGCATCCTGCAATCTGCGAAGGTTATAGATAATTCGGAAGTACAGTATCTGGCTCTTCAGATAGAGTTCGTCCTCTGTTCGTAAAGTGGACTCGAAGTCGCCGAGCGCCACGACGATGCTTGCTTGTGCTTGTTCGAAACGACCGATTGAACAATGGGTTGCAGCGATCGCGTGCATCACCCTTCCCTGTAAGACAAGATTAGGTCTGGCGGAGTCCTGGAGTACCGACCGAGCGGATTCAAAATACTCGATTGCCTTCGAGAAATTCTTTCTTTTCTTCTCAAGTTCACCGAGATTAAAAAGTGTTGTTGCGTTGTTGGGGTGCGATTTGCCGAGACATTCCTCATCACTGGCAAGGCATTGCGCGAAAGCTTGTTCAGCTTCCTCAAACCTCGAAAGAGAAGCCAGTAATGTGCCATAGTCATTTTTTGTTCTGCTCAACTCGGGGTGGGGCCTTCCGAATGTTCAGAGTCTTGTAACTTGCGGTTCGTCCGAACTTCCAAGAAATCAAAGGACTCAGACTCTGTGAATACATCCAGTTCCA
>CAZVBC010000865.1:0-1538 GCA_964625155.1 uncultured Pirellulaceae bacterium
ATTGCCAAGTTTGGAAGAATCGATGTCTGGATCACTAATGCCGGTGGCGCAGCGATAGGGAACTTTACCGACGTACCGCTGGAAGACCACATAAAGGTGATCGAAACCGATCTCAACGGCACAATGTATGGAAGCTATTTTGCACTGCAAGCATTTGAGAGTCAGGGCTTCGGCACCCTGATTAACGTCGCGTCAATGATCGGCAGAATCGCTGCGCCCTATTACGCTTCATATTCTGCCGCAAAACACGGTGTAATCGGATTGACAGCTTCATTGCGGCAGGAAATGTCTGAACGCAAGCTCGACAATATCCACGTCTGCTCGGTTCTGCCGATGGCGATGGAAACGCCGTTTTTCGAACACGCTGCCAACTACACAGGTCGGGAAGCCGTAGCCATCCCGCCGGTCAGCAATCCACTGGAAGTTGTGGAGACATTCATTGATCTGATATTCCATCCCAAAGCAGAAGTAGCCGTCGGGAAGGGCGGGGTACTGTTCTCCATTTCCGATGCGATGGCGCCGGGACTGACCGAAGCGATGATGGCAAAAAACACTCATAACGCGCAAATCAAGAATGCACCACCCGCGGAGCCGTCACCGGGCAACCTGATTAACCCGACTCCGGATGGGTCGGACGTCCAGGGACGAGTTTGAGGAGCTTTGATTGAAATGAATGAAAACAAACCGGACAAGCAGACCTCATCAGTTTGGATGGAAAATAGTCCCCGTCGCACATTCCCTGCGTTGACTGACGATATCGATGCAGTAGATGTTTGTATTATCGGAGCCGGCATCACCGGCTTATCGACAGCACTGCTCCTCTTGCAAAACGGCAAGTCGGTGGTCGTTTTGGATGACGGCCCGATTGGCGGTGGCGATACTTGTAGAACGACGGCGCACATTACGGCTGTGCTTGATGCGCGTTACTTCGAGATTGCGCGGATGCACGGCAAGGAAAACGCGGCGCTCATAGCGGAAAGTCATGTCTCAGCCATAAACAAAATCGAAGCAATCATCAACCTGTTCGTAATCGATTGCGACTTCAAACGCGTCGATGGATATTTGTTTGCTGCCGACGATGATGAGCACACGATCAAAGAACTGCAGCGAGAACTCGATGCGGTGCAAGACTTGCCCGCGCTTTCAGCTCGCCTGGTCGACCAACTGCCATTCGGTCCGGTTCTTCCAGCCATCAAATTTTCGCGGCAGGCCCAGTTTCATGTCCTCAAGTATCTGGACGCACTCTGCGATGGTATCGAAGAGATGGGAGGGCGCATCTTCTCCAACGAACATGTCGATAAGTTTGATGACGGCGAACAGGTTCGCGTCACGACCCGCAGCGGAAAACAGATTATCGCGAGCAATCTGGTAGTCGCCACGCATAGCCCGATCTCAGATTGGGTGAAGGTACATACCAAGCAAGCACCTTATCGATCCTATGCAATCGCCGTCAGCATTCCGAAGGAGTCTTTCCCTCTCGGGCTTTATTGGGACACGGCAGAACCATATCATTCCGTCCGCGTTCAATCCTCTCCTTC
>CAZVBC010000866.1:0-1536 GCA_964625155.1 uncultured Pirellulaceae bacterium
GGTGGACCGGCGATGGCCTTTGCGACCGAACCCACAATACATTCGCGCGCACTCTCAGTTTGGCTACCACAATAAGCGACCAGTTTGGCCATATCGATTGCAGAACCACCACCAATCGCCAACATCACCTCCGGCCGCGCTTGGCGAAATAGTTTGATTCCTTGTTCCACGTCTTCGATTTTGGGGTTTAGTTTGAATTCAGAAAAAGTACTCACTCGATATTTCGCCGTCGCTTGCTCGACCTTTGCTTTAGCTCCGCAGGCAATCAATGCAGGTTGGTCAGCAATAATCATTATTCGCTGGACATTGAAGTCGGCCAGCACGTTCGACAATACTTGAATCGAGTCGTCACCCGAAAAAAGTCGCTGTTGCATTAGAAGCTCTTACGTTGAACAGGTTGCTCTTTCTGCTGTTCCCCACCAAACAGTTTCAGAGGCAATTGAAAAAGGTCGAAGTTCATGGAGGGCAGAGCTGGGGAGTTCTCGTTAGGTGCATCCGGAAATTGAAGGTCAAACGTTCCTACTAACGCCAACCTCTCGGGCCACTGGGTCACATGAACCTGTCCACCTCGAAACCAATTTAGCCATGGAGCTGAGTAATTGGTGGGAGGTACCAGATTACCGCTCGATGAAACCGTCGCTTGAGACCAAGCGGTGCTGGTCCACCAACCGACTTCCTGTGAGTTGACTGTTGTTGAAAACGTGTACTCTCCTCCCAAGGGACACTGCAACCGTACGTCGAGCAGTTTTTCGGCAGCTTCAAACGCCTCATTGCCTGAGACTTTAAATTGCTGGTGGATCGAATCGAGCAGTCTGGCATTTCCCTGCGACGCTTGCCACGCCCGGCGATACCAGTGCGCATTGATCCACTCAGCCAACTGCGATCCGGAAAGATCACCCACGCGCGCCCGCACTTGCGCTGCATCTGGTGATTCCGTTGGCAACACACTGCCTGCGGCATGTTCGATTATTGTGCGATCGAACGACAGTAAACTGATGTCATTCCCTTGCCACCGCCACAGGCCAAGCAAAAGCCGTGACAATCCGTCGGGTCCTGACCTGCCACCACGCAATCCCAAGGGCAAAGTATCCAACCAACCCGGCATAGGCCAAGCACCCAAGTAGGCAGGGACCGACTTGAGAAACCGGAGCGTCTTGATCAACCCTTTGGTTTCACCCGGTTCCGGAGGAACCATATCTTTGATGCCAGTAAACAGATGATAATCAGCCACACGCCCGCTGATCGATCCTCGCATGTGCGCTTGGACGGTCGCAATGTCATCACCGGGCAATTTGATCTCGATGTGCGTCGGCGGGCCCAGCAGGTTTGCCAACCAGCCGTATTTAGCTGTACCCATGGGAGCGACGTAACCTTCCAAAGCAACTCGTTCGCAGTTTTCATTGACAGTTGATTTGTACCTTCGCAAACCGAACATCATCGGATCCATCTGTTGCCATTTGCGTTGGTAGAACTCGGCTAATTTTGCGTAGCGTTCCCTTTCGCTTTCCGTTACTCCAGTCACCACCGCATCCGCAA
>CAZVBC010000867.1:0-1536 GCA_964625155.1 uncultured Pirellulaceae bacterium
GCCTGGATTCAATACAAAAGGGCCATCGAAGTGGACGCGATTCGTTTGCGACCGCACCCTTACGAGTTCTGCATGTACTACGACTGTTGAACCCAGCGCAAAAACGCAACTTCAATCAGCAAACTCGCCACCAAGAGTCTGGTTGAAAACCAAGCTCTTGAGCCAAAGAGGCAATTTCCGAACGAAATCGTTTAGCGTCTTGGGGATATCCTGCAGTTGGGCGCAAGTTTCTCTGGTGCTTTCGCCAGAATGCATTGATCAACGACATCAATCTCTCGCGCAGGTATTTTGCCGTCATCGAGGCTAGTCCTACCGGAGGAAATGCATCGCCCCCGACCGTAAAGTGAATGGTCTTGAATGGTTTCGACAGTGATCGGTAACTCGATCTTGCTGGCGATTCGTCGACGACTTGGAACCATTCCGGGGACATGATCTCCATCAGCAATGGCAGGTACTTTTTGCGACCGCCTTGCCGATCGCAATAGACTTCAATCGGGCATTTAAACTGATCCATCAAGGTAGCTGCCAAGGAAAGCGTTTGAACCGACAGCAATTGTCCTTTGGACCCCGACTCGGCAACTTGTTGGTTGAACTCCTGCTCCGCGATTATCCGCGCGTGCGCACCCAAAAATCTAACTCCAGCTCGGTCAAACTGCTCTTTGGCCGCCGTTTGTAACTCATTGATCAGCGACCGCGATTGCTCGATCATCCCAGGTTGATCTACAGTATCGTACCACGGATGTACGGCCAGCCGATTGGCAGTTCCCGGTTGGCAAAGCTGGTCTATCAACTCTGCCAGAGTCAATTCTCCAGTTCCCAAAGCTGCCAACATACTCCACACTCCGGTTTCCAGCGACCGAATGCCTGCATTCGGACTGAACAGGTTCTTTGAATCACCCAGCGGTATGTGTTTGTCCCCATTTCGCCAAGTTTTTTCGATCACCGTCGGCCTTAGATCAAATCCGAGTTGTTGGGCATCATATTCATTGGTAACTTGCCAAATGGACGCTCCAATTACCAAAGGACCAATGTTGGGGCCGTACCCCGCCTCGTCCAAGCCAAGCAAAATCTTGTGAGACATTGGAAATTTTTTCTTGAACTTTCTGGCAATACCTGCTCAATTGGGGAATAATGTTCAGTGAGTTGTAATGCCAACTAATTGGATTGAGTAATGATTTCGAGGATGAAGTGTCGCACAGTCCTCCCAACCAGCGGTGTCGAAGGATGAGCTGCTTGCGGTGCCGCCACCGATTCTAACTACAAACAGGCTTCTGCTATGAAACTACACCTCAGCGGATCATTACGAATCGTTGTGTCGAACATGTTACTAGGCTGCTGTTTTGTTGTATGCAGCGATCCTCACATTCTTCAAGCTCAGACGCCACCGTCCGTTCCTCCTGGAGCCGTTCCTGGCGCGGCGCCTGCGGCAGGAGCTCGTGTCCCGCCTGGTATGCCCGGTCGACCGTCACCGACTCCCCCAGGTCAACCTCCGGCGGAGGGCCAGCCCGGTAAAGATGGCGCTGCCGCTGCTGGCGC
>CAZVBC010000868.1:0-1531 GCA_964625155.1 uncultured Pirellulaceae bacterium
TCCCAGCAGAGCCCTATCCTTCGGTTGAGTACTTGCAGTATAGCTTGTCGTTGTTGAAACAGAGGGTGCTTCCGATTGTTTCTCTCGCTGCATGGCGCGATTCTGTGCGCGTCGCTCACGAGCCTCTTCCAGCTTACGATCACGCTCGTCAAAGATGGCTTGCTGGCGACCTTCGAGCATGTCCTTGGGAGTGACATAACCCAACGCACTGTGAAGCCGTCGCTCGTTGTATTCCTCGACGTAGTGACCCACAATCCGTTTCGCATCTTCCAGACTCAGTGGCGTTCCAGGGCGAATGCATTCGCCCTTAAGTGATTTATGAAATCGCTCGATCTTACCATTGCTCTGTGGATAGAACGGACTGGTGCGTACATGCGTCATACCGCTGATTCGTATGAACTCCTTGAAGTCTTTCGCAATGAACTGTGGGCCGTTATCAGAGATCACGCGAGGTCGTGCCGCAGGATGTTTCTCCTTGGCTGCTTGCAGGATGATCTCTATGTCTGACTCCTCCATCTTCTCGCGTATGTCCCAGTGGATAACCGATCGACTATAGCCATCCAGTACCGACGCGATGAAGTAAAACGTACCTGCAATATTTAAGTAAGCGATGTCGGTGTGCCAGTGCTCGTGAGCCGCCAAAGGCTGAACGAATCCGGTGCCTTTCTTCGTTGGCTTCTGCAACGGTTTCATCACGCCAGCCGCTTTCAGAACGTTGTAGACAGTGCCCGGACTCGTCGCCACAACATTGGCATCCATCATCATGTACGTCAGTCGACGATAACCATTGAGTGGATGATCGAAGTGAAACTGAATGATGGCCTGCTTCTCCCAGTCCTCAAGCCAATGATCGCGTGGGATCCAAGCGTTGTGTTCAAAGGCCTTGCCGTAGTAACGCTTCCACTTGCAAAAAGTGGATGACCAGAGCCCAGCCCAGCTGAGCAATTGGCCTTGAGTGACTTCCGTCTTGGCCGTCCAACGCTCAACGTAGTCCACTACCTGGTCGCGAATTTCGTGGGGAACCCATTTGCCGTTCAGGGTTCCCCAAGTTCTTTTTTTAGCTCGACATGCTCCTGCAGCAACTCAGCAATCACTTCATTCTTGGACTGCAGTTTCGCCTCCAACTGCTCGATCTTGCGAGCCGCCGCCTCGTCTTGACGCTTCGCGTTGGCTCCATTCTTTTTCCGCTCGAAGCAACCTTCAGCATTCTCAAACAGCAGCCGCTGCCAGTTATAGAAGTTGACCGGGCTGATCTTGTGCTTATCGCAGAGCGTTGACACGGGCACTTTCTCTATCAAGTGCTCTCGTACTATCGCTACCTTCTGCGCGGCAGTTAAATTCGTTCTCTTGGACATCTAGCGTTTCCTTCTCTAGGACCGCTAAACTCTAGCACATTACTCGCGTCACGCCTCCGATCTCAGCAAAACAGGTTCGATGTCGCTGCGATTGGAAGTCGATTACAATAGACAGCCAGTTCATTCTCAAAAACGCTTTTTGAATGGAATAAGGCATTTATGGAGAATTTGCCATT
>CAZVBC010000869.1:0-1530 GCA_964625155.1 uncultured Pirellulaceae bacterium
GTAGCGACTCTTGACGAATTCAGCGGCCAAGCGGTCATGCAATTGCGGATGCGACGCTTGGTTGTGGGGGCCCATGTCGTCGATGGGTTTGGTGAAGCCGTATCCAAAGAAGTGACCCCAAGTGCGATTGACCATCGACAACGCGATCAACGGCTTGTCGCCTTCGGTCACAAGCTTGGCGAACTCTTTACGACGATCAATGCCTTCGCCATCTTCGATTTGCTTTTCGTAGAACTTCGGATACGCGACGCGCATTTCGCCGTTGCGTTTCTCGTAGTAAACCGGACCGGTGTAGTTTCCAATCACGAGTTCCGAGAAGTCATCAATGCGGCGTCCGGTCTTGGGGTCGGCCTTCTGATGATCGATCTTCCGTGCTTGACGGAAGAAGCTATTGAACTCCCGAAACTGATTCTGTTGCCACTCGTTAAACGGATGGTTGTGGCACTGAGTGCATTGGACTTGGACGCCCAAGAACAACCGCGCGGTCTTGGCAGTGGCTTGGACCATTTCGTCCGCCATCTGCATTTGAGCGAGCATGTAGTTCACAGCACCGTTCTCTTCGAAGTGACCTTCGGCAGAGACGATGTCGTAAACCACTTCATTCCAAGGACGGTTCTTAGCAAACGCTTCGCGGTAGAACTTTTGCATGCCGGTGCGGCTAACACGACGCGGCGTTCCGCGACCGATGGAGAGATTGGTCCAAATCGTGGTGAAGTTGCGGATGTAGCCATCGTCATCCAGCAGCTTATCGATGACTTTGGAGCGTTTCGCTTTGTCCTTGTCAGCGATGAATTTTTCGACGGTGTCCGACTCGGGAATGTGGCCGACGATGTCGAGATAGACCCGACGGATCCATTCCGCATCCTCGGCAATTTCAGACGGCTTAACTTCGTTGTTTTCCCAGCCTTGACGCACTTGTTCATTCACGAACTTGATGATTTCGTCGGACGAACCCGTTGTGAATGCCTCGGCGGACTTACCTTTGGCTGCGGTGCCCTGCGCCAGCGTTGTCGAGGTCAACGCCCCGACGGTCAAAGCTCCCAGCACGAAGCAGCTTGACAAAAATCGCGTGAGCTTCATCGAGAAATCTCCTCAGTCACATCAGTCAAGAGGGTCAAGAAACTAGAGGGTTGGATTCTAAAGGGCGAATCGTTTTAGATTCCAGGGAGAAAGTCACTCTCGGAACCTTGCGAAACATGCGTTGAAATCTGGTGTAAACAACGCAAATACTAGAAAAATCAGGACTTCACGTTGCCGACAAAAGCCAACGTAGTAGGCACATTCCATGTGCCGCTCACCAAATTGTCCTAGGAATTAGGCCGTCGCGGACGGTACACGGAGTGTGGCTGCAACATTGTCGGAGCCGTCAGGTCTTCACGATTCGAACGTTGAACCCGCAGCCCGATGTTGTTTAGCTTTTGATCGCGGCATCTGCGGCAACCTTGCGGAAGAGCGGTGTGGATGGTGAGTTTTTTTTTGGCTCATCCGCAGAATCTGTGGGTGGACAATTGGGGGCTTTGCCCCCAAACC
>CAZVBC010000870.1:0-1528 GCA_964625155.1 uncultured Pirellulaceae bacterium
ACTCTTCGCCACCATCGACTCGACCGTAAGAAAGGTTGTTTTAGGAAATATTCCATTTTTGCTAACCGATACCGTTGGGTTTATCCGAAAACTCCCAACGCAATTAATTGAGTCATTTAAATCAACTTTGGACGAAATCCGTGAACGGGTCAATTCAGTAATTTAAAACCGACTGAATAAGAATTTAGGTTACCTGTTATCGTTGTAAAATGGTAACAGGTTTTTGTTTATGGCTTGGATATTTATAAGAAACTAAAAAGGAATCAAATATTGGATAGAGAACGTGAAAAGAACATCAAATACGATATTCAGCTTATCGAAGAACAAAAACTTGCAAAAGAGCAAATTCTTAACCATCCATTTACATTTTTAGTAGGAAATCCGGGAACCGGAAAAACCCTGACAGCCAGCGCGATTGCTTTGGATCAGTTGTTCAAAAAGAACATTTCAAAGATAGTTATAACCAGACCTACGGTATCGACCGAAGACAACGGGTTTTTACCGGGAAGTTTGGAAGAAAAACTTGACCCTTGGCTTGTCCCTATCCGTGATAATTTCAGGAAGGTTTATAATAAAAAAGAAAAGTTGGACCAACTTGAACGGGACGAAATCATTGAAATAGTCCCGCTCACGTTTTTCAGGGGGCGCACATTCTCAGACTCGATATGTATTTTGGACGAAGCCCAGAACCTTACCAGAAGTCAATTAAAAATGTGCATAGGAAGGTTAGGTAAAGGAAGCCGTATGATTTTTTGCGGGGATTTCCACCAAATCGACCTTAAAAACAAACAAGATAGTGCCATTTGGGAAATAGAAAAACTCAAAGGAAGCAAGTTTGTTTATGTCCACGAGTTGACCCAAAACCACCGACATGAAGCGGTGTTCGAATTATTGGAATTATTAAAATAGAGGAAATATAAGTGCCAAACCGTTCAAAATTTGAAACCGATCAACAATTCACCCAACGGAACCTTTTAACGTTCGCAAACGGACTAACTTCTGGTTCTACGGATAACAGTGGTTCGTTGGTAATAAATTATTTACTGGCCGATGCCCCACGTACCGTTGTTGCCAATTCGGTGTTTAAAGGAGTGGCAGCCGCTACCAACCAATATTACATAACAGTCGCAAATACAAGCGCAACTGGATCGACGCTACGATTCTTTGGGACTGGTTCAGGATTGCTTCCAGCATCTATCGGTGTAACCGCATCTTGGGCAGCATGGGTTTAAAAATAAAATTAAATTAAAAGGATAAAACAATGTCAAGAAACAATCAAAATTCAAAATGGAAGGCTCACCAACAGCCCGAACCGAAATTAGTTGAAGTTAAAGCAGCAAAAGTGGAAAAAGCTGAACCTTTGGTTCCAGTAGAAGTGAAAGTTGCCGCTCCTGTTCAACCAGCAGAAGAAAAAGTTAAACCGTTGGTAAAAAACACTAAGAAAGACGTAGAATAATATGGCCGTAAAAATAAAAGATTTTGAGCTTCCTGACCAGTCGGTTTTGGAAGAAGGTTATTTGCGAATAGC
>CAZVBC010000871.1:0-1506 GCA_964625155.1 uncultured Pirellulaceae bacterium
GGTCGCGATTGATCGTCAGCCACGTTGCTGGAGTCGCTGGTATAAACCAAGCGGTACTGAGTACCGAATCGTGCGGAGGCTTCTTCCTGGAATATATTGACGGAAGTATCAGGGCGATTGAGCCCATCCGCATAGTCAATATCGAAAACAATCGAGGCGAATCCACCATTTAGTCCGCCGACCAAATCTTCTGGGCGCACATCCAATCGATAGAAATCAACATCATCTGGACCGCCGAGTGTGCCGGCAACGCTGATACCTCCGTTTGCCGTGGCAAGAATGTTTCCAATGTATTGAGGGCGACTGCCAATTTGCGGACGTCCAACTGCAGTTCCGTTGTTAGCCAATTGTTGCCCGTCACGAACACTTTCGTCTTCAGCAGCCTCACCAATCAGCGGTGAACTCGACGGCATACCGCGCAGATGGATACCGTTGGTGGCGTACCGAATATCTGCGAAACTAACAAGCGAACCGGCAAATTCCTGCTGTTCTCGCAGACGCAATTGAACTTGATAGGCACCTGAGCTCAGTCCACCTCGCACGTTCGATATATCGGTACCCGCACTGCGAACCTGGAAATAGTACGTACTACGGCTACCGCGCGAACCAGGCAGAAACACTCTCAATCCGGGGTCGCGGGGATTGGTAGTTCCGTCCTCTTTTACGATACCACTACGATGAGTGCGTACGTTGGTCGTCCGGACAGGCAATGGATTTACACTGTTCGGGTCCACCAAAAAGGTTCGGGTGATCAGGTTCGGATTGATGGTCTCGTCAGTGCTATTATCACTGCGCGCCAGCAGAGCTCCGTTCGGGTCGAGCAACTCCAGAACCATGTCGAGATTGGTCATGGTATAGTCGACGTCCAACCAAATCTCGGTGCCAGCCTCTGCAGTAAAGCTGTATACGTCAATATCTTGCTCTTGACTGAGAACGCCTTCGACTACAAAGCCCAATCGCATGTGTTCACTGCTGGCCGAAGCATTGGGAGCTAAACTTCCCAAGCTTTGTGATGTACGAACTTGACCGTTGGGCCCGGGGGCTGCTGCGGTAAAATCCTCCGCTTCAATTACTATGCCTACATTGCGGTCATTGGCGTACTGGTCAATTAATATGCCGCGCCAATCGGATGGACTGGGAATAGATCCTATTCCATCATTATTGGTGTCGTTTTGTGATGATCCATCCGGTCGCAAACCTGCACCTACGGTGTCGTCACGCAAGCTGGTTAGGATCACAGGGAAGCCGGGCTGGCCGAGAACGTGAACAGTACCTCCAACTCGATTGTTACCTGGAATCAACTGTCCATTAGCAGTGATTCCGGCCCCTAGATTTCGGTTGTAGTTGGATCCGTACCCATCAAACTTGACCACTAGCGATTCATCGGGAGCACTCTGCAGACGCAATCCTCCTTCATGTTGAGCGTTTCCGACAAAGATGGGCTGGAATACCACGTGCACAATATCTGTGTCATCCCAAACGCTGGCGGTTGTCAGTGTGTCGCCT